>JANMQL010000357.1:0-13580 GCA_031370475.1 Hyphomicrobiales bacterium | reverse complement strand
CGGACTCGACCGCGCGCCCGCCACCAAGAATGAGAAGGAGTCGCAGGCTCCCTCCGGTCCCGTCCGCTATCGCATCGATTTCCGCCCCCACCCGCAGCTCCTGCGCCGCGCCAACGAACCGTTGCTCATCGTCCGGCAATTGCAGGAACTGGGCAAGCTCACCGTCACCGCCGATCTCTCCCGCCTGCCGGATTTCGCCGGTCTCGATCCCACCCAGGCCTATCTCGCCTGGAGTTTCGAGCTCGAGACCGCAGCGGGCGAAGCGGCGGTCCGCCGGGTCTTCGAATTCGTCGAAGCCGATTGCGACCTGACGATCGGCGTCGCCACTGCCGCCCAGGCCACGCCTGCCGGCCCCGCTCCGGCCAAATCCGCGCCCACCGCCCTCCGCCAGAATCGCCGGGTCGCCTCGATCCGCGTCGATCTCGACCGCATCGACCGGCTGGTCAACATGGTGGGCGAAATCGCCATCGTCCAGGCGATGATTTCCCAGCAGACCGACCAGAAACTCGCTGTTTCGCATCCCCAGCTCGTCCAGGAAATATCCCAGCTCCTGCAGCTCACCCAAACATTGCAGGACAGCGTCATGGCGATACGCGCCGTGCCGGTGGGCTCGCTCTTCGCCCGCATGCCCAGGCTGGTGCGCGAGCTGGCCGCCGCCACCGGCAAAAAGATCCAGCTCGAAACCGCGGGTGAGGACACCGAGATCGACAAGACGGTGATCGAGGAGCTCGGCGATCCGCTGCTCCATATGGTGCGCAACGCCGCCGATCACGGCATCGAGACTCCCGCCGAACGGATCACCGCCGGCAAGCCGGCCCAAGGCACCATCCGCCTCAGCGCCGGCCAGCGCGGCGGCCAGATTGTCATCGAAATCGCCGACGACGGCCGCGGCCTTGACCGCGACCGCATCAGGCGCAAGGCGGTGGAGCGCAAGCTCATTCCCGCCGACGCCGACCTGAGCGACGACGAGATCACCAATCTGATCTTCCTCCCGGGTTTTTCCACCGCTGACAAGGTCACCGATATTTCCGGCCGCGGCGTCGGCATGGATGTGGTCAAGCGCAACATCCAGAAGCTCGGCGGCCGCGTCTCCTTCCGCTCGGAATCGGGCCGCGGCTCGAAGATGGCGATCACCCTGCCGCTCACGCTTGCCATTCTCCCCGGCATGATCGTCAAGGCCGGCCGCAACGATTATGTCATCCCGCTGCCCAACATCATTGAATGCCTGCAGGCCAGGCCCGGCCAGGTGAACAGCCTGCCCGAGCACGGCGAAGTCTTGCATTTCCGCGACACCTATATCCCGCTCGTCCGCCTGGGTGCGGTCTTCAACATCTCCGGCGCCGCCTTCCCGGACAATCCCCTGATCATCGTCGTCGACGACGAGGACGGCAACACCATCGGCATCGCCGTCGACGAGATCGCCGGCCAGCAGCAGGTGGTGATCAAGAGCCTGCGCGAAAATCTCGATCCCATCGCCGGCCTCGCCGGCGCCACGGTGCTGGGCGACGGCCAAGTGGCCCTGATCCTCGTCCTCTCCGAATTGCTCGATTTACACCGGAACCGCCGGTTCGGACGGTTCCCCCTCAACCAAGCCGCCAATTTGAATTCCGAGCCGGCGCGGCGGATCGCATAGGAAACGGCGCAATGACCGCAAGACCCATGCTTAAAGAACCCACGGCGGGTTCCTCCTATTCCTTCGAGGGCGCCGCCGCGGGGACCTTCCAATGCGTCGCCTTCACCATCGGCGACCACCACTACTGCATCGACATCATGTCGGTGCGCGAAATCCGCAACTGGACCGGGGTGACGGAGCTTCCCAACACCGTCGCGTTCATGCGCGGGGTGATCAATCTGCGCGGCATCATCGTGCCGATCATCGATCTGCGCTCGCGCTTCGGCCAGGGCCTGATCGAGCCGACGCCTTCCCATGTGGTGGTTGTCGTCGCCATCGGCGACCGCCTGCACGGACTCCTGGTCGACAGCGTCTCCGACATTCTGACGGTGAAGCGCGAGGACATCGCGGCCATCCCCGAGACGGCGGGCCAATCGCAAAGCCCGCTGCTTGACGGCCTCATTACCCAGGGTGAGCAGATGCTGGCCATCGTCGCTCTCGACCGGCTGCTCGACAGCAGCGCCGAAGCCGTCAACGCGGCCATGCGCGCGGTGGAGCAGGCTCCGCCGCCGGAATCACTCACCAACTCCGCAACCGCCGCCTGAGGAGGGCCGCCATGTTAAGCTTCATGAACAATCTTAAAATCAGCGTCCGCATCGTAATATTGAGTGCCACGCCGATTTTCGGCATCGCCATTCTCGGCGCCGTCTACCTGCAAGGCGAACAGTCGATCTCATCCGCCTTCGAAAGCGCCAGCACCTTTGACGACATCAAAACGGATTTCGACAACATCGATGTTAACATTACAAAAATGGGCCTGGAGACTGGAGAATTTCTGCATCTCCTGACGCAGGAGCCAGCCGACAAGTTCAACGAAGCCGCGAAATCCGCCACCGGGAGTTTGGCGGAGGCCCTGAAAAATGAAATTGACCCTACAATTGCCGAACCCGTCGGCAAATTGCAGAAACTACTGCCCGCGTATATCGAAAAATTTAACCAGGTCGTTGAGCTTCAGAAGAAGATCGGTATCGAAGGCACCGAAGGCTACATGGACGCGCTCGGCAAGAGTGCCGCGGCTTTGAACCAGGCCGTGCAAGACCTTGGCACCGACAATGTGGCGTCGAGAGTTCGGGCAGCCATGCTGAAAATCTCCAGCGGCTTGATATTTCATTATGAATCGACCGATATGGCGACTTTGAATACGATAGGGGATGAGCGGATCAATTCAATTGGCGAACTCGACAAGGCACGTGACGAAGTTCATGGACTTCTTTTAGGCAGCACCGCTGCGCCGGAGTTGAGGGAAAGAGTTGAATCGCTTTTCGCGCAATATCGCAATGATGTGTCAAGTTTCCTTGAGGTCGATTCCGAGCGCGACAAGCTGCTTTCCGAGCAGATCGCGATCTTTGAAGAAGTCGAGCCGCTCGTCGAACCCATCGACAAATGGACCGAGCAGAAACTCAAGGCCACCGATGACGCCGTAGAGGCGGCGCGCGAATGGACCCGCGAGATTGCCGGCTGGACCGCCGCGTTGGTGTGCGGCTTTCTGCTGCTGATCGCCTTCCTGGTGGGCCGCAGCATCGTGCGTCCGATCCGGGCGATCACCGATGTGTTCAAGAAGGTCGCCGCCGGCCACCAGAACATCGCCATTCCGTCGCAGAACCAGAAGGACGAGATCGGCCAGCTGGCCCGCATTCTCTCCTCCTTCCACGAGAACACCGCCCAGGCGACCCGCACCCAGGCGGCGCTGGAAGTGGCCTCGGCCCCCTTCATGCTGGCCGATACCGGGGGCAAGGTCATCGCTCTCAACAAAGCGGCCCAGGACATGTTCCATGCCGCCGAAGCCGACATGCGCAAGGCCCTGCCGCAGTTCGATGCAAATAGGATCATCGGCAGTAGCCTCGCCATGTTCGGCAACGCCCTGTCGGGCGCTGCCGGTGCGGCGCGCGACGAGCGCCTGGTCTTGGGCGTCCGCACCTTCGATCTGGTCTTGACGCCGGCGCGCAACAGCCTCGGCGAGGCCCTCGGCACGGCCGTCGAATGGAAGGACATGACGGCGCAACTGGCGACCGAGCGCGACATCGCCGGCATCGTTCACGCCGCCGGCGAGGGCGACTTCGCCCGGCGCCTCGAACTCGCCGGCAAGCAGGGCTTCCTGCGCGACTTGAGCAAGGGCATCAACGATCTCACCGAGACCGTGGAACGCGGCCTGGCGCAGACCGTCGGCATGATGTCGGCGCTGGCCAAGGGCGATCTCACCCAGCGCGTCGAAGGCAGCTTCAAGGGCAGCTTCCTGCAGCTCAAGACCGATGCCAACTCCATGGCTGACCAGATCCGCTCGATTGCCGGCCGCATCGGCGGGGCCAGCGCGGCGGTGCAGGGCGCCACCCGCGAGATCGGCTCCGGCGTGGCGGACCTGTCGGGGCGCACCGAGCAGCAGGCTTCGTCCCTGGAAGAGACGGCGGCCTCGATGGAAGAGTTGTCTGCGACGGTCCGCCAGAATGCCGGCAATGCCCAGGAGGCCAATCAGCTGGCCGCCGCGGCACGGCAGCTTGCGGCGGGCGGCGGCGAGATCGCCACCCGCGCCGTTGCCGCCATGGACAGGATCGAGCAGTCCTCGCGCCAGGTCAGCGACATTGTCGGTCTCATTCAGGAGATCGCCTTCCAGACCAACATTCTGGCCCTCAACGCCGCGGTGGAAGCAGCCCGCGCCGGGGATGCCGGCCGCGGCTTCGCGGTGGTCGCCAATGAAGTCCGGGCCCTGGCTCAACGTTCGAGCCAGGCGTCCAAGGACATCAAGGCGCTGATCGTCAACACCGACTCGAGCGTCAAGGACGGCGTGGAACTGGTCAAGCAGGCCGGCACCTCGTTGACCGAGATCGTCACCTCGGTCAGGAAGGTGGCCGACATCGTCTCGGAGATCGCCGCCGCCAGCCAGGAGCAGTCCTCCGGCATCGATCAGGTGTCGAAGGCGGTCGCCAACATGGACGAGATGACCCAGCAGAACGCGGCGCTCGTCGAGGAGACCAATGCCGCCCTGCACTCGGCCCAGTCCCAGGTCGACGAGCTCAGGCAGGCGGTTTCCTTCTTCAAGACCGGCGAACAGGCGGCCCCTGCCGCCTATGTCCCGGCGCCGAAGCCTGCGCCTGCCCATCACGAACCCAACCAGGTGCACCAGAAGCTCAACATGCTGGCCCAGAAAATGTCGGCCCGTTTGCCCTCCCGGTCTTCCGCCGGTGCCGCCACTGCGACCGCCGCAGCGCCGGCCGGCGACTGGAAGGAGTTCTAAACATCAGCCGCCCTCTCTCCGGAAACGGGGGGAGGGCGCCCTGCCGTGCCTATTTTGTGAGAAGCAGAATTAATGCCACCGACTGCACCGCGACCCATATTGCCGATCGAGATGGGTCCGCCCGGCGCCGATCTGCCGCTGTCGCTGCGCAATTTCAATGTCATTCGCAAGCTGGCGCTGGAAAAAGCCGGCATCACGCTCGCCGATCACAAACGCAACATGGTCTATCGCCGCCTGACGCGCCGCGTCGCGAGTTTGGGCTTCGCGGATTTCGACGATTATTGCGCGCTGCTCTCCGGCCCGGAGGGCGAAGGCGAAATGCAGCACATGATCAACGCGCTGACCACCAACAAGACCGACTTCTTCCGCGAAAACCACCATTTCGATCATCTCGCCGCGACCGCGATTCCAGCTATGATGAATTCCGGCGCTGCCCAAGCAAAGCGGCTGCGCATCTGGTCGGCCGGCTGTTCCTCGGGCCAGGAACCCTATTCCATCGCCATGACGCTGCTCCGCGCCGTGCCCGATCTCGACCGGTTCGATGCCCGGATTCTCGCCACCGACATCGACACCGAGATTTTGGCCCGCGCCGAGCGCGGCATCTATGCTGCCCATGAGCTTGCCGCCATTCCCCATGGCCTGCGCAACGTTTTCTTCCAGGCCGCGCCCGGCCATCCCAATCAATTTCGCGCCCTGGCGGCCCTGCGCGGCCTCGTCGCCTTCCGGCCGCTCAATCTTCATAACGCCTGGCCGATGAAAGGGCCCTTCGACGCCGTCTTCTGCCGCAATGTGGTGATCTATTTCGACAAAACGGCCCAGACTCGCCTGTTCGACCGCTTCGCCAATATACTGGTGCCTGGCGGTTTTCTCTACATCGGCCATTCGGAATCCCTCTTCCGCGTCACCGAGCGCTTCCGTGCCATTGGCCAGAGCATCTACCGGAAAATCGCATGACCGCCGCCGCCACCCATACTCCCCGCAAGCGGATCAAGGTCCTGGTGATCGACGACTCGGCGCTGATCCGTAAGGTTCTCACCGAATTGCTCGGCGCCGATCCGGAAATCGAAGTGGTCGGCACTGCCGCCGATCCCTTGCTGGCGCGGGAGAAAATCAAGGAGCTCAACCCGGACGTCCTCACCCTCGACATCGAAATGCCCAATCTCGACGGGCTCGCCTTCCTCGAGCGGCTGATGCGGCTCCGGCCCATGCCGGTGGTGATGGTCTCTTCCCTCACCCAGAAGGATGCCGACGTCACTTTGCAGGCGCTGGAAATGGGGGCCGTCGATTTCATCGCCAAGCCCGCCCTTGATCTCGCCCAGGGCCTTGCCGCCATCCAGGAAGAGGTGACGTCGAAGGTCAAGGCCGCCGCCCGCGCCATCGTTCACGGCCGGCTTGCCCCGCAGCGCCCGTCGCGCGCCAAATCCGGCTTCCGCGGTAGCAACCGCCTCGTCGCCATCGGCGCCTCGACCGGCGGGGTGGCGGCTTTGCGCGAGGTGCTGGCCGCCCTTCCCGCCGACGGCCCGCCGATCCTCATTGCCCAGCACATGCCGCCGGGCTTCACCACTCTCTTCGCCCGCCGCCTTGACGGGTTGTGCGCCATGAAAGTGTCTGAGGCCGAGGACAATGCCCGGATCATTCCCGGTCACGTCTATATTGCCCCCGGCGACCGGCATCTGAGCATATCCAAGTCCGGCGGCTTCTATCAATGCCGCCTCGCCGGCGGTGCGCTAGTCAACGGCCACATTCCCTCGGTCGATGTCTTGTTCGATTCCTGCGCCGCCGAAGCCCGCGCCGATGCCGTCGGCCTACTCATGACAGGCATGGGCCGCGACGGCGCCGAGGGCCTGCGCCGCATGCGCAATGCCGGCGCCTCGACCGCCTGCCAGGACGAAGCCTCGAGCCTCATCTACGGCATGCCCAAGGCGGCCATGACGATCGGCGCCGCCGAACGCCAGGTCGCCCTCGACGGCATCGCCGCCTACATCCTCGAACAGGCCCGCGCCGCGCGGAAATCCAAGGACATGAAAGCATCATGAACCCCACCGCTCCGACGCAACCCGCCGATCCATTCGATCTGCCGGCCGACCGGCGCCGCTTCTTTTTCGACACCCGCCTCAACGCCACCATGGTCTGGGTGTTCCAGGGCGATTTCTACACCTCCGCCAATCCCAACGAGATCATCACCACCGTGCTCGGCTCCTGCATCGCCGTGTGCGTGCGCGATCCCGATATCCGCTTCGGCGGCATGAATCATTTTCTCCTGCCCGAACCGGGCAAGGGCAGGGACGTCGGGGCCAGCCGCGAGCTGCGCTACGGCAGCTACTCGATCGAGCGCCTGATCAACGCCATCATGGCCCATGGCGGCCGCCGCGACCGGTTGGAGTTCAAGATTTTCGGCGGCGCCAGCCTCAAGATCGGATCGTCGGCGGACGTCGGCAACCGCAATGCCGATTTTGTCGAAAGTTACCTCGACCGCGAGGGATTCAAGGTTGCCGCCCGCGACCTGCGCGGCATCCTGCCGCGGCGGCTGCGTTATTATCCGACAACCGGCAAGGTCATGGTGAGCCAGGCCCTCGACAGTTCCTCGGCGCGCATCTTCGAGCAGGAAGCCGGCCTCATGGCCAGGCCGATCACCGCCATGTCATCGAGCCGTTCCGAAATCTTCGCCCCCAAACCCCGCCGCCCGCGCCCGGAGACTTAAGGCGCCAGACCCCCTCGACCGGGGCGCGGCGATGCAATAGCTTCCCGCCGGTCCGGCTTGGCGGGGGAATCTGGAATGGCTTCGGTAGACGTTGTCGGCGTGCGCAAGTCCTATGGTGCCCAGGAAGTGATCCACGGCGTGTCGATCGGCATCGGCGACGGCGAGTTCGTCATTCTGGTGGGGCCGTCGGGCTGCGGAAAATCGACGCTGCTGCGCATGATCGCCGGGCTTGAGCCGATCACCGCCGGCGACATCAAAATCGGCGACCGGGTGGTCAACGACCTGCCGCCCAAGGACCGCGACATCGCCATGGTGTTCCAGACCTATGCGCTCTATCCGCACAAGACGGTGGCCGAGAACATGGGTTTTGCCTTGAAGCTCCGCCATGCGCCGAAGGCTGAAATCGAAGCAAGAGTGCGCCGCGCCGCCGAAATTCTCGACCTCATGCCCTATCTCGGCCGCTATCCGCGCCAGCTTTCCGGCGGCCAGCGCCAGCGTGTCGCCATGGGCCGGGCCATCGTCCGCGATCCAAAAGTGTTCCTGTTCGACGAGCCCTTGTCCAATCTCGATGCCAAGCTCAGGGTGCAGATGCGGGCCGAGATCAAGGAATTGCACCAGCGCCTCAAAACCACCACCGTCTATGTCACCCACGACCAGGTCGAGGCCATGACCATGGCCGACCGCATCGTGGTGATGAATGCCGGCGTGGTCGAGCAGGTCGGAACGCCGCTCGAACTCTACGACCGCCCCGCCAATCTGTTCGTGGCCGGCTTCATCGGGTCGCCCTCCATGAACCTGATCAAGGGCGTGATCCGGGCCAAGGGCAAGCCCGCTTTTCTCAGCGACGGCGGCGTTACCCTTCCCTTGGCCACCGCCCCGCGCGGTTCGGACGGAAGGCCCGCCATCTATGGGATCAGGCCGGAACATTTCTCGCTTGGCGGCCGCGACATGAAAGCCGACGTCGCCGTGATCGAGCCGACCGGCTCGGAAACCCAGGTTTTCGCCAGGCTCGGCCCCCACAAGATCGTCGGCGTGTTCCGCGAGCGCATCGCCGCCAGGCCCGGCGACAAGCTGCCCATTCGCCCCGATCCCGCCGCCGTGCATCTCTTTGATGAGACATCCGGGCAGAGGCTCAACTGACATGGCGGCCAAACACGGCGTCGCCGTCCTCGGCATCTTTGTCGCCGATCTCGCCTTTCGTGCCGCCCGTATGCCGGCCATCGGCGAAACCATCGCCGGCTCCGCCTTCAAGATGGGTCCCGGCGGCAAGGGCGCCAACCAGGCGGTGGCCGCGGCCCGGGCCGGCGCAGCCGTCACCTTCATCTCGAAAATCGGCAAGGACGAATTCGGCGCCATCGCTCTCGAAACCTGGCGCAAGGAAGACATCGCCACGCGGGTGGAGGAGGTGGCGGATCTACCGACCGGCGCCGCTTTCATCTATGTCAACGACAAGACCGGAGACAACGCCATCATCGTCGTGGCCGGCGCCGCCGCATCGATTGGTGTCGGGGACGTGGACAAGGCCGGCGATGCCATCCGCGATGCCGCCGTATTCATCACCCAGCTCGAACAGCCCGTGGCGGCGGCGCGGCGTGGCCTCGAAATCGCCAAGGCAGCCGGCGTCATCACCGTCTTCAATCCGGCCCCGGCCGAACCCGTCGACGATGCGCTTTATGGCCTTTGCGATTACGTGACTCCGAACGAGACCGAAGCGGCTTATCTGACCAACGTGTCCGTCGCCTCCATCGCCGATGTACGCAAGGCGGGCGATGTCTTTCTGTCGAGAGGGGCGGGGGCGGCGCTGATCACGCTCGGCGAGGCCGGGGCACTTCTTCACACCAGGACCCGCTCGACCCTGATCCCCGCCTTCATGGCAGGCCCGGTGGTCGAGACGACGGGGGCGGGCGATGCCTTCAATGGCGGCTTTGCCGCGGCGCTGGCCCGCGGGCTCGATCCCGAGGCCGCCGCCCGCTTCGGCTGCGCCGCCGCCGGCATCTCGGTTACACGCCTTGGCACCGCGCCCGCCATGCCGCGGCTCGCCGAAATTGAGGCGCTGCTCGCCGCAAGGCCTTGAACGCCCACATCTTGTTGACATCCGCCAAGGCTGTTGCATAGTCTCGCCAGCCTTTGTCACCTGTCGAAATTGCGCCCCCGCGGTCAACCGCGCGAACGCAACCTCCACGGTTGAGAGGCGGTGAGAAAAAATGTCATTCGGGAGGTTATTGCGATGAAAGTACAACAATACAACCGGCTCACGGCGCTGAACCGGCGCTCCCTGCTCAAGGGTGCCGCCGCCGTCTCCGCGCTTGGTGCCGCAGGCGGCCTCGGCATGCTGTCGCGTCCGGCCCAGGCGCAAAGCGATCTGCGCGCCCAGATGCTGCAGATTCCGGGTGTCGGCAAGGGCTCGCCCACCGATGCCGATTGGCAGAAAGTCGGTGAACTGACCCTTGGACCCACCAAGGAAAACGTCAAGCAAGGCGAATTCGCCGGCGTTGAGTTGACCTTCATGGGCCTCAACAACCAGAACCTTCACAACCTGCTGTTCCGCGGCTTCCTCAAACCGTGGGAGGCCTACACCGGTGCCAAGATCAACTGGATCGACCTCGCCCAGGCCGACTACAACGCGCGCCTGCAGCAGTCGATCGCCACCGGCACGGTGGACTTCGACATCATCGAAATGGGCTCTCCCTTCGAAGGCGACGTCTGCGGCAAGGGCCTGGCTTCCGAAATGCCGGATTGGGTCAAGACGCAGATCGATATGGACGACTATGTCGGCTACCTCAAGGCGCCGGTCGGAACCTGGGGTGGCAAGACCTATCGCATCTCCATCGACGGCGACTGCCACACCTTCAACTACCGCACCGACGTCTTCACCGACGCCGACCTGGCGGCGGCCTGGAAGGCCGAAGGCCACGCGGGCGACTGGGGCGTGCCGAACACCTGGCAGAAGGTCCAGGAAGTCACCAAGTTCCTCAAAGGCAAGAAAATCGCCGGCCAGGATGCCTATGGCTATCTCGATCCGACCAAGGGCTGGGGCGGCTTCGCCTTCTATTTCCTCGGCAGCCGGGCAAGCGCCTATGCCAAGCATCCCGACGACAAGGCCTGGTTGTTCGATGTCGACACCATGAAGCCGAGGGTCAACAATCCGGCCTGGGTGCGCGCCATCCAGGACGTGATTGATGTGCTACCGTCGGAACCCGCCGATCAGCTCAATGCCGATCCCGGCACCACGGCGTTCCAGCAGTTCCTCGCCGGTACCGGCTCGATGCTGGCCTGGTGGGGCGACGTGGGCTCGATGGCCAAGACCAGCGACGGCTCGGTCATCGGCGATGTCGTCGGCTTCTCGATCCTGCCCGGCTCGGACGATGTCTACAACTCCAAGACCGGACAGTGGGACACGCTTGCGAGCGGCCCGAACTTTGCGCCCAACATGGCCTATATCGGCTGGGGCGTTTATGTCATGGCCCGCGTCGACGGCGATCCGGTCAAGCAGAAGGCGGCTTGGAGTGCGGCGGCCCATCTCGGCGGCAAGGACATTTCGCTGTGGACGGCGGCCTATCCGTCGGGCTTCCAGCCCTACCGCAACAGCCACTTCAACATTCCCGAATGGGTGGCCGCCGGCTACGACGAGGCGTTCATCACCTCGTACCTCAACTCCGAAGCCAACTCCTACAACCACCCGAATGCGGCCATCGAACCGCGCATTCCGGGCATCTTCCAGTACTACAGCGTGGCCGAGGACGAACTGCAGAAGATCTATTCGGGCGGGGCGACGGCGCAAGCCGGTGCCGACGCCATCGCCGCGGCCTGGGAGAAGATCACCGACCAGATCGGCCGCGACAGTCAGATCGCCCTCTACAAGGCCTCGCTCGGCATGTAACACCGCCTATCCCCCTCCCCCCTTGTGGGGAGGGGTTAGGGGTGGGGGTCTGGTGGTGCCGGATTTGACGATCGATAACAAAATAGCGACCAGCCGGCGGGCAACCGCCGGCCGCGTCGTCGCCGCCGCCGCCTCGCTCGGTCTCGCGGCCGTCATCCTTTTCCAGCTCCTCTACGCCCTCGACCTCACCGCTTCGGGCTTCGAAACCTGGCGCCCGTCGCTCTATGCTTTTCTGTTGTGGGGTGCGGCCATGGGCTGGGCCCAGGTGCTGATCCGCGGCGAGGCCGGCCACCGCGCTTTGTTCATCCTGCCCGCCGTGCTGTTCACTGTCGCCATGGTGATCTTCCCAACCTTCTTCGGACTCTACATCGCCTTCACCGACTGGAACCTGGCCTCCTTCGCCGGCCGCCGCTTCAACGGCCTCGATAATGTCCGTGCCCTGATCAATGACGCCTATTTCTGGAATGCGCTCGCCAACATGGTCTTCTATGTCCTGGGCGTGCTGGTCCAATATGTGATCGCCTTCGGCTTGGCGCTTCTGCTCAATGCCGAAATCCGGGCACGCAAATTCTTCCGCGTCGCCTTCCTCCTACCCTTCATGCTCAGTCCCGTGGCGGTGAGCTGGATGATCGGCAAGTCGATGATGGAATTCCGCTTCGGCCCGGTGGCGACCCTTGCCCGCCATCTCGGCTGGGATAGTCCCGCCTTCTTTACCTCGCCATGGATCGCCCGCATCTCCATCGCCGCCATGGATGCCTGGGTATGGATTCCCTTCATCATGATCCTGCTGCTGGCTGGCCTTCAGGCGCTTTCCAAGGAAGTGCAGGAAGCCGCCAAGGTCGACGGCGCCAGTCCTTGGCAATCCTTCTGGCAGATCACCTTTCCGCTGATGCTACCGGTCAGCGTCACGGCGATCGTGCTGCGCATAATATTCCAATTGAAGCTCGCCGACATCGTCATCAACACCACTTCCGGCGGACCGGGCGGCGCCACCGACACGGTGTCGAGCTTCATCTTCCGCGAATACCGCGACCGCTCCAATGTCGGCTATGGCACCATGGTGGCCGAGGTCTATCTGATCGTCATCATTATTTTCGTCACCCTGCTGCTCAATCTCGCGGGCCGCTGGATGCGCAAGGTCACCTGACCATGACCGCCAACGATCCCACCCGCATTGCCGGCAAGCTGCTGATCTACGCGGCGCTGATCCTGTGGGCCTTCGTTTCGTTGTTTCCCATCTACTGGACGCTCACCACCTCGTTCAAGACGGCGGTCAACGTCACCCAGGGCCATCTCATTCCCTTCGTCGATTTCTATCCGGACTGGAAGGGCTGGCGTTCGCTCGGCCTGTCGCCCGATTCGATCGGCCAGATCTCGACGGTGCGCGAGGAATTCCTGCTGCGTTTCCGCAACAGCATCGTCGCCTCGCTCGGCGCTTCGGCGCTGGCCGTGGTCATTGGCTCGCTCGCCGCCTACGGCCTGAGCCGTTTCGACTACAAATTCGGCTGGATGCGCAACAAGGATATTTCCTTCTTTTTCCTGTCGCAGCTCATTCTGCCGCCCGTCGTGCTCGCCATGCCGTTTCTGGTTCTCTACAAGGAGCTCGCCCTCCTCGATACCAAGATCGGGCTGATCCTGGTCTATACGCTGATGGTGCTGCCCATCGTCATCTGGATCATGCGCGACCAGTTCGAGACCATCCCAATCGAGCTCGAACAGGCGGCCCTCGTCGACGGCTGCTCCGTCTGGGGCGCCTTCCTGCGGATCGTCCTGCCCATCGCCCTTCCCGGCATGGTGGCGGCTTTCATTCTCTCGGTGGTGCTGTGCTGGAACGAATATTTCTTTGCCGCGCTTCTCACCAGCACCGACGCCAAAACGCTTCCCGTGATGGTCGCCAGCCAGACCGGCTCCCAGGGCATCAACTGGTGGTCGATGGCGGCGCTGTCGACCGCCGCCATCGCGCCCCTCGTCCTGATCGGCATTTTCCTCGAACGCTACATCGTCAAGGGCTTGACGGCGGGTGCGGTGAAGTAGTTAAGGCTGGTCGTCCGAGACTAACGGAGCATCCAATGTCCTTGCCTAAACGCCTGCTTGATGG
>JANMQL010000347.1:0-3739 GCA_031370475.1 Hyphomicrobiales bacterium | reverse complement strand
TGCCGAGAATTGCGTTCCACATGACCATGCACAAGCATATGGCCCGCCACGCGGGCGGGCCATAGAAGTTTGTCGATCCGCTCAGTAGCCCTTGGGCTTGGGCCACGGCATGGTGAACTGGTCGCCGCGCCGCACATACCGGTAGCGGTAGAAGTGGAACCACAGCGACACCACGATGTAGAACACCACCATCGCCGTCAGCTGCGAGCCGAAGCCGAGGAAGATCGCGAAGAAGGTGACGACGCAGAGCACGAACAGCACCACCGCCGGCAACGGGTGGAAGGGATGCGTATAGCCGCGCCGGATCGAGCCCAGCGGCCACTTGTTGCGGAACATGATGATGTTGATGCTCATGAAGGTGTATTGCAGCACGCCCGACAGGATCGAGAAGGTGATCGCCTGGTTGAGGTCGGAGATGAAGGCGAAGGCCAGCGCGATCGGCATGAGGAATATAAGCGAGCGGTAGGGCGTGCGGTATTTGGGATGCACCGCCGAGAACCAGGTCGGCAGATAGCGGTCGCGTCCGAGCGAGAACCAGGCCCGTGCCGCGTCGTTGATGCAGCCGTTGGCCGAGGCCACCGCCGACAGCACCGTGCCCCAGAACAGCAAGAATTTCAGGGCCGGGCTGCCCGTCACCACCGCCGCGTCATAAAGCGGGAAGTAGGTGACGCCCAAATGCTGCCACGGCAGCAGGCTGGCGCAGACATACCAGGTGAGCGCCGCGGCGATGAGCAGCGTGATCATGCCGGCCATGGTGCCGTAGGGCAGCGAGCGGGCCGGCGAGCGCACTTCTTCCGCCGCCTGGGTGGTGCCTTCGATGCCGAGATAGTACCAGATGCCGAACTGGAAGGCGGCGATGACGCCGATCCAGCCATAGGGCAGGGCGTTTTCCGGCGTCACCATTTCGCCGAGCTTGAGGACCACGCCCTGGCTCCACGGCTGCACCGAGAAGAACAGGACGACGATCGAGGCATAGGCCAGCGCGGTGATGATGAAGTTGACGTTGAGCGTCATCAGCACACCGCGGTAGTTGAGCCAAACCAGGACGACGATGCACAGCACCAGGAACGGATTGTGGTTCAACCCCACCGCGCCGTTCTCGGTCGCCACCTGGGTGATCAGGTCGCCGGCCAGGATGGCGTCCGAGACTTCCAGCATGGTGTAGGCGAAGACCAGATAGAGCGCCACGTTGAAGGCCATGAGCGGCCCGACGATGTGCTTGGCCTGGGCATATTGACCGCCCGCCGCGGCGACCGTCGAGGTCACCTCCGAGTCGATCATGGCGACGGACGTATAGAGCAGCCCGACCAGCCAGCAGACGATCAGGGCGGCAAGGGTTCCGCCCTTGTCGGCGGAGAAGTTCCAACCGGTGAATTCGCCGACCAGCACGATGCCGACGCCGAGCGCCCAGATATGAGCGGGGCCGAGCACCCGCAACAGCGAGATTTTCTGGATCGGCGCGGCGGAAGTTGCAGCTGCGGTAGCCATGTTCGCTTTCCCCGTCTCAAATCTTGTGTTTTTAGGCAACGGCTTCGATCTCGCCTTCGCGCGAGGATGTCAGCTCCGCTTCCGAATACGTTGTGTCGGTCTTGTACCAGTCCCACAGCATCCACACGGCGAGGATTGCCGAGATGACCCACGAGCCGTTGGCTATCAGTGACCACATGATGTCATCTCCCTCACTTGCCGCCGTCGAATTTTTCGGAAATCACTTCGCGGTATTCGCGGTCCGAGGCCTTGAACAGGAACACGAAATAACCGACCAGCACCGCGGCCATCAGGATCAGCGTCGTCCAGTTGATGTCGTAGTTGAAGTGGTTCTGGATGACGTCGTGGGCCTTGGTCACGTCGTAGCCGAGCTTTTCCCACTGGGCCACCTGGCCCGGCGTCTGCTTGAGGGTGTCCCAGGTCGGATTTTCGATGACGTCGATGCTCTTGGCGGCGCCGGCGAAGCCCATCTTGAGCGGCAGCCAGAGAGCCACGAAAATGGCGATGAGCAGGAAGATGATGTCGACGAACTGCATCGCCTTGGATTGTTCCGGTGCGGTGTATTTTGCCATTGTCCCCTCGCCCCCCTATTTCTTCTGGCCGTGCATGGCATCGAGATTCTTGATGTCGAGGCCATAGATGAACTCCTTGTCCTCGGCGTAGTGCGTCACCATCGCGTAGATGGAAGCCGTGTTGAAGATCAGCACCGCGGCGGCCGAGAGCAGCACGATGGTCTTCACCCCGGCGTCGGGGATATAGGGCCATGACATGATCAGCACGAAGAGTATGGCGATCCACAGGAGCGCCACGAGGATCCACGCACCGCGCACGTCGCCACGGTACATGGCCTCAATGCGTTGATTGAGGTCGGACATTTATTTCCCTCCAAGGGCGCGGTTCTATTTCCCCGCAAGACGCGCGCCCGCCCCGTTGCCACTTCTTGCTTGCGAGGCAACTTTATTTTCTGACAGGAAACAATGGCGCGGTCCGAATGTCAAGCAAGCGTTCGGGCCTGTGCACATGAATGGCCGATGAAGGCGGCGCTCAGATTGCATACAGGCAGACGCGTGCAATCTGGCGGCAATTCAAGGGAATTGCCCCATGTACCGCAGCTTCCGCATCGCTCTCGGCCTTATCGTCGCCTTCGGCATCGCCGCGACGCGCTCGGAGAAGCTGTTCGCCGAAACCCTGGCCGGGCTGCCCGCCGCTCCCGCCTTCGTCATGCCGGAGAGCGGCATTCCCTTCGATCCCCGCCGCGTGCCGCAGTCGGGCGGCATGGCGGGGCGGCTGCTGGCCGGCATCAAAATCAAGTTTCCCGCCTGATTTGAGCTTTAAGGCCGCTCTCGCCATACTCGCCGCCACCGATTCGCAAGCGAGACCCGATGGCCAAGACCAAAGACCTGTTCGACGATCTGCCCGAGCAGCAGAGGCCCAAATCCAAATCCGCCAAATCGCGCGGCGAGGACAGCTATACCGCCGCCGACATCGAGGTGCTGGAGGGGCTCGAGCCGGTGCGCCGCCGCCCCGGCATGTATATCGGCGGCACCGACGAGAAGGCCCTGCACCATCTCTTCGCCGAGGTCATGGACAATGCCATGGACGAGGCGGTCTCCGGCCATGCCTCATGGATCGAGGTGACCTATGCCGAGGACGGTTACCTCACCGTCGTCGACAACGGCCGCGGCATTCCGATCGATCCGCACCCCAAGTTCAAGGACAAGTCCGCCCTCGAAGTGATCATGACGACGCTGCATTCCGGCGGCAAATTCGACTCGGGCGCCTATGAAACGTCAGGCGGCCTGCACGGCGTCGGCGTCTCGGTGGTCAACGCGCTCTCCGATCACGTGGTGGTCGAAGTGGCGCGCGGCTCCCAGCTCTTCCGCCAGGAATTCGCCCGCGGCAAGCCCAGGGGCAGGCTCGAAAACCTGGGCAAGATCCAGAACCGCCGCGGCACCTCCGTCCGCTTCCACCCGGACCCGCAGATTTTCGGCAAGGCGACCGAATTCAATGCCGCCCGCCTCTATCGCATGGCGCGCTCCAAATCCTATCTGTTCGGCGGCGTCGAAATCCGCTGGCGCTGCCATCCCTCCCACATCAAGGATGAGGAGACGCCGCAAGAGGCGGTGTTGCATTTCCCCGGCGGCCTCAAGGATTTTTTGGCCGAGCGCATCGAGGGCTTGCCCCGCGTCGTCGACGATATCTTCTCAGGCCGCGTCGAGAAGGAAGGCGGCCACGGCACCGTCGAATGGGC
>JANMQL010000338.1:0-1842 GCA_031370475.1 Hyphomicrobiales bacterium | reverse complement strand
GCCGTCTTCACCGGCCGCATCAGAAACGCCGGCATGTTATCCTTATGGAAGCCGTGGTGATCGGGCGCGTCCGGTAAGGAGCGCGGCGGGTTCTTGTCGGGCTTGGGGGCGTGCGGTGTGTGGGCGCGTTCGGGGCGCGGCTGATGGGCGGGTCTTTCGGCGCGGGGCTCATGGACGGGGCGCTCGGCGCGATGCTCGCGATGCTGCTGCGGCGCCGGCTGTTCGGCGCGCGGCGGTGATGGCTGCGTGGCGGCGGGAGCAGGGCGCTCGGTGCGCTCATGCCGCCCCTCGCGGCGCGGCTTGCGCTCGTGGCGACCATGGCGTTCACGCGGGGCTTCCGCCTCGCTCTCGCTCGCCTCGACCGTGCCGATATCGAACCACTCGATGTCCATCTTGATCAGGGCCTCGATGGCCTTGAGGTGCTTGGCATCCTCGCGGCAGGCCATGGTGAAGGCGTGGCCCTCGCGGCCCGCGCGGCCGGTGCGGCCGATGCGGTGCACGTAATCCTCGGCGTGGATCGGCACGTCGTAATTGAACACATGGCTGACATCGGGAATGTCGAGGCCGCGCGCCGCCACGTCGGAAGCGATCAGATAGGTGATCTCGTTGTTGCGGAAGGCCAAGAGCATCTTGAGGCGGGCCGACTGGTCCATGTCGCCGTGCAGCGCGCCGGCGTTGAAGCCGTGCGTCTTGAGCGACTTTTCCAGAAGCGCCACGGTGTCTTGCGGTTGGCGAAGACGATGGCGTTCTTTACGTTCGTCTGGGTACGGAGCAGTTTGCGCAGCGCCTCGCGCTTCTGCGGCGCGTCATGGGGCACGGCGACCAAATGCTGCTTGGTGGTTTCCACCGTGGAGGAGCGCGGCGATGCCTCGATGCGCTCGGGGTTATGCAGGAACTGCGAGGTGATGCGCTGGATTTCCGGCGGCATGGTGGCCGAGAAGAACAGCGTCTGGCGGGTGAAGGGCAGAAGCTTGCAGATGCGTTCGATGTCCGGGATGAAGCCCATGTCGAGCATGCGGTCGGCCTCGTCGATGACCAGCATCTCGATGCCGGTCAAGAGCAGGCGCCCGCGCTCGAAATGATCGAGGAGCCGGCCCGGCGTGGCGATCACCACATCGGCGCCGCGGTCGATCTTGAGGGCCTGGGGATCGAAGGCGACGCCGCCGATCAACAGGGCCACGGAAATATTGTGCTGCTTGCCCAGCGTCTCGAAGGCTTCCTGGACCTGGGCGGCGAGCTCGCGGGTGGGCTCGAGAATGAGCGTGCGCGGCATGCGGGCGCGGGCGCGGCCCTTTTCCAGCATGGTCAGCATCGGCAGCACGAAGGCGGCGGTCTTGCCGGAGCCGGTCTGGGCCAGGCCCATTACGTCCTTGCGTTGCAGGACGTGGGGAATGGCCTGTTCCTGAATGGGGGTGGGGGTGGTGTAGCCCGACGCGGTAACCGCCGCGAGGACCTTGACGCTCAAACCGAGCTCGGAGAATTGCATGTAGCTTGTGGGACCGTTCTGGCGATTGGGTGATCAGGGGCGCCCGGGGGTCTTCGCCAAAGCCGGGGGAGCCGTGAATTGCGCTGGAGATAGGGATTTTTGCATGGAAAGTCAAATGCCACGGCGGCGCATGGTTGAGAAAGAAGAAGGGCGGATCCTGCGATCCGCCCCGAGTTTGGTACGCCTGGGAGGTTATTGATTATCCCGAATCGGTCGGGACTATCCTACTCCGCCGCGGCCTTAGCCGCCATCTTTGCCGTAACGGCGCGGGCGCCCGAAGCCCCCGAAGGAAGACCGTTTAGCCGAGATCAGGCAAGATCGAAGCGATCGAGGTTCATCACCTTCGTCCAAGCCGC
>JANMQL010000439.1:0-10928 GCA_031370475.1 Hyphomicrobiales bacterium | reverse complement strand
GCCTGCAGCTTGCCGAAGGTGATGATCTGCGCCACCCGGTCGTGCCCATGGCGCTGCTGCACATAGGCGATCACCTCGTCGCGCCGCTCCTGGCAGAAATCGATGTCGAAGTCCGGCATCGACACGCGCTCCGGGTTGAGGAAGCGCTCGAACAGCAAGTTGAAGCGGAAGGGATCGAGATCGGTGATGGTGAGCGCATAGGCGGCGAGCGAGCCCGCTCCCGAGCCGCGCCCCGGCCCCACCGGAATGCCGTTCGACTTGGCATAGCGGATGAAGTCGGCGACGATCAGGAAATAGCCGGGAAACTTCATTTCGATGATGACGTCGAGCTCGAAGTCGAGCCGCACCAGATAATCGTCGCGGCTGCGGCCTTCGACCATGCCGCGGTTGGCCAGGCGCTGCTCCAGCCCCTCCTTCGCCTGGCGCCGCAGTTCCTCGCCCTCGTCGCCATCGGCGAAGCGCGGCAGGATGGGATCGCGCGAGGCAACCTGAAAGGCTGAGCGCCGGGCAATCTCCACGGTGTTCTCCACCGCCTCCGGCAGATCGGCGAAGAGTGCCGCCATTTCTGCCTGGGACTTGAAGTAATGTTCCGGCGTCAGCCGCCGCCGGTCTTCGGCGGCCACCACTTCGCCCTCGGCGATGCAGATTAGCGCGTCATGGGCGGCGAAATCGTCGGGCTTGGCGAAATAGGCCTCGTTGCTCGCCACCAGCGGAATATCGAGTTCATAGGCGAGAGCGATCAGCCCCGGCTCCGCGGCGCGCTCGGCCTCCGTGCCGTGGCGCTGCAACTCGATGTAAAGCCGGTCGCCGAACAGACTCTTGAGTCGCTCGATGCGATGCCGTGCCTGCTGCGTCTGGCCCT
Organism: Hyphomicrobiales bacterium; assembly: GCA_031370475.1. Classification (GTDB taxonomy): domain Bacteria; phylum Pseudomonadota; class Alphaproteobacteria; order Rhizobiales; family Aestuariivirgaceae; genus Aestuariivirga. The sequence continues at coordinate 10,066 of JANMQL010000439.1, read as the reverse complement.
GGGCCAGCGCCTCGTCGATGGGCCCCTGCGGACCGCCGGTGAGGCAGATCAGCCCTTCCTGCATTTGCTCGAGAAGATGCCACTGCACATGCGGCTCGGCCGTGTCGGCGGTATCGAGATAGGTCCGGCTCGACAATTTCATCAGATGCCGGTAGCCCGTCTCGTCCTTGGCGAGCAGCGCCAGCGACGGCAGCTTGCGAAGCCCGTGCTGCGGCCTGAGCGCCGCATCCGGCGCCACATCGGCGAAATCGATCTTCAGCGTGCAGCCGATGATCGGCTGAATGCCCTTTTCGGCCAGCGCCTCGGAAAATTCCAGCGCCCCGAACAGATTGCCGGTATCGGTGATGGCGAGTGCCGGCATGCCGGCTTCCTTGGCCAGCGCCGCCATCTGCTTGATCGGCAACGCGCCTTCCGACAGCGAATAGGCCGAATGCGTCCGGAGATGGATGAAAGTGACGCCGGGCTTGGGTGAATCGACCGCCATGGCCGTCAGTCTAGCGGCACAAACGGACGGATGCAGCCTATTCCACGGCCGCGTCCACAGGCAGCTTCAATGCCCCTTCATAGGAACCAAGGAACGTCGCCAGATTATCCGCCAGGCTGTCGTTCAGATAGCCGCCCTCTTGGACGATGACGGTGGGCAGCGACAGGCCGGCGATCTTCTCGGCGATGCGGCTGAAGCCGGCGGTGGTCACCGTGCCGCCCTTCAGGGGATCGGCCTCATGGGCGTCGAGCCCCAACGCCAGCACCATGGCGCCGGGATTGAATTTGCCGATGCGTTCGAGTGCGCTGTCGAGCGCGTTGAGCCAATGATCGTCGCCCGCCCCCACCGGCAACGGCAGGTTGAGATTGTAGCCCTCGCCCTCGTCGTCACCCGTTTCCTCCGCACTTCCCCAATAGAAGGGATAGAATTCGGCCGGATCGGCGTGGATCGAAACCGTCAGCACATCCGCCCGGTGGTAGAATACCGCCTGGGTGCCGTTGCCGTGATGCACGTCGATATCGAGTATGGCGACGCGCTCGTGATGATCGCGCAGCCGCGCCGCCGCCAAGGCGCCGTTGTTGAGATAGCAGAAGCCCGAGGCGCGATTGGCATAGGCGTGGTGTCCCGGCGGCCGGCACAGCGCATAGCTTGACTTGTCGCCCTTGGCCACGAAGTCCGCCGCGGTCAGCGCCGTCATGGCCGAAGCCGACGCCGATTTCCACGTTGCTTCGGTAATCGGGCAGGAGAAATCCATGAGAAACATCCCCGCCCGGGCAAGAATGTGCTGGCTTCGCGCCATGGGCCGCACCACGGGCCTGAGGCTTGGCATCAATTCCGGCCCCGCCCCTTCGATCTTCGCCCATTCCTCATAAGCGCCACGTAGAAACGAAAGATATGCGGGTTGATGCACATCGTTGAATATCGCCGGATCGAAGCCCCGGGCGGCATGGATCTGGGCGCCGACCCGCCGCACGCCGTCGAGAAGCCGCCGCACCCGCTCCGGCTGTTCGGGATAATCGACGATCTTGCCAAGACTGAGAAAGCGGGTCGGCGCATGCCCCAGTTGGGCGGCGGAAAACACAGCCTTCATGTTCTATGCCTCGCCGATGTGCCCGCTTTCGAGCCGCGCGATGCGCGACATGCCGCCGGCCAATTCATGATTGTGGGTGGCGACCAGGGCGCCGAGCCCCTCTTCGCGGATCAGCCGCATCAGCTCCTTGTGCACCTGTGCGGCGGTGGCGGGGTCGAGATTGCCGGTCGGCTCGTCGGCGAGCAGCAAGAGCGGCCGGTTGGCGATGGCCCTGGCGATGGCGACGCGCTGCTGCTCGCCGCCGGAAAGTTCGGCCGGACGGTGATCGAGCCGCCCCGCCAGCCCCAAGCGCGACAGGAGTTCGCGGGCTCGCGCCGCCGCCGCGTCTTTCGTCTCGCCGGCAATCAGTTGCGGCACGATGACGTTTTCCAGCGCCGAGAATTCCGGCAGGAGATGGTGGAACTGATAGACGAACCCGATGCCGATGCGGCGGATGCGGGTGCGCGCCGCATCGTCGAGTGCCGTGCAGTTCTGCCCGGCGACGAAAACCTCGCCGGCGGTCGGCGTTTCGAGAAGCCCGGCGATGTGCAGAAGCGACGATTTGCCGGAGCCCGACGGTCCCACCAGCGCCACGATCTCGCCGGGATGCACTTTAAGACTCACGTCGAGAAAGACGTCGAGCCGCCCCTTGCCCTCGGCATAGGAACGAGCCACATGGCGAAGTTCCAGGGCGGGTTTCCGGGCCGCCGCCATCATTCGTACCTCAGCGCTTCGACCGGATCGAGCCGGGCGGCCCGCCACGACGGATAAAGCGTCGCGCCGAAGGACAGCGCCAGCGACATTGCCACGATCCACAGGGTCTGCGTCGAGTCCATGTCGGCGGGAAGCTGTGACAGGTAATAGAGCTCGGCATTGAACGGATCGACGCCCGACACCCATTGGATGAATTGCCGGATGCTTTCGACATTGAGGCAAATCAGCAGGCCGGAAATAAACCCGCCCGCCGTGCCGGCCACGCCGATTGCCGCGCCCGTGATGAAAAACACCCGCTGGATGGCGCCCCTGGTCGCTCCCATGGTGCGCAGGATGGCGATGTCGCGGCCCTTGTCCTTGACCAGCATGATGAGGCCGGAGACGATATTGAGCGCCGCCACCAGGATGATCATGGTCAGCACCAGGAACATCACATTGCGCTCCACCGCCAGCGCATTGAAAAAGGCGAGGTTTCGGTCTTTCCAGGTCTGCACCTGCAAATCCGGCCCCGCTGCCTCCTGAATTGCGGCAACCATGCCATCGATCGCATCGGGATTGTCGACCATGAGGTCGATGGCGGTGACGCCGTTCTCCGCCATGAAATAATCCTGCGCTTCGGCCAGCGGCATGTAGACGACGCTCTCGTCATATTCCGACATGCCGATCTTGAAGATGGCCACCACCGGATAATCGCGGATGCGCGGCGCATTGCCGACAACCGTGTCGGGCCCTTCCGGCGAGATGATGGTGAGCGAACTGCCCAATCCCAATTGATGCTGCCAGGCCATGCGTTCGCCGATGGCAACGCCGCCCGAGGCCTCGAAGCCGTCGAGACTTGCAGGCTCGTCCGGAATGCCCGGCTGCTTGAGCCCCGTGCGCAGCCGCTCGTTGTTGATGCTCGGCAGCTTCTTGAGATCGGCTTCGGAAATGCCGCGCACCAGGGCGCCGGTATTATTGCGCAGCGACGAGGCCATGGCCTGTCCCTCGACCAGCACGATCACCCGCTTCACACCCTGCACCTGTTCGAGCCGCCTTTGAATCTCGGCGAAATCGGCGATCGGTTCCATGTCCTGCCGGTAGACATTGGCGTGGCCGGAGAAACCCAAAATCTTGTCGAGCAGTTCGGCGCGGAAGCCGTTGAGCACCGCCATCACCACGATCAGCGTGGCGACACCCAGCAGGATGCCGAGAAACGAAAACAGCGAGATGACCGAGATGAAGCCTTCCTTGCGCCGGGCGCGGAGATAGCGCAGCGCCAGCATCCATTCGAAGCCGGCGAAGGGCCTGGTATCGGGAAGGGCTTTTTCCATCAGCCGGCAAAGCGCTCGACGATCCGGTCGAGGCCCACATTGCTGCGTTCGCCGCTCTTGCGGTTCTTCACCTCCGCTATCCCCTCCTTGAGGCCGCGCGGGCCGACGATCACCTGCCATGGCAGGCCGATCAGATCCATCACGGCGAATTTGCCGCCGGGCCGCTCGTCGCGGTCGTCGTAGAGCACTTCCACTCCCTTGGCTTCCAGCGTCTTGTAAATCTTGTTGCAGGCCTGGTCGGTTTCGGCATCGCCGGCCTTAAGGTTGAGAAGCCCGATCTTGAACGGCGCCACCGGCTCCGGCCAGATGATGCCGGCCGCATCGTGCGAGGCTTCGATGATGCCGCCCGCCAGCCGCGATACGCCGATGCCGTAGGAACCCGACTGCACCGGCACCTTCTTGCCGTCCGGCCCCTGCACTTCGCAGCCCAGCGGCTCGGAATATTTCGAGCCGAAGAAGAAGATGTGCCCGACTTCGATGCCGCGGCCGGTGAGACGCCGCGCCTCCGGCACCAGGCGCTCGAATTCCGCCGGATCGTGCTTGTCGTCGGTGGCGGCATATTTCGCGGTGAAATCGTCGACCACCTTGGCCACCGCACCAACATCGTCGTAGTCGATGTCGAAGGCGTTCCAGTCCATGTCGTAGAAATCCCGGTCGAAGAACACCTGGCTCTCGCCGGTCTCGGCGAGGATCAGGAACTCGTGGCTGTCCTTGCCGCCGATCGGTCCGGTCTCGGCCCGCATCGGCACCGCCTTGAGCCCCATGCGCGCGAAGGTGCGCAGATAGCTCACGAACATTTTGTTGTAGGAGTGCTGCCCGGCCTCGCGGCTGACATCGAAGGAATAGGCGTCCTTCATCAGGAACTCGCGCCCGCGCATGACGCCGAAGCGGGGGCGCACCTCGTCGCGGAATTTCCACTGGATGTGATAGAGGTTGCGCGGCAGGTCCTTGTAGCTCTGCGCCCCCTGGCGGAAAATATCGGTGATCATTTCCTCGTTGGTGGGGCCATAGAGCATGTCGCGGTCGTGCCTATCCTTGATGCGCAGCATCTCCTTGCCATAGGCCTCGTAGCGCCCCGACTTGCGCCACAGATCGGCCGGCTGGATGGTCGGCATCAGCACCTCGATGGCGCCCGCCCGGTTCTGCTCCTCGCGCACGATCTGCTCGATCTTTTTCAGAACCCGGAAGCCCATGGGCAGCCAGGAATAGCTGCCGGCCGCTTCCTGACGTATCATACCGCTGCGTAACATCAACTTGTGCGAGACGATCTCCGCTTCCTTGGGGTCGTCGCGCAGAATCGGCATGAAATATTGCGAAAGTCGCATGTAGAATCCCTATTATCCGCAGGTCCGCGATGTTTTACGGGAAACCCTTCGGAACACAAGACGGGGCGGGGCCTCCGATTGTGACGGGATTGTGTCGTTTTAACGTGACAGGCCGCGAGAATATGCTAGCTTCCGCGCCCATAAGAACAAGGACCGCGGTATCACTCACGGTGGACCCAGGTCTGGGGAGGAAGAAGTTTCCGGGGCGCGCCGCGGTTTATCCGTCGAGCAGCAGCCACCGCCGGTCCGGTAAGGACGGCAGGTCAACGGGAAACAGAATGGACTTCGGAAAAGCGGGGCGAAAGCCCTGCTTTTTCTTTTCCCGGTTCAGCCCGTGCCCGGCATCCGGTCGAGGAACGGAATATCCTCGAAGCCGATCCAGCCCTGACTGATGGTTCCATAAATGAGCGCAAAAATAACGGTGGCAAGAACCGTGGTGATCGCCGCCTTGCGCCAGAGCCGCGGATTGACCGGCGCGCCCGGCTCGTTGCCTTCCGCGACCGGCTCGCCGCTTTCATGGGAATTGCGCACGCCCCATGGCAGCACCACGAAAAGCGTGGTCCACCAGACGATGAAATAGATGGCGACGGCGCTGATCGGTCTCATGCCTGTTCGAGCTCCACCAGCGTGCCGCAGAAATCCTTGGGGTGCAAGAACAGCACCGGCTTGCCATGGGCGCCGGTCTTGGGATTGCCGTCGCCCAACACCCGCGCCCCCTGCTTTTTCAGCCGGTCGCGCGCCGCCAGAATGTCGTCCACCTCGTAACAGACATGGTGGATGCCGCCGGCCGGGTTCTTTTCGAGAAAGCCGCGGATCGGCGAGGCCGCGCCCAAGGGCTCGAGCAGCTCGATCTTGGTATTGGCCAGCTCGACGAACACCACCGTGACACCATGATCGGGCTCGGCCTGCGGCGCCGAAACCCTGGCGCCGAGCAGGTCGCGATAGATCTTCGTTCCGGCCGCCAGATCGGGCACGGCGATGGCCACATGATTGAGGCGTCCGAGCATTCTTTCGTCTCCCTGATGCGGTCCCGTATAAGCGGCGGCGGCGGCGATCTCAATGCTGCTTGCGCGCCAGTTCCCGGATGATCCACCCGCGTTGTTCGGGAGCGGCTATGCCGCGTGGACCGAACACGTCGCGCGCCAGGAAATGCCCGGTCAGCCGGAAGCCGTCGAGAATATCCGCCGGACCCGCCGCCGCTCCGGCAACCCGGAGAAAATCCGGCAGCGCCAGCAGGCGGTCGCGGTAGGGCTCGCCGGCCGCGAAATTGACCGCCCGGCCCGTCTTCGGCGAGACATGGGTGAGATCGGTGACCACGCCAGTCGCGGCGCATTTCGACAGGTCGAGGCCGAAGCCGAGTTCCTCGATGAGGCCGAGCTCCCAGCGGACCATGAGAGCGGGCCAGACGTCGTCGTTCTCGATCGCGTCGAGGACGATGCGCGTCGCATCGTAGATCCGCCGGTGCGGCTCGCGCTCCGGCAGGAGTTGCGCCAGCGCCGCGAGTGTTGCAAGCCCGGCCAGCCGGAAGGGCGCCTCCATGATGGCGCCGGCCTTGAGCTCGAGGCCTTCGATGGCGAAGTGGCCGAGATGTTCCTCGAGCCTGGCCCGCCAGACCGCCTGCACGATATTGCCGGGCTGCAGCACCGGCCGCTGCCGCCGCGAACGTCCGCCGCGCACATGGCCGAGGCAGCGGCCGTGCCCCGCCGTCAGAAGCTCCGCGATGGCGCCGGTCTCCCCGTGTTTGCGCACCGACAGGACGATGCCTTCGTCGCGCCATTCCATGCTTCAGCCCCGGCCGACCAGACCCATCATGCGCAGGCGCTCCGGGTCCTTCGTCCAATTCTCGCGCACCTTGACGAACAAAAACAGATGCACCCTCCGCTCAAAGGCCTTTTCCATCTCGGCCCGCGCCATCTGGCCGATGAGCTTGATCGTCTGCCCGCCTCGGCCTAGCACGATCATCTTCTGGCTGTCGCGCTCCACATAAATCGTCTGGTCGATCTTGACCGATCCGCCCTTGCGTTCCTCCCAGGCTTCGGTCTCCACCGTCGAGGCATAGGGCAGTTCGTCGTGCAACCGCTCATAGATAACCTCGCGGGTGATCTCCGACGCCATGAAACGCAATTGCACGTCGGCCACCTGGTCCTCCGGATAAAGCCACGGCCCCTCCGGCATCTTGGCCGCCACATGCTTGCGCAGATCGGCCAGGCCCGAGCCGTTGAGCGCGCTCACCATGAAGGTCGCCGCGAAGGGAAAGGCCGCATTGAGGCTGGCGGAAATTTCCAGCAGTTTTTCGCGCTTGATCAGATCGATCTTGTTGATCGCCAGAATGACGCCGGGTTTTGCCGTCCTCAGTCCGTCGAGAATGGCGGTGACTTCGCCGCCGAGGCCGCGCCGGCCGTCGACCAGCACGAGCACCGCATCGGCCTCGCCGGCCCCGCTCCAGGCGCTTTCCACCATGGCCTCGTCGAGTTTGCGCTTCGGCGCGAAGATGCCGGGCGTGTCGACGAAGACGATCTGGGCCTCGCCCTCCATGGCGATGGCCCTGAGCCTGGCCCGCGTGGTTTGCGCCTTGTGGCTGACGATCGAAACTTTGCTGCCGGCAAGGGCATTCACCAGTGTCGATTTGCCGGCATTGGGTGCGCCGATGATGGCGCAGAAACCGCAGCGCTTTGTGGCTTGCGTCATTGCCGGATGTTCTCGCGCTTGAGGAAGGCTTCGGCGGCGGCCTGCTCGGCCAGGCGCTTCGACTTGCCGCTGCCCTGTACCGGCTCCTTGGTCCCGACCGAGACCTCGACCACGAAGGTGGGCGCATGTTCCGGCCCCTCGCGGCTCACCGCGCGGTAGGCCGGAATCGCCAGCCGCTTGCCCAAGGCCCATTCCTGCAGGAAAGTCTTGGCGTCCTTGTCGGCAAGTTGCTTGCCGCCGAAGAACGGTTCCCAGCTCCGCAGAACGAAGTCCCGCGCCGCATCGATCCCGCCGTCGAGATAGATTGCGGCGATCAGCGCTTCCATAACGTCGCCGATCACTGTCAGACTGCGGTTCATGCCCTTGGTCAATTCGCTGTGCCCCATGACGATGAAGTCCTCGATGCCGAGTATCCGCCCGGCCTCGGCGCAGGTATCGCCGCGCACCAGCGCGCTGTGGCGCGCCGACATCTGGCCTTCGCCGTGCTTGGCATCGAGCCGGAACAGCTTCTCGGCGACGACCAGACCGAGCACCCGGTCGCCGAGGAATTCCAGCCGCTCGTAATCGCCGCGCTTCTTCTTGGTGGAGGCATGCGTCAGGGCATGGCGCAAGAGCTCGCGGTCCTTGAATACATAACCGATGCGGGTCTTGATGGCGTCGTACTTGGCTTGGGTGAAGCGGACCAAGGGGGCTTCAGAGCAGGTTGAAGAAGCGGCTCCAGCGAATGGCGAAGGGCCACTTCCAGATTTGCCACAGCGAGGCATCCGGCGAAATCGAGAAGAAGATAATATCGGCGCGGCCGACGTAGTTCTCGATGGGCACATACCCAACTTCATTCAGAAAGCGAGAATCGGCGGAATTGTCTCGATTATCGCCCATCATGAAGTAATGTCCAGCCGGAACAACGTATTCAATCGTGTTGTCTTCTTGCCCCTCTGGATTAATGTCGAGCACTCGGTATTTGACACCGTTCGGCAACGTTTCAATGTATTGCGGAACGGGGACGTCGCTTCCCCAGTTTCCGGCCGGATCGTCAAAGTTATCGATAGGCTCCTTTTTGACAGCTTCTCCGTTGATGTAGAGCACGCCGTTGCGCATCTGAATGCGATCGCCGGGCAGGCCGATTACCCTCTTGATATAGTCGATCTCTTCTTCTTTGGGCTTCTTGAACACCGCCACATCGCCGCGCTTCGGCGTGTCGGCGAAGAACACCCGGCCCTGAAAGTTGATCGGGCAACACTTGATCCATTCACGCCCGAACGCGCTGAGCGCGAAATCGAAGGAATGCTCGCCGTAGCCGTAGGAGAGTTTCGAAACGAAGAGATAGTCGCCAACCTTGAGCGTCGGATACATCGAGGCCGACGGGATGTTGAACGGCTGGTACAGGAAGGTCCGGACGAAAAACGCGATCAGCAGAGCCTGGACGACGACCTTGACGGTCTCCCACAGGGCGTTTTCGGATTTTTCCACGGAGTCTTGGCCAGCCGCCATTGTATGGACTTTCTTGTGCATTCCGACCAGATGCCCGAGGCTGCCGCCCCGTTCTTCTCGAATAACGGGCTATAGCGCCTGGTAATTTGCGTTGCAACGCAACAAACTGCAAGCTTCGCGACTGTTGCGCTTCCATCACAGTTCCGTGTCAGGGGAGCGCAAGCGCCTCGATCATGACGATGGCCTGGGCATAGGGAAAATCGTCGGTGATGGTCAGGTGGATGCGGGTCTCATGCCCGGCCGGCGTCAGCCTGTCGAGCGCTGCCTTGGCGCCACCGGTCAGAACCAGGGTGGGCCGGCCCGAGGGCTCGTTCACCACCCCCATGTCCTTCCAGAATACCCCGTGGCGCAAACCGGTGCCAAGCGCCTTGGAGCAAGCCTCCTTGGCGGCGAACCGTTTGGCATAGGAGGCAGCCCGCGCCGCCCGCCGGTCGGACTTGCGTTTCTCGACTTCGGTGAATATCCGGTCGGTGAAACGCTTGCCATAGCGCTCCAGGGTCTTTTCGACCCGCCGGATGTCGACAATGTCGTTGCCCAGCCCGACGATCATTTGAGGCCGCGGCTCCCCGGCTTGACCGCCGGTATGGCGGCAAGCTCCGGCGGCAGGGCGTCCGCCGCATAAGCGGGAATGTCGAGTTTCGTCAGCGCTACCAGCGGCACGCCGAGGTCGGCCTTGCCGCCCGACCGGTCGATCAGGCAGGCGGCCCCTACCGTGCGGCCACCCTCCGCGGCGATCCCGGCGATGCATTCGCGCGACGACAGCCCGGTGGTGACGATGTCCTCCACCATCAGCACCCGTGCCCCCGCCTTTATGGTGAAGCCGCGCCGCAGCACCAGTCTGCCGTCCACCCGTTCGAAGAAGATCGCCGGCACGCCGAGCTGGCGACCCATTTCATAACCCACCACCACGCCGCCCATGGCCGGCGAGGCGACGAGATCGATTGCCGTACCGATCCGCCGGCGGACGGATTCGGCCAGCGCGGCG
>JANMQL010000274.1:0-3868 GCA_031370475.1 Hyphomicrobiales bacterium | reverse complement strand
TAAGCGACAGACTGACGACCGCCTTCGAGCGCATGCCGAAACTCGGCCGCGTTGGCATCAAGAAGGTGATCAACGGCCCCTTTACCTTCGGTCCCGACGGAAATCCGCTGATCGGGCCGGTGCCGGGCCTCAGGAATTACTGGACGGCGGTGGGCGTCATGGCGGGCTTTTGCCAGGGCGGCGGCGTCGGACTGTGCATGGCCGAATGGATGATCGAGGGCGAGCCTTCGATCGATGTGTGGGGCATGGATGTGGCCCGCTTCGGCGCCTTCGCGACGCGCGACTGGGGGACCACCAAGTCCTCGGAGAATTATTCGCGCCGCTTCATTCTCACCTATCCCAATGAAACTCTGCCCGCCGGCCGCAAGCAGAAGACCACCTCGCTTTATGACCGGCTGATCCAGCGCGGCGCCGTCATGGGTGTCTCCTACGGGCTTGAGCATGCACTGTGGTTTGCCGGCTCGCCCGAGAAGGCGCGCGAGACGCCGACCTTCCGCCGCTCCAATGCTTTCGCCCATGTGGCCGAGGAAGTGCGGGCCGTGCGCCATGGTGTTGGCATGATCGAGATCGCCAATTACGCCAAGCACGAGGTTTCAGGTCCGGGGGCGGAAGCCTTCCTCGACCGCATGCTGGCCAACCGATTGCCGAGGGAGGGCCGCCTTACCCTGACGCCGATGCTGACGCCCAAAGGCAGGCTCTATGGCGACCTGACCGTGGCAAGGTTGGGCCCCGACCGTTTCTATCTGTTCGGCTCGAGTGCGGTACAGAACATGCACCGGCGCTGGTTCGAGATGCATCTGCCGGAGCGGGGTGTTGCCTATCGCAATTGCACCGACGATTTGCAGGGCATCTCGATTGCCGGGCCGAAATCGCGCGAGCTCCTCGCCCGGCTCACCCGCGACGATGTCTCCAACGCGGCCTTCAAATTCCTCGACATTCGCGAAAGTGTCGTGGCCGATGTGCCCGTGGTCATCGCCCGCGTCTCTTTCACCGGCGAACTCGGCTATGAAATCTATTGCGCCCCGCAATATCAGTTGCGCCTGTTCGAGGCGATCGAGGACCAGGGCCGCGATCTCGGCCTGAAATTGTTCGGCGGCCGGGCGCTGATGTCGATGCGGCTGGAAAAGAACTGGGGCGTGTGGACCATGGATTTCCGCCCCGATTTCACCGCCGCCGAATCGGGGCTCGATGCGTTCGTGTCCTACAACAAGCCCGCCGATTTCATCGGCAAGACGGCGGCGCTGAAGGAGAAGGCGGCGGGCCCCAGGCGCCGCCTCGTCACCATGACGGTTGCGACAAGCGGCATCGACTGCATCGCCGACGAACCGATCTTCCATGAAGGTGAATGCGTGGGCTATGTCACCTCCGGCGGCTATGCCCATGGGCTGAAGCAGAGCATGGCGCTGGGCCATGTGCCGGCGGCTCTGGCCGCCCACGGCACGCGGCTGGAGATTGAAATTCTTGGCGAATTCTATCCGGCCCGGGTCGAGGCGAAGCCGCTCTACGATCCGGAAGGGACGAGGATGCGGCGGTGAGGGTTCCGGTGCCGACTACAGGACTCGAACCTGTGACCCCCTGATTACAAATCAGGTGCTCTACCAACTGAGCTAAGCCGGCGGCCGGCATCTCCTTAATCTTTGGCGAACCAAGCCGCAAGCTTGCCATTGCCGAGGGGCCCGCCCCGGCCCTATGAATAGGCAACTTCCTCGACGCCGGGACGGCGACGGGAGCGGCCGGGCGCCAAAACGTCCGGCCTTTTTCATGGGCGGCTCAGCGCATAAAGGGCAATCGCCGCGGCATTCGAGACATTGAGGCTCTTGATCGGCCCGTCGAGATCGAGCCGAACCAGGAGGTCGCAAGATTGCTGCGTCAGGTGCCGGAGGCCCTTGCCTTCCGCTCCCAGGACCAGCGCAATGGGCCCGCCGCGAACCACTTCGGAAATGGCCGCCGGCGCCTCGCTGTCCAGCCCCACCACCTGAAATCCGTAATCCTTGAGCTCGGCCATGGCCCGGGAAAGATTGGTGACGTGCACGAAGGGCACATGCTCGGTCGCCCCCGAGGCCGCCTTGGCCAGCACCCCCGAAGCCTCCGGACTGTGGCGGGAGGTGGCGATGAGCGCCGTCACCCCGAAGGCCGCACAGCTCCGCCAGATGGCGCCGACATTATGGGGATCGGTTATCTGGTCGAGGAGGACGACGAGGCCGGTCCGGCCGATCTCATCGAGACGGGGCTGGGGCAGGGGACTTGCCTCCAGCACCAGCCCCTGATGCACCGCGTCGGGCCCGGCGAGGCGGTCGAGCTCCTTGGGGTGGACGATCTCCGGCTCGAGCCCCGCCGCCTTGGCTTCGCCGGCGATGCGCTGGGCGGCATTGAGCGTGGCCAGCAAGCGGATGAATTTGCGCTTGGGGTTGGCCAGCGCCTCGGTCACCGGATGGACGCCGTAGATCAGTTCGCGGGAGTCGGTCATGGGCGGCATGTAGCGCATTGGAATGGGGTTGGGGAGGTCTCGTTCATTTGGGTGCCGAACGCCCCCTATGTCTCGCGCCAGTTCCTGCCACCGGGGAAGACATGGAGCACGGTCACGGTTTTCGCGTCTTCGTCGATGTCATAGAGAACAACGTAATTGCCGAGAACGATGAACCGCGTGCCGCTCTCGTAAGCGCGGCCCGACTGCGGAAATCTGGCGAGGCTCTTCGCCGTCCGCTCCTGCAAGTCATCGACGAAACTCAGGGCGAGTTTGGGATTATCGGCGGCAATGAAGTCGAGAATATCGGTGAGATCGCGCTCGGCCGAAAGGGCGATGACGACACGGTAGGCCACCGGCTACGGCCGCTTGGCGGCGCGCTTCTTCAGACCTTCGAAAAACCGCTTGTCCATGGCTCGGACGCGGTCCTGGGCGGCGTCCTGGCGCGCCGCGGCGATGCGCTTGTGGATGCGCGCCCGCTCCAGGAGCCGCGCCACCATCTCGGCGCCGTCGCCCCGATCCTCGCTCCGCGCGATATCCTTGAAGTCGGCCATCGACAGCGTCACCGCCACCGGGCGGTCGTTCTTGGTGATCACCACCGGCGCGCGCTGTGTTTCATCCAGCAGCTTGCCGAAGGAATTCTTGGCTTCGGCGGCGGTCATGGTTTTCATGGGAGGGGTTCCGGTTGATAATGGCTAGAATAGCTAATTTGGCTAATTTGTGCAAGCTATAGAAAGCGCTTGATCTGGGAGTGCATTGCCCGCCTCGCCGCCGCACGCTAGAACCGCCATAAAGCCGGGCCAAGGGATTGCATGTTCAAGAAAATTCTCATCGCCAATCGCGGCGAAATCGCCTGCCGGGTGATCAAGACCGCCCGCCGCATGGGCATCGCCAGTGTCGCCGTCTATTCCGACGCCGATGCGCGGGCGCTGCATGTCGAGATGGCCGACGAGGAGGTCCATATCGGGCCGGCGGCGGCGGCGGAGTCCTATCTGGCGATCGACAAGATCGTCGAGGCCTGCCGGCGCACGGGCGCTGACGCCGTGCATCCGGGCTATGGCTTTCTTTCCGAGCGCGCCGCCTTTGCCACAGCGCTCACCACGGCGGGGATCGCTTTCATCGGCCCCAATGCTGCGGCAATCGACGCCATGGGCGACAAGATCGAATCGAAGAAGCGCGCCGCGGCGGCCCGCGTCTCCACCGTGCCGGGCTATCTGGGGGTCATCGCCGATGCCGAGGAGGCGGTGAAGATCGCCGAGGAGATCGGCTATCCGGTGATGATCAAGGCTTCCGCCGGCGGCGGCGGCAAGGGCATGCGCATCGCCCATGACGATGCCGGCGCCCGCGAAGGGTTCGAGCGCTCCAAATCCGAAGCCGCCTCGTCGTTCGGCGACGACCGCATCT
>JANMQL010000236.1:0-4703 GCA_031370475.1 Hyphomicrobiales bacterium | reverse complement strand
CCGCGCGCCGCAAGGCAGTTAGGCAGTCCGATGAGGACAGAGCCGAAGTGCAAGCCGGAAGCCGAAATCGCCGCGTCAGGAGTGCAGGGCTCGACGCCCATTGAATATTCAGGATTGCGTGGGGCCCGGCTCCGGCATTCCCCTCCTACTTTTTTCCCCCAACCCCGCCCGCCGCCTCTCCCTCAACCCATGGAAGAAGGAACCGCTCGCGATGGCCTATCCACGCGATACGCCCCTTGACGTCTGTCCAAATCTGGCCTGCCGCCGCGGCGGCCTGTGCTTCGCCGCCGATCCGGCCCGCGAATGCCACAAGTCCCACATGAGTGCCGGCGAATTTCACGATCACATCGCTGCAAGGCTCTGCGAACTCTGGATCGAACGGGGTGGCGATCCGGCCGATCTCCACAAGCCCTGTCCCGAGCCCTCGCCGGAAGCCTGGGCCGATTTCTGGAACGCCATCCGCGAACGCGAGGCCGAATACGATGCCGCCCAAAAGGCCGAGGCCCAACCGAAGCATCGCCGGCCCCGCCAATTCGCAATTGTGAATCCGGTCGTGCCCCGCTAAACCGCCAGCCCAATGACCCTCCCCAACGCCCCCCAGATCACCCCCGAACTCGTCAAGGATCACGGCCTCAAGCCGGACGAATACCAGCGTTTCCGCAAGCTCCTCGGCCGCGAGCCCTCGATTACCGAGCTTGGCATCGTCTCGGCCATGTGGAACGAGCATTGCTCCTACAAATCCTCCAAGAAGTGGCTGAAGACGCTCCCCACCTCCGGCCCGAAAGTCATCCAGGGCCCCGGCGAGAATGCCGGCGTCGTCGATGTGGGCGACGGCCAGGCCATCGTCTTCAAGATGGAAAGCCACAACCACCCCTCCTTCATCGAGCCCTATCAGGGCTCGGCCACCGGCGTCGGCGGCATCCTGCGCGACGTCTTCACCATGGGCGCCCGCCCCATCGCGGCGCTGAATGCGCTGCGCTTCGGCGCCCCCGATCATCCCAAGACCCGCCATCTCGTCTCCGGCGTCGTCCACGGCATCGGCGGCTATGGCAACAGCTTCGGCGTGCCCACCATCGGCGGTGAGGTCAATTTCCATCCCCGCTACAACGGCAACATTCTGGTCAATGCCATGGCCATCGGCCTCGCCGATACGGACAAGATCTTCTATTCCAGGGCGGAAGGCGTGGGCCTGCCTGTTGTCTATCTCGGGGCCAAGACCGGGCGCGACGGCATTCACGGCGCCACCATGGCGTCGGCCGAATTCGCCGGCGACGCCGATGAAAAGCGTCCCACCGTTCAGGTGGGCGATCCCTTCACCGAGAAATGCCTGCTCGAAGCCTGCCTCGAACTGATGGCGTCGGGAGCCGTCATCGCCATTCAGGACATGGGGGCCGCCGGCCTCACCTGCTCGGCGGTCGAAATGGGCGCCAAGGGCGATCTCGGCATCGAACTCGATCTCGACCGCGTGCCCTGCCGCGAAGAGGCGATGACCGCCTATGAGATGATGCTGTCGGAAAGCCAGGAGCGCATGCTCATGGTGCTGCGCCCGGAACAGGAAAAACAGGCGGAAGCCATCTTCCACAAATGGGGCCTCGACTTCGCCATCGTCGGCCACACCACCGATACGTTGCGCTTCATCGTCAAGCACCAGGGCGAGGTGAAGGCCGACCTGCCGATCAAGGACATGGGCGACCAGGCGCCGGAATATGACCGGCCCTGGGTCGCGCCGAAGCAGCAGCCCTTCATCAAGGCCGAAGATGTTGCCGCTCCCAACGATCTCAAGGCCGCCATTCTGAAGATCGTCGGCTCGCCCGACATGTGTTCCAGGCGCTGGGTGTGGGAGCAATACGATCATCTGATCCAGTCCAACACCGCCCAGATTCCCGGCGGCGATGCCGGCGTCGTGCGCATCTCCGGCAACAAGGCGATCGCCGCCAGCGTCGATGTGACGCCGCGCTATGTCGAGGCCGATCCCTTCGAGGGCGGCAAGCAGGCCGTGGCCGAATGCTGGCGCAATTTGACCTGCGTGGGGGCCGAGCCTCTCGCCGTCACCGACAATCTCAATTTCGGCAATCCCGAGCGCCCCGAGATCATGGGCCAGCTCGTCAAGGCTATCGAGGGCATCGGCGAGGCCTGCCGGGCGCTCGCCTTCCCCGTCGTCTCCGGCAATGTCTCGCTCTACAACGAGACCAACGGCCAGGCCATTCTCCCCACCCCGGCAATCGGCGGCATCGGCCTCCTCGTCGATCTCTCGAAAATGACCACCCTCGCCTTCAAGCAGGCGGGCGATGCCATCCTCCTCGTCGGCGGCCACGGCCGCCACCTCGGCCAGTCGATCTATCTGCGCGAAATCCTGGGCCGCGAGGAAGGTGCGCCCCCGCCCGTCGATCTGGCCCGCGAAAAGCGCCATGGCGAGTTGATTCGAAATCTCATTAATCGCGGCCAAGTCACTGCCGTACATGACATTTCCGACGGCGGCCTTGGCGTGGCGGCAATCGAAATGGCGCTTGCCGGAAGCCTCGGCGTCAGCCTCGATGCCATGGACTATATAGCCCTCTTTGCCGAGGATCAGGCCCGCTATCTGGCCGCCTGCCCCGCCGCCGCCACCGCCAAGATCATCACCCAGGCCCATGCAGCGGGCGTGGACGTGATCCGCATCGGCACGGTGACGGCCGAGCCGTCATTGATTGTCGAGGGGGCTGCCTCTATATCGCTGGCGGAGCTTCGCGGCGCCCATGAAGGCTGGTTTCCCTCCTTCATGGCCGGCGAGGTGTAAGGACTGACCCCATGGCCATGGCTGCCTCCGACATCGAACGCTTCATCAAGGAAGCCCTCCCCGACGCCAGGATCGAAATTCGCGATCTGGCCGGCGACGGCGACCATTATGCGGCGAACGTCGTCTCCGCCGCCTTCAAAGGCAAGTCGCGGGTCCAACAGCATCAGATGGTTTATGCGGCGCTCAAGGGGCGCATGGGCGGCGAATTGCATGCGCTTGCCCTGCAAACCAGCCCGCCCGAGGAGTGAAAGATGACCGACATTAGCAAATGGATCGATAATGAAGTGAAGACCAACGACGTGGTTCTCTTCATGAAGGGCACGCCGGACATGCCGATGTGCGGCTTCTCGGGGAAAGCCACCCAGATCCTCAATCACCTTGGTGTGCCGTTCAAGGGCATCAACGTGCTCGACTCCAACGATCTCCGCCAGGGCATCAAGGACTACACCAACTGGCCCACCATCCCGCAGCTCTACGTCAAGGGTGAGTTCGTCGGCGGCAGCGACATCGTGATGGAGATGTTCCAGTCGGGCGAGCTCAAGACGCTGCTCGCGGAAAAGGGCGTGGCCTGATCCAGCAACCGCCGAAAGCCCTGCTGTCGCTGCTGCTCACCGTCACGATCTGGGGCATCGGCCCGGTGTTCATCCGCTCGCTCTCCGTGGCACTCGGACCGGCCGATCACCTGGTCATCCGCTACTCGCTGGTGACGATCCTCTATCTCGGGGGCCTCGCACTCATCCGCAACTGGCGTATCGCGCGACAAGACTGGCCCCGCCTGCTGGCGATCTCGCTTATCGGCATGATTGGCTACAATCTCGGCTCCGCTTTCGGCTTCGAACTTGTGCCCGCCGGCATCGGCGGATTGATCATCGGAACCCAGCCCCTGCTCATTGCTATTCTTGCATCGGTTTTCACCCACGAGAAGCTGACGCCTTACCCCGTCGCCGGGCTCGCCGTGGCATTCATCGGCACCGGCCTTCTGTTCCGCCACGATCTCGCCAATGCCGCGGCCAATGCCCCGGTGCTGCTTGGCGGGCTGTTCATCTTTTTGAGCGGCCTCGCCTGGGCCTTCTATGTAGTAATCTCGAAACCCCTGATCCGCAAATACGGCGCCTATCCGGTCACTGCCTTGTCCATCTCGATTGCAACCCTGCCCATGGTCTCGCTGCTTGTTTCGGCGGAGACGTTCGAGACCCTTCGCGCCATGACCGCGCGCAACTGGTTCGACATGGCTTACATGGCCGCACTCTCCACGTTTCTCGCCACCATCACCTGGAATTACGGTGCTGCACGCCTTTCCGCCGCCACGACCGGCGCCACGCTCTATCTTGTTCCGGTCATCGCCGTGATCTCGGGTGCAATCATGCTCGGCGAAGCAATCACGCCGGATACATTGGCGGGCGGTGCGCTGATCATCGCCGGCGTCGCCATCGCCCAAATCGGGCCCCGCATGCAAAGAACGCAATTGGACCGCAAGGCCTGATCGGCTGTTTTGCTGTCCACGACCCTAGCAGCACTCTCCCCCTGCGACTGCCAATCGCCCGTTAATCTTCCGTTCACGGACTAGACGCACACTCACATCCAGCAATAGTCTGGAGGAAGGTGGAGCGGAAAAGGAGGAACGGCGATGATCGACAGAGACTTTGCAAGTCAGTTGCGTGGCTGGAGTCTGACGACGGCGGAGATCATTTACCGCATGCCGGACTACCGCGATATTCTGCAGACCTTCATCTGGCAGGACTACGACCTCGCCCCGAAGTTTCCCAAGCTCATCAAGTTTCTGGATTTCTGGTCGCACAATCTCGACGGCCCGCTCGCCTCGGTGCGCGTTGCCCACGCCGGAATCGTGGGCCCCGTGGAACTCCGCCACGTCGGCTACGAGTGGCGGCTGCACTAGAGGCGTTTGCCAGTTCCCATTGAACCAACT
>JANMQL010000234.1:0-3944 GCA_031370475.1 Hyphomicrobiales bacterium | reverse complement strand
CCGCGCGCCGCAAGGCAGTTAGGCAGTCCGATGAGGACAGAGCCGAAGTGCAAGCCGGAAGCCGAAATCGCCGCGTCAGGAGTGCAGGGCTCGACGCCCATTGAATATTCAGGATTGCGTGGGGCCCGGCTCCGGCATTCCTCTCCTATTTTTTTCCCCCAACCCCGCCCGCCGCCCGCCTGGCGGAAAAATTCTTCCGCAAGTTCGCCGATCCGGCTATGCCCCCGCCATGGCAGGAACCGATAAGTCGCGCAATCAGGTTAAGGGCCCCGCGCCCATCGTGGTGCTGGTCAATCCGCAGCTCGGCGAGAATATCGGCACGGCGGCGCGCGCCATGGCGAATTTCGGCCTGCACGAATTGCGCATCGTCAGCCCCCGCGACGGCTGGCCCAATGAAAAGGCGCTCACCTCCGCTTCCGGCGCCAACTGGATCATCGAGGGCGCCGCCGTCTTCGACGATCTCGCCGCGGCGCTCAAGGACACGCAATACGCCTACGCCACCACGGCGAGGCCGCGCGGCATGATCAAGGAGGTGGTGACGCCCGAACAGGCGGGCCGCGACATGCGCGAGCGCATCGGCCGCGGCGAGAAGATCGCTATTCTTTTCGGGCGCGAGCGCTGGGGCCTCAACAACGACGAAATCTCGCTCGCCGACGTGATCGTCACCGCGCCCGTCAATCCGGCCTTCGCCTCGATCAATATCGCCCAGGCCGTGCTGCTCATGGGCTATGAATGGTTCAAGGATCAGGCGGCAAGTCTCGGCCAGCAGACGCCGGAACTGCCCGCACTCGATGGCCCCGGCCTGCAGACGCCCGATACGCGGCCCGCCACCAAGGAGGAACTCTACGGCTTCTTCGATCATCTCGAGCGCGAGCTCGACGCAGCCGGTTTCTTCAAGACCGAGGACAAAAAGCCCGGCATGCTGCGCAATATCCGCAATCTCTATTCCCGTGCCGGCCTCACCGAGCAGGAAGTGCGCTCGCTCCGCGGCATGGTCGCCTCGCTGACGCGCGCCCATGAGCGGCGCAAGGAAGGGAAGTCGTGAGCCGTTCGAACAATCGCCTTCTCCCTGCCGCTTGCGGCGGGGAGAAGGTGGCCAACGGCCGGATGAGGGGTGGCCTCTCAACCAGTCGAACCGCAAGTCGTTCCGGTTGCACCACACCTCTCATCCGCCCTCCGGGCACCTTCTCCCCGCACTGCGTGCGGGGAGAAGGGGAAAGATTGTGATGACCGTCCCCCGCATCCTCATCTTCGATTCCGGCATGGGTGGGTTGACCGTGGCGCGCGCCGTGCGCGCCCAGCTTCCCGAGGCCCATCTCATCTACGCCGCCGACAATGCCGCCTTTCCCTATGGCGCCTGGAAAGAAGAGGCCCTCGTTGCCCGCATCGTCACCGTGATCGGCGCGCTCATCGAGCGGGTCGAGCCGCACATCGCCGTCATCGCCTGCAACACGGCCTCCACACTCGCCCTGGCGGCGCTGCGTGAAGCCTACAAGCTGCCCTTCGTCGGCACGGTACCGGCCATCAAGCCCGCCGCGGCGCAAACCAAATCCGGCATCATCGGCGTGTTGGCGACGCCGGGCACGGTGTCGCGCGAATACACCCATGCGCTCATCCACACCTACGCCTTTCACTGCAAGGTGTTCCTGCATGGCGCCCCTAACCTCGCCGAAATGGCCGAGCGCAAGCTCCGGGGCGAGAGCGTCGATGCCGCTCAGTTGGCGGCGGAGATTGCGCCCGTTTTCCACAAGCGCGGCGGCGAGCGCACCGATGTGGTGGTGCTGGGCTGCACCCATTATCCGCTGCTGCTCGAGGACATCGCCAAAGCGGCGCCGTGGGAGGTCGCCTATATCGATCCGGCGCCGGCCATCGCGCGCCGCGCTGCCGACGTGCTCGACGAAACGCCAAGGCCCGCGCCCGGGGCGACCGTACCGGTGCCGGGAACCGTGCTCCTGACCTCGAAGCGGGGCGTGACGGAGGCGCTATCTGCCTATGCCGCCATGGGTTTTCCCGCCTATCACGTGCTGGAGATGCCGGTTTGACAGGGCGGGGGCCATGTTCTATACGCCACGCCACTCACGGGGCCCTAGCGCCCCGTGTTTGCTTGCCCGTGAACCTTGAGGGTTCTGTCGGCCGGGAAACCGGTGTTGAGGAGGGTGGGTTCCAACATCACGTCCATTGGAGACCGTAAATGACAAAGCGTTTATCAGCCAAATACAAGATCGACCGCCGCATGGGCGAGAATATCTGGGGCCGCCCCAAGAGCCCCGTCAACAAGCGCGAATACGGCCCCGGCCAGCACGGCCAACGCCGCAAGGGCAAGCTCTCCGACTACGGCATTCAGCTCAAGGCCAAGCAGAAGCTCAAGGGCTACTATGCCAATATTTCCGAGCGCCAGTTCCACAAGATCTACGAAGAGGCCGCCCGCATGACCGGCGACTCCTCCGAAAATCTCATCGGCCTCCTCGAGCGCCGCCTCGACGCCATCGTCTACCGCGCCAAGTTCGTGGCCACCATGTTCGCGGCGCGCCAGTTCGTCAGCCACGGCCATGTCAAGGTCAACGGCCGCCGCGTGACCATCCCGTCGATGCGCATCAAGGCCGGCGACGCGCTGGAACTGACGCCCAAGGCCAAGGAATTGGCCGTGGTGCTGGAAGCCACCCAGCTCGCCGAACGCGACGTGCCCGATTATGTCGAAGTCGACCACAAGGTGATGACGGCCAAGCTGGCGCGCGTGCCGGCATTGTCGGACGTGCCCTATCCCGTCCAGATGGAACCGCACTTCGTTGTCGAATATTATTCGCGCTGAACCGCGGACGTTTTATTGCAATTCGAACGGCAGGACCATATTCCTGCCGTTTTTCTTTGCTACTTGCTGCCTCCCATGAAAGTGATAACATTTATGGAAACAGGGAGAACGCAACAATGAAAACATTGATCGCCGCTTTTTCCGCACTGGTTGCATTTCTTGCGCTCACCGGCCTGGCCGCCGCGGAAGACCGTTGGCTGACGTTGCCGGAGCCGCCGGCCATGCCACAAGCGGTTGAAAGCGGCTACGCGCCGGTCAACGGTATCGAGATGTATTATGCCGTCTATGGCAGCGGCGAGCCGATCCTGCTCATCCACGGTGGACTGGGACATGCCGACATCTGGGCCAACCAGGCGATCGCGCTGTCCAAGGATCACAAGGTGATCGTCGCCGACAGCCGCGGCCACGGGCGCTCCACCCGCAACGAGCAGCCCTACGGCTACGATCTGATGGCGTCGGACTATCTGGCGCTTCTCGATTATCTGAAGATCGACAAAACCGCGCTGGTCGGCTGGAGCGACGGCGGCATCATCGGCATCGATATCGCCATGAGTCATCCCGAGCGGCTCACAAAGCTGTTCGCCCAGGCCGCCAACGTGACGGTCGACGGCGTCGATCCCAATGTGATGAACAACGCGACGTTCAACGCCTATATCGAACGCTCGGGCAAGGACTATGCCCGGCTGTCCAAGACGCCGGACCAGTATAACGCCTTCGTCGATCAGATCAGTCACATGTGGGCCAGCGAGCCGGCCTGGACCAAGGAACAGCTCGCGGCGATCAAGGTGCCGACGGCCATTGTGCTCGGCGATCACGACGAAGCCATCACCCGCACCCACACCGAATATATGGCAAGCGCCATTCCCGGCGCCAAGCTGATCATCCTCAAGGATGCCAGCCACTTCGCCATGTTGCAGGATCCCGGCGGCTATACTCGGGCGGTGCTCGATTTCCTGGGAGGCAAGTGAGCGGCGGTCAGTGGAGCCGCCACTCGGTTCCGACATAGCGCATTTCCACCGGGCCGATGATGCCGGTGTGGGCGACGCGGACCGAGGCCAGCGGGCCGTCCAGATTGCGCGACCAGAAATCCAGGAACTTGATGAGCTTCGGAAACTTCGGAGCGAGGTCGTAATCC
>JANMQL010000216.1:0-12152 GCA_031370475.1 Hyphomicrobiales bacterium | reverse complement strand
GCATCACCGCGATGTTCTGGTCCGCCACCATGCAGGTGGCATAGGAGCCGGGCTCCGCCACCTGGCTCAGGTGGCAGGCATAGGCCCATGACTTGTAGAAGATCGCTTCCTTCTCGCGCTCGTAGATCGAGGGATCGGTGTAATAATGGGCGGGAAGCGCATAGGACTTCTCCGGGTCGCGATCGAATTTGCCGATATCGCAGACATGGCGCGGGATGACATTCATGGCGCAAGCCTCACTGGGGGTTGCGCCGACACTATCAGCCGCCGATCACCAGCACAATCTTGCCTGAAGTGCCGCCGGCCTCGATCTGTGCATGGGCCTTTGCGGCATCTTCAAGCCTGTAGCTGGCGGCGATGCGCAAATTCAGCTTGCCCTCCGCCACCAGCTTCAGGCACTGCCGTACAATCTCCGCCTGCATGGCAAGGCGGGACTTGAGCCCCTTCCACATGGGGGTCAGCATCATCTCGTTGATGAGGGTGAGATTGGCGTTATAGGCGCTGGTTTCGGCATCGTCGGGGGCCACCCCCATCAGCGTCACGACGCGGCCATAGGGCGCCATGCAGCGGTAGGTCTTCTGCATGGTTTCGGCCCCGACATTGTCGAAAGCCACATCGATACCGGCGCCCTTGGTCCACTCCAGAGCGGCGGCGGCGAAATCCTCATTGCGATAATCGATGGCCCGCTCGGCGCCCAACTCCTCGACGATCTTCGCCTTCTCAGCCGAACTGACGGTAGCGGCGACGCGGGCGCCTTTGAGCCGGGCGAGTTGCACCGCCACATGGCCGGTGCCGCCGGCGCCCGCATGAATCAGCACATGCTCATGTACCGCCAGCCGCGCCCGGTCATAGAGCGATTCCCAGGCGGTAATCGAAACCAATGGCAGGGCCGCGGCGGTCTCGAAGGAAACCGCATCGGGGATTTTGGCAAGCTGTTCCGCCGGAACCACGGCATGATGGGCATAGGCGCCGGGTGTTCCGCCGATGCCGCCATTGCAGAAGGCAACCCGGTCGCCGGGCTTGATGCCCGTGACGGAAGCCCCCACGGCTTCGACCGTGCCCGCCCCGTCATGGCCGAGCACCAGGGGATTGGGGCCGTCGATATAGCCGCCGAGCTGGCGGAAGAAACAATCGGCTGGATTGATCGATGCCGCCGCCAGCCTGACCAGCACATCTCCGCCGCCGCCGGGCCATTGCAGTTCGATGTCCCGCATTTTCAGGACCTCCGGCCCGCCCTTGGCGGTGGCGACGATGGCTGCCGTTTTCATCGCGAGGTCTTCTTCAATTGCCGGATGTACCACAGCATGATCACGGTGAGGCACAGGAACACGGCGCAGGCCAGGATCACCGCGGCCACCGCCAGGCGCGGCGTGCCGGCCGAGCGCAGCGACAGCCACATCAGCACCGGCAGCGTCTGGGTGTCGCGGTCGGTGAGGAACAGCGCCATCACGAATTCATTGAGCGAGATGACGAAGGCAAACAGCGCCGAGGAGACGATGCCGGTCGACACCGACGGCACCACGACTTCGATGAAGGTGCGCAGCGGCCTGGCGCCGAGATCGTAGGAAGCCTCGACGGTGCGGTGATCGATAGTGCGGAAGGTCGCCTCCATCAGCATAAATACCAGCGGCATGGCCCACAGTGAATGGGCGATCATCACCAGCAGCCGCGAACCGTAAAGCTGGAAGCCGAATATCTCGATGCCGCCGAAGGCGATGGCAACCCCCAGCCCCAGCACCACGCCCGGCATGAACAGCGGCAGCATGATGATCAGATAGAAGAAATTCTTGAACGGAAAAACGTAACGCTCGAAAGCCCAGGCCGCCAGAATCCCCGATGTGGCCGAGAACAGGGTGGTGCCGATGGCGATCTCCAGGCTGTTGGCGAGAGCCCCGGTGAACTGGGAGCTGCCGAAGAAATCCCGGTACCAGACAAGCGACCAGGTCTTGATCGGAAAGCGGATCTGGGCCGCGTCGTTGAACGACATGATCAGCGTCACCAGGATCGGCACCATGATGTAGGCGACGATGAAGACGGTGAAGGCGGCGGTGAGCGCCTTGATCAGGGCGGGTTCCAGCCCGGCCGAGCGCGGGGCCGCGGTGTCAGGCATGGAAGCGCGTCCTCTCGGTATTGAGGCTGCGCACGAACAAAATGACGACCGCCACCAGCACCACCAGGATCATCGAGAAGGCCGACGCCAAGGGCCAGTTCGACTTGCCCATCATCTGCTCCTGGATCAGGTAGCCGATGGTCCACAGCGTGTCGGGGCCGAGTGCGGAGGGCGTCGCATAGGTGCCCATGGCCCAGATGAAGCTCTGGGCGAAAGCCACCAGAATGCCGGTGCGCGTCAGGGGCAGCAGGATTTCGTAGAAGGTGGTGAAAGGCCTGGCGCCGAGATCGCCACTCGCCTCGATCAGCCGCTTGTCAATGGCGTCGAAGATCGACAGCAGGATGAAGAAGCAGAAGGGCAGCGTTATGTAGACGAGCCCGACGAAGGCGGCGAATTCCGTATACATCAGGCTGATCTTGTCGGAGATGAGGCCCACCGAGAGCAGCGCATAGGAGAGCAGCCCGTTCTTGGGGAAGAACATCCACCAGCCGAAGATGATGGAAATTTCCGAAATGAGCAGCGGCGTCAGTGCCAATCCTATGAAGGCGAGCCGCCAGCGGGCCGGCTTGAGCCACACCAGCATGGCGAAACCATAGCCGATGAGCACCGTGGCGCACGAGGCCAGCAGCGACAGCTTCACCGTGGTCCAGATGGCGGTGACAAAGCGCTCCTCGCTGAGAAGCTGGGCATAATGGCTGAAGGTGAATCCCGGCACATAAAGGCGCTGCGGCACATGCTCGTTGAAGCTCATGCGCAGCATGAGCAGCGTCGGGATGCCGAAGAACACGATGGCGATGACGAGTGCCGGCGACATTAGCGCAAAGGGCATCAGCTTTTCGGTGCGCCGGGCGCGCCTGGCCGCGGCGGCATAGACATCGTCGGCCAGCGTCGCCGCCGTCATTGGAAGACCGACATGTCGGCATTGTTCCAGCCGACCGGCGCCTTCTGCCCCGGCTTGAAATTTTCCGGGCCCGTATAATCGCAGAACAGCTCCAGCGCCCCGGCCTTGAGATGATGGCGCCAGAAATCGCCGAGGAATTCGGTGAAAGCGATTTCGGCGGTAATGCGGTTGTCGCATTTCTCCGCCTGCTTGCCGATCTTCAGCCGCGAGGGGCGCACATAGAGGCGCCAGTCGCCGGCTTTGAGTTTCCGGGTGAGGCGCAGGTCGATGGCGGTTCCGGCGACGTCGCAGATCTTGGCGCCGTTGGCCTTGACCGGCAGGCAGCAGGATTCGCCGATGAAGGTGAAGACGAATTCGCTGGCCGGTTCGTGGAACAGCCTGGTGGGCGTGTCGATCTGGGCGATCTTGCCCTTGTTCATCACCGCCACCCGGCTCGACATGGCCATGGCCTCGCCCTGGTCGTGGGTCACATAGATGGCGGTAAAGCCGAGCTCGTCATGCAGCCGCTTGATCTCGCCGCGCAGCTGCAGGCGCAGCGACAGATCGAGCGCCGACAAGGGCTCGTCGAACAGCAATATCGCCGGGCGCACCGCGAGCGAGCGAGCCAGCGCCACGCGCTGTTTCTGGCCGCCGGAAAGCTGCGCCGGATAACGGTCCTCGAAACCGGTCAGTCTGACGATGTCAAGGGCCCGCTTGATCCGCGCCGCCATTTCGGCGGGCGCCACGCCGCGCATGCGTAGGCCGTAGGCCACATTCTCGGCCACGGTCATGTGCGGAAACAACGCCCCCGACTGGAAGATGGTGGCGGTGTCGCGGGCATAGGGCGGCAGGTGATCGACCCGCTCGCCGTTGATCGAAATCGCGCCGGCATCGGGGCGCTCGAAGCCGCCGATCAGCCGCAGGGTCGTGGTCTTGCCGGAGCCCGAAGGCCCCAGCAAGGTCAGGAATTCGCCGCGGCTGACAGTAATCGAAACGTCCTCAACCGCGACAACGCCGCCATAGGTCCGGCGGATACGCTCAAGCTCGAGCGCCGGCACGCCTGCCACGCCTCAGCCCGCCGTGGTGATTTCGATGATCTTCTTGAAGCGCGCGTCGATGTCGTTCCAGGCCGCGCCCAGCTTGTTCCAGCCGTCGATGGTCAGGACCTGGAAGTTCTTCTGATAGTCCCCGTTGCTCTTGGGATAGAGCGAACCCCAGTGAGCCGGCACCGCCACGTCCTTGCGAGCCACGAAGATCAGCGACTTGGCGAGGAAGCGGTCCTGGGTCTCCTTTTCGAGGAGATAGTTGAGGAACAGATCGGCCAGATCGTTGTGCTTGGTGCCGCGCACCTTGAAGTACCAGTCGGTCCAGGCGGAAGTGCCTTCGACCGGCACGGTGGCGCTGTATTCGCCGGGATTCTCGTTGAGGAAGGTGAGCGCGTCCGAGGAATAGCTCATCGCCGCGTCGGCTTCTTCCTGGTTGAGCAGATTGGCCTGTTCGGCGCCGTCCTTGTACCAGCGGGCGACTTTCAGCTTCTCGAGCTCCTTGAACAGGGGCTCGGTGCCGTTGGGGTAGTCCCACATCTCGTCGAGGCCGGGCTTCACCGTGCTCATCACGGCGGGCACCGAGAGCGACCACCACCAGGCGGTGCCGTCGAGCGTCACGCGCTTGGCGAGCCGATCGTCCCACAGCACCTTCCAGCTGTTGTCGGCGATGCCGAGCTTGTTGCGCAACAAAAGCATGGTCGTGCCGCCGCCGAAGGGAATGCCGTATTTGGCCATGTCGGCGGGACGCGAATCGTAGAACCACTCATAGATCGCCGCGAGATTGGGAATTTTCGAGCGGTCCTGTTCCAGCCACACGCCTTCCGCCAGGCCGCTGGAGGAGACATATTCCTCGCCTACCGAAATATCGAAGGGCGGATTGTCGGCCGGAGCCGCCTTGATCTGCGACACCATCTGGTCCCAGCCGCCGACGGTTTCGGCCTTGGTGCCGTATTTGGCGTTGAACGGCTCGATCACCTCGGTCTTGAACACCTGCTCGTAATTGCCCGACCAGGAAACGGCGATCAGGCCTTCGCCCTCGAAGGCGGCCTTGGCGGTGGAGACAAGCGCGCGGCCGATGATGGCCGGGGCGCCGATAACGGCGGCACCCGCCAACGCCGTCTTGCCGGCCGTGGTCAGCAATTTGCGGCGTGTCAGGCCGGTGAATGTAGATTTTTTCATTGTCGTCCTCCCTTTATCTCACGCGAAACTAGAAGGATGCGACGCCGCCCAGATGGCGTCAAGCGGCGTCACCGGGTCCGTCTGCGACGCCAATGTCCCGGTTGTGCCCACCCTGCCGGACCGTTAGATATGCCCCAGACATCAGGGAGGCGCGCATGAAACCGGTGAAATGGGGAATTATCTCGACCGCCAATATCGGCACGGAAAAGGTCATCCCCGGCATGCTCAAGAGCCGCGACCTCGAGGTGGTGGCGATCGCCTCGCGCAACCTCAAGCGGGCCAAGGAGGCCGCCACCCGGCTCGGCATCCCCAGGACCTATGGCTCCTACGAGGCCATGCTGGCCGATCCGGAGATCGAAGCCGTTTATAATCCCCTGCCCAACCATCTGCATGTGCCCCTGACGCTGGCCGCCGCCCGGGCCGGCAAGCATGTGCTGTGCGAAAAGCCCATCGCCATCACCGCGGCGGAAGCCAAGCAACTGAAGAAGGCACCCAAAGGCATTCTCATCGCCGAGGCCTTCATGGTGCGCCACAATCCGCAATGGATCGAGGCCCGGGCGCGCGTGAAGAAGGGCGAGATCGGCGAGGTCAGGGCGATCCAGGTGTTCTTCGCCTATTTCAACCGCGATCCCAAGAACGTGCGCAACATGGCCGACATCGGCGGCGGCGGATTGCTCGATATCGGCTGCTATCCGATCACCGTCGCGCGCTTTATTTTCGGAGCCGAGCCGAAGCGGGTGACCGCCACCTTCGACCGCGACCCGAAATTCAAGACCGACCGTACGGCGGGCGGCCTTGCCGATTTCGGCGACGGCCGCCACCTGTCATTCAGCATTTCGACCCAGACCGCGCCCTATCAGCGCGCCCATATCGTCGGCACCAAGGGCCGCATCGAGATCGAAATTCCCTTCAATGCGCCACCCGACAAGCCCAACCGCTATTTCGTCCAGGGCATGAGCATGAACGAAGGCACCTGGCACGAATTGCCGGTGACGGACCAGTATCAATTGCAGGCGGAGGCTTTCGGCCGGGTTTTGCGCGGCAAGGAAAAACTTATCTGGGGTGTGGATGACGCCATCCAGAACATGAAGATCATCGACGCCTTCTTCCGTTCGGAAAAAAGCGGCAAGTGGGAGAGACCCTAACCCCACAGCTTGGCAGCGCCGCGCACGCCGCTCTTTTCGCCGTGCTGGGCGCGCGCCACCTTGACCTGAGCGGCGCCTGCAAAGCTGTAACGCGCCACCAGCGGCGGCAGCTCCTCCACCAGCTCCGGCAGTTCGTTGAGGCCGCCGCCGATCACGAAAATATCGGGGTCGACGACATTGACGATATTGGCGCAGACCCTTGCGAAGCGATCCTGCAGGCGGGTGAGTGCCGCCCTGGCTTCGGCCTCGTCGGCCCGGACGCGCGCCACGATGTCCTTGCCCATGATGTCGCGGCCGGTGGCGCGCGCGTAGTCACGCGCAAAGCCCGTCCCCGAAACGAGAGTTTCGGCACAACCTTTTTTGCCGCAGAAACAATCGAGCAGCGGCCATTCACTCGCATCGGGCCGGGGCAACGGCGTGTGGCCGAATTCGGCGGCCTCGGCGTTGGGCCCGCTGCGCAGCTTGCCGTTGACAACGAGACCGCCGCCGAGCGCCGTGCCGATGGTGAAAAAGGCGACCACATCGTAACCCTGCCCGGCGCCGTCGAGAGCCTCCGACAGGGCAAAGCAATTGGCGTCGTTCTCGGCCTTGAACGGCAGGGCGATGGCCTTCTGCAAATCCTGTGCGAAGGGCCGGCCGTTACAGAAGGTGAGATTGGCATCGCGCCACAGGCCGGTCAGCGGCGATTGCGAGCCGGGCGCCTCTAGCCCGACCGTGGCGCCCGCGCCAGCCAGCTTCCCGGCTTCGCCCGCCAGGCCGGCGATCGCCGCGATCAACGCGTCATAGCTTCGCGGCGTGGCGGTGCGCTTGTCGAACAACATCGCGCCGGCGGGTGACAGCACGGCGGCGTCGATCTTGGTGCCACCCACGTCGATGCCGATGCGATTTGTCATGCCCGGTTATAGGCGTCGTCATAGCGGACGATGTCGTCCTCCCCGAGGTAATCGCCGAACTGCACCTCGATGATGTCGACCATGGCGCCGTCGAGATTTTCCAGCCGGTGTTTGGCGCCCCTGGGGATATCGATGGATTGAGCGCGCGTCAGCTTCTGAACCTTGTCGCCGACCGTGACCGTGGCGATGCCGTTGACCACCGTCCAGTGCTCGCCGCGATGTTTGTGACTTTGCAGGGACAGACGGCCGCCCGGATTTACGCTGATGCGTTTCACCTTGAAGCCCGCTTGTTCGTCGAGCACATGGAATTCGCCCCACGGCCGCTTTTCGCTGGTCATCGCCATTCTCCCGTTGCCGGTGACAATTAGCCGATGTGCGGCCGTAGAAAAAGATCAATTGTCCCAGCGCCCCGCCATGCTGGCCGGCGATATCAGGCGCCGGTGCCGGGCAGTGAGCGCCGAGATGGCCTTCATGTCCTCGTCCGGCAGCGAGAAGGACAGCGCCCTGAAATTGCTCTCCGCGTTTTCCCGCTTCGTCGTCATCGGGATGGCGGCGACACCCTGCTGCACGATCCAGCGCAATGCAATTTCCGAAGGCGGGCGGCCGTGCTTCTTGGCAATGGCGAGAATGGCCGGCTCCTTGAGCACCATGCCGCGCCCCAAGGGGCAATAGGCCGACAGCGTCATGCCGAGCCTTTGCGCTTCCGCCATCACCTTCGACTGGTCGATGAGCGGATGGAATTCGACCTGGATGTTGATGAGCCTGACTGATGACCGCGCCGCCGCCCGGCGCAGCAGCGCCGTCGGGAAATTGCTGACGCCGATGTTGCGGGCCAGTCCTGCCGCATGGGCCTCCACCAGCCGGTCGACGAAAGTGTCCAGTTGCGCATCGGGCGGCGGCCAATGGATCAGCAGAAGGTCGGCCGGCCCGCCCAGGGCCTCGACCGACCTTTCCGCCGCGGCCCGGAAATTTGCCGCCGACGTGCTGCCGGGATCGATCTTGGTTACGATATAGAGTTCGCCGCGCGCCACGCCGGATGCCTTGAGGGCGCGGCCCACCTGTTTCTCGTTGCCATACATCTGCGCCGTATCGACATGGCGGAAGCCCACCCCCAACGCCATCCTCACGCAACGCTCGACCTCATCGTCCTTGAGAGGAAAGGTGCCGAAGCCGAGAAGCGGAATGCCGTTGGGAGATTGCATGGCGGAATCTCGCTATTATTCACTAATTGGTTACTTATGCCCCAGGACCGGTAGCTCTGGCAAGATGGCGCTTGCGGATTTTTCGCCGCCCCCCTATAAGCCCGCGATCCCGATGGACCGGCGATACCGGCCGTCTGCTTCTTGGCGGGCGGCATGTCGTGTTGAGCCGGATCATCGGCGCAAAGTCTGACAACAGGATTCCGTTTCATGGCCAATACCAAATCGGCGAAGAAGGCCACCCGCGTCGCCGCCCGCCGCAATGAAATCAACAAGAACCGCATGAGCCAGATGCGCGGCAGCGTGCGCAAGGTGGAAGAGGCGATCGCCGCCGGCAACAAGACCGCCGCCGAAGCCGCCCTCCAGGCCGCCCAGCCCGAGCTGATGCGCAGCGCCCAGAAGGGAATCATTCATAAGAATACCGCCTCGCGCAAAGTCTCGCGGCTCTCCGGCCGCATCAAGGCCCTGAAAGCCTGAGATTTTCCACAGGCCCCATCGTCCGGCGCGCCGCAAGTTGCTTGCGGCGCGTTTTTCTTTGTCCGCCAACTGATTTCTTTGCGCAGAAAATTCTTAAACTTTTCATCGACTTGCAAATCCTTGCCGCGCCCGGCCGGAAATTCCGGCTAACTGAACCTTTTGCAACTCGACGTCATTTTGCACTGCGCCGCATCCGAAGGTTGCCCATAGGGGATTTTCGGCCCTGTGAATCCCAGTGGCACATCATAGGTTTAGCGCGAAGGCTGCCGGACCGCCCACAAACCCGCGCCGCGCCTCGTTGCTCCGTGTACGGAAGTTAATCCGATTCAGGTTGCAGTGTGCTGCGCGGTCTTTGTAGATTTCACCTCGCGCACCGGTCGAGGGGCAACCGAAACGGTGCGGCGTGTGTCGGGTTGGCGGAAAGACCGCGTTGGGGCGGGCTTTGACCGCATCCGTAAAATTCATTTGATTTGCAATCGGGGCCTTGCGGCTCCGCAGAGGTGAGACGTGCGTCGGTGAGGCCTGAAAAATGAACAGAAACAAACAAGGGCGGAACGCACCCATGAAAATCGCAGAGGCGGCGGTGACGGCAATCAACCCTATCAAACCCAGCACAGCCTAGCACCGGAGCCGACCGGTCTGGACGGCTCCCCGGCGGCGGGGGACCGAGAATTGATGTGCGCCCGGGGCGGCCGGGCAAGGGAAATATAATTGCATGACTGAGGCATCGACTGCGTTACGGCAGAAATGGGATCGCGTATCCCAGCGCCTGCGCGCCGAATTGGGCGAAGATCTGTTTTCAAGCTGGTTTGCCCGGGTGGAGCCCGAGGAGCTGATCGACGGCCGCCTGGCCGTCTCGGTGCCCACAAGGTTTCTCAAGAACTGGATCGAGACTCACTATCTGCCACGCTTGCACAAGACCAGCGAGGCCGAATTGGGGCCCATCGATACGGTCCAGGTGCGGGTGCGCTCCAACGGCGTGCCGCAGCGGCAGGCGGAACCGCCCGCGCGCCAGGCTGAGGCCGCGGGCCTGTCGCAGATTACACCATCCGCCATCGCCGCGGGGGCTGACCGGCCGGCGGCGCTCGATCCCAGCCAGACCTTCGACAGCTTTATCGTCGGCACCGCCAACCGGCTGGCCCATGCCGCCGTATTGCGGGTCGCCGATGCCAATGCCGGCGCTCCCGTCACTTTCAATCCGCTGTTCATCCATGCGGCGGCGGGTCTCGGCAAGACCCATCTGCTCAATGCCGTGGCCCAGCGCATCCGCGACCGGCGCCCCGAACGCAAGGTGATGCTGCTCACCGCCGAGCGCTTTATGTATGGTTTCATCCAGGCCTTGCGCCAGCGCGACACCATGCCTTTCAAGGACCAGTTCCAGTCGGTCGATGTTCTGTTGATCGACGATTTCCAGTTCCTGCAGGGCAAGGTCATGCAGCAGGAATTCAACCACACCTTCAATTCCCTGGTCGATGCCAGGCGCCAGGTGATCGTGGCCGCCGACGTTCCGCCAGCCCAACTCGACACCATCGACCAACGCATGCGCTCGCGTCTGATGGGCGGTCTCGTCGTCGATATCGAGATGCCCGACCTGGAACTCCGCCACCGCATCGCCGAGATGAAGCTGGTGAGTCTTACCCAGCGCGATCCCGCCATTTCGATCGCTCCGGAAATTCTCGAATTCATCGCCAACAAGATCGTCGGCGGCGGCCGCGAGATCGAAGGCGCCCTCAACCGGGTGATCGCCTATCAGCAATTCAGCCACGCCCCCGTCACCCTCGACCTCGCCGCCATGGTGCTGCGCGACATGTCGGCCAATCCCGACCAGTGTCGCATCAAGATCGAGGACATCCTCAAGGTTGTCGGCCGTCATTACAATGTGGCGCGCACCGACCTTTTGTCGCCGCGCCGGGCCCGCACCGTGGTGGTGCCGCGCCAGATCGGCATGTATCTGGCCAAGAAGCTGACGGCCCGCTCGTTGCCCGAGATCGGGCGCCGCTTCGGCGGCCGCGACCATTCCACCGTGCTCCATGCGGTGCGCAAGATCGAGGACCTGGTCAAGACCGACGACCGCTTGGCCCGCGAAGTGGCGTTGCTCATCAGGCTGGTGGAGCAGGCGTAGATTTCCCATTGAAAGCCGGGCTTTTCCGGGCCAATGTCTGCGGCCCGGCGGCAGCGGCCGGAGGTTAGGACAGGGGACCATCCGCCTATGCGTGTGACGATTGAACGGTCGGCGTTTCTCAAGGCGCTCAACCATGTGCAGAGCGTGGTGGAACGGCGCAACACCATCCCGATTCTATCCAATGTGCTGGTCCAGGCGGCGGCCGGCAAGGTGCGGCTCACCGCCACCGACCTCGACATCGAAATCGTCGAGAGTGTTGCCGCCGAAGTGGCCAAGGACGGGGCCGCCACGGTTCCCGCCCATATGCTCTACGATATCGTCCGCAAGCTTCCCGACGGCGCCCAGCTCGAACTCGAGCAGGGTCCGGATTCGGGCCGCGTCTCGATCTTCGCCGGCCGTTCGCGCTTTGCCCTGCAGGCCCTGCCGCACGAGGATTTTCCCGATTTGGCGGCCGGCGAGCCGGGCCACGGCTTCACCCTCTCCGCCGCCGATCTTCGCGGCTTGATCGACAAGACCCGCTTTGCCATCTCGACCGAGGAGACCCGCTATTATCTGAACGGCATTTATCTGCATGAGGTGCCGCAACAGGCCATCCTGCGCGCCGTTGCCACCGACGGCCACCGCCTCGCCCAGGCCCAGATCGCCAGGCCCGACGGCGCCAAGGGCATGCCCGGCGTCATCGTGCCGCGCAAGACGGTGCTCGAAGTCGTCAAGCTCATCGAGGGCGAGGAGGGCGATGTCGACGTGGCGCTGTCGTCGTCCAAGATTCGCTTCACCGCCGGCAATCTGGTGCTCACCTCGAAGCTGATCGACGGCACCTTTCCCGATTATGAGCGCGTCATTCCGCGCCACAACGACAAGCTGCTCAGCGTCGATACCAAAGTGTTCTCCGACGCAGTCGACCGGGTCTCGACCATCTCCATGGAGAAGGGCCGGGCGGTGAAGCTCAATATTTCGGACGGCAAGTTGGTGCTCACCGTCAACAATCCGGATTCGGGCTCGGCCGAGGAGGAAATCGCCGCCACCTACGAACACGATCCCATCGATATCGGCTTCAATGCCCGCTACCTGCTCGATGTGGCCGGTCAGATCAAATCCGGC
>JANMQL010000431.1:0-12637 GCA_031370475.1 Hyphomicrobiales bacterium | reverse complement strand
CCACCGGGATTTCCGCAGGCGGGGCATCGGCACGCTGCTGCTCAAGTCCCTCGAAGAAGAAGCCCGCCGCATGGGCCTTACGCTGTTGACCTTCGACACGGTGACCCAAAGCCCGGCCGAAGCCTTTTACTGCGAACTCGGCTATGTTCGCGCCGGGCGTATTCCGGGTTATGCATTTTCGCCGGCCGGCAAACTGGACGATACGACGATTTTCTACAAGCAGCTCTGATCAGGCAGCGCGGGCCGCGACGCCGGCTTCCCAGCCGAGGATGGCGCGCTTGCGGGTGAGGCCCCAGTGATAACCACATAGCCCGCCGGATTTCGCCAGAACCCGGTGGCAGGGAACCACGAAGGAAATGGGGTTCTTGCCGACCGCCGTGCCGACGGCGCGCGCCGCCTGAGGCTTGCCCAGATGGCTAGCGATGGCCGAATAGCTCGAGGCCTTGCCGAGTGGAATTCTCAGCAGGGTTTCCCAGACGCGGATTTCGAAATCCGAGCCGATGAAGACGATGCGCAGCGGCTGGTCCGGCGTCCAGTTGCCGGGCTCGAAAATACGGGCCGCATAGGGGGCGGTTGCCGCCCCGTCTTCGAGATAGTCGGCCTCGGGCCAACGCGACATCATGTCGGCCAGGGAGGCGCGTTCCTCGCCCGTATCGGCGAAGGCGAGGCCGCAGAGACCTGCGCCGGTGGTCATGACGAGGGCGCGGCCGAAGGGGCAATCGTGGAAGCCGTAGCGGATGACCAAGCCCCTGCCCTTGGCCTTGTAGATTCCCGGCGTCATGCCCTCGTGGGTGATGAAAAGATCGTGCAGGCGGCCGGGGCCGGAGAGCCCCACCTCATAGGCGGTGTCGAGAATACTGGCGGAATCCCGTAAGAGCTCGCGGGCGTGGTCGATGGTCACGGCCTGCAAGAAAGCCTTGGGGCTCAGGCCCGCCCAGCGGGTGAAGAGCCGCTGCAAATGATGGGGGCTTACGCCGCTTTTCTCGGCCAAGGTCTCGAGCGAGGGCTGGTCGCGCCAGTTCTCGGTCAGGAAGGCCAGACTGCGCCGGACCAGGTCGTAGTCGCGGGGAGATGATTTTTCGATGTCGATTGTGTTCATGGCGGCAAGATAGGCTTGGGCGGGAACGGGAGCCACCCGATTCTTGATCAGATATGGGGCCAGGCGATGGCCGATTTTAGTTCGCGGGCCAATTCGAGGCGTTCGGCCGGGGCCAGGAAGCGGCCGATTTCGGTGCGCAGTCCGTGCGATGCCAGGAACAGCCGGCCGATCAGCTCACGGTCCCGGTCCTCTTCAAGCTCAACCCGCACCCAACGGCGGACGAAACGGCGCTCGCGGCGGATACGGCCTTCCGCCAGATGTTCCACAACCAATTCATGCTCGGTGATTTCGATTCGTTCGGCCTGCCTGGCGGCGGCGAAATTGGCGTGGAAGGCCCACCAGAGGAGAACCACATCGAGACCCATGAAGCCGGTGACCGGCCAGGCGCCGATCGCGGCAAAGACGATGCCTCCCGCCAGATTGATGGCGACAATGGCGGCCATGACCGCCACGAAACCGTGCCGCGACAGGGAGCGGTGCGGCGTCAGCGTGGCGCGCCAGCAATTCGGGTTGCTTCGTTCCATGGTCCCGTTCTACCCAAGGGCGGATTGAACAGGAATTCCATGACCAAGGCAACCCGTCTCACCGCCGCCGAAATCGAAGAGGTGTTTCGCCGCTTCCAGGCGGCGGAGCCCGAGCCCAAGGGCGAATTGAAATCGGTCAATAATTTCACCCTGCTGGTTGCCGTGGTGCTCTCGGCCCAGGCCACCGACGAAGGCGTCAACCGGGCGACGGGAGCCCTGTTTGCCACCGCCGACACGCCGGAGAAAATGCTGGCGCTCGGCGAGGAGAGCTTGCGCGATTACATCAAGACCATCGGCTTGTTCCGCACCAAGGCGAAGAATGTGATCGGCCTGTCCAGGGCCTTGGTCGAGCGCCATGGCGGCGAGGTGCCGCACGACCGCGCGGCACTCGAGGCGCTTCCCGGCGTCGGCCGCAAGACCGCCAATGTGGTGCTCAACGCGGCTTTCGGCGAACCCACCATCGCCGTCGATACGCATCTGTTCCGGCTCGGAAACCGCATCGGACTGGCGCCCGGCAAGACGCCGCTGGAGGTGGAGCAGCAACTTCTCAAACGGGTGCCGGCGAAATACATGCGCCATGCCCATCATTGGCTGATCCTGCATGGGCGCTATCTGTGCAAGGCGCGCAAGCCCGAATGTTGGCGCTGCCCGATCGCCGATATCTGCAAGTTCAAGCCGAAGACGCCCGCACCCGCTTGAAGATGTGCACGAAATATGAGGTGGCGAAGAGCGGGACGGCGAGATTGAGCAGCGGCACAAGAGACAGCACTGCAGGAATCACCCCGGCGATAAAAATCACCGGCGTGTTTTGCTTGCGCAACTCTCTCGCTTCATAAACCGGCATGTGGCGCATGGCCACCATCTCGAAATATTCCCGGCCGATCAGATAGGCATTGGCGGCAATCAGAACGGCGGCGCCGATGCCGGTGAACACCAGCGGCAGAATTGCCAGATTGACGGCCAGCACCATGGCGGCGAATTGCAGGGCAATGACGAGAGAACGGGTCATGGTAAGGGGCGTGCCGCGGGCATCTTGTGGATAATGGCGGGCTTCGACGCGAAGCGCGATGTCGTCGAGAAATAACCCGGCGAAAATCGCAGTCACCGGCGCCATGAGAAAGAAAAAGGCCACGACCAGCACAAGCCCGGTGCCGATCGCCAGCACGGTCTCGGCCCAGGGCCATGGAATCAGCGTCAGCACCGACAAGATAATTTCCACGGCTACCAGCAGGGCAATGAAGAGCGCCAGCGTCAAGCCGACGGCCTTGAACAGCACGGACCGGAATTCGGCCGACAAAAGATCGCCCAGGGCCTTGAAGAATGCGATGATCATGGTCCGCTCAAGTAATGGCCGGTGCTTGCCAGTGCAAGGGGCTTCGGCTAGGGCCACATGGAACATCGTAACGGGGCAGACATGGTGCAAGCAGGGTATGACGTTCTCGGCATCGGGAACGCCATCGTCGATGTGATCGCGCGGGTGGATGACGCCTTCATCGCCCGACACGGGCTGGTCAAGGGTTCGATGAATTTGATCGACGAGGCCCGCGCCGTAGAGCTTTACGGCGACATGGGACCGGCCATCGAAATCTCGGGCGGCTCGGCGGGAAATACCATCGCCGGGGTTGCCTCCTTTGGCGGCCGGGCCGCCTATTTCGGCAAGGTCAAGGCCGATCAATTGGGCGAGGTTTACCGGCACGACATGCGGTCCCAGGGAGTGCGCTTTGATTCCGCCGCGGCCAAGGAGGGACCGGCCACGGCGCGCTCCTTTATTCTGGTGACGCCGGAGGGCGAGCGCACCATGAACACCTATCTCGGCGCCTGCGTGAACCTGACGGCATCCGACATCGACGCAGGCCTCGTTTCGGCGTCACAGGTCACCTACATGGAAGGCTATCTGTGGGACAAGCCGACGGCCAAGGATGCCTTCAAGAAGGCGGCAAAAATCGCCCGCCAGGCCGGGCGGAAGACGTCGATCACGCTGTCGGACTCGTTCTGCGTCGAGCGGCATCGCGACAGTTTCCTTGAATTGATCCGCCACGACATCGACATCGTCTTCGCCAACGAGACGGAAATCAAATCGCTCTATCAGACGCAGAATTTCGACGGCGCCCTACAGGCCATTCGCCGCGATTGCCGGATTGCCGTGCTGACGCGCTCGGCGGCGGGCTGTGTCGTGGCGCGAGGCGATGAGGTCCATTCAGCACCCGCCTATCCGGTCAACAAGGTGGTCGACGTCACGGGGGCCGGCGATCTTTTCGCCGCCGGATTTCTTTTCGGCTTCACCAGCGGAAAGTCATTGCCGCATTGCGCCCAGTTCGGCGCGCTCGCCGCGGCGGAAGTCATCTCCCATATCGGTGCGCGGCCCGAAGTCAATCTCAAGGCCCATGCGATCGCGCTGGGCCTGCTATAGTTTCCTCAGGAAGACACTGCGGACGAAATGATCGGCACCCTTGCGCAGGACGAGATCGGCACGCGGCCGGGTCGGCAGGAGATTTTCGCGCAGATTTACCAGATTGATGGTCTCCCAGAGCCGGGTGGCGGTCTCACGGGTTTCCTTGTCGGTGAGCGAGGCGTAACGGTGGAAATAGGATTTCGGATTCTTGAAGGCGCCGTCGCGCAGGGTGAAGAAGCGATCGATGTACCATTTGCGCAGGTCCTCGAGTTCGGCGTCGATATAGATCGAAAAGTCGAAGAAATCGGAAACATTCGGGATGCCGCGGCCGTCACGCGGCGGGCGGCCGGTCTGCAGCACGTTCAAACCCTCAACAATCAAAACGTCGGGTTGATCGACAACGACATGCTCGTCCTTCAGCACATTGTAGCTGAGATGCGAATAGAGCGGCGCCGTGACATGGCGCTCGCCGGCCTTGATGGCCGACATGAATCGAAGGATGGCCGGCAAATCGTAGCTTTCGGGAAAGCCCTTGCGGTTCATCAGGCCTTCGCGCTCAAGCACGGCGTTGGGCAGAAGAAATCCATCGGTGGTCACCAGATCGACCTTAGGATGCTTGGGCCAGCGCGCCAGAAGCCTTTGCAGGATGCGGGCCGTGGTGCTCTTGCCCACCGCCACGCTGCCGGCGATGCCGACGATATAGGGAACCTTGCGGTCGTTGAGATGCAGAAAATTGTTGGTGGCGCGAAACAGGCCCTGTGTGGCGGCCACATAAAGATTGAGAAGCCGCGATAGCGGCAGGTAGATCGCCTCGACTTCGGCCAGGTCGATGCGGTCGTTCAAGCCGCGCAATTCGTCGAGATCGGTCTGGTTGAGGGTCATGGGCGTGTCGGCCCGCAATGCCGCCCATTCCTCGCGCGAGAAGCGGCGGAAGGGCGAGACTTCCTTGGCGAGTTCTTCCATCGTCAACCCTGCTTGCGCGCCGCTTTTTCGGCGATGCCGCCGACACCCTTGCGGCGTTCCAGTTCGGCCATGACATCGGCGAGGGGAACTTCAGCGGCCTCAAGCAGGACGAGCAAATGATAGAGCACATCGGCGGCTTCGGCCGTGAGATGTAGCTTGTCGCCGGAAACCGCAGCCAATGCCGCCTCGACGGCCTCTTCGCCAAGCTTCTTGGCGCATTTCTCCACGCCCTGGGACAAGAGTTTGGCGGTGTAGGAGAGATCGGGTGCGGCGGAACGTCTCGCCGCGACGGCGGTTGCAAGCTCCGCCAGGATTTCGAGCCGGTGATTCATAACTTCCCCCTTTCACCCATTCTAGACGAGACGCATGGGAATGCCATGCTCCGCCATATAGGCCTTGGCCTCGCCGATCCGGTAGGTGCCGAAGTGAAAGACCGAGGCGGCGAGAACCGCCGTGGCATGGCCGTCGCGGATGCCTTCGACCAGATGATCGAGGTTTCCGACGCCACCCGAGGCGATGACCGGCACGGAGACGGCATCGGCGATGGCCCGGGTCAGGGCGATGTCGAAGCCCGAGCCGGTGCCGTCGCGGTCCATGGAGGTCAGCAGAATTTCGCCGGCGCCGAGTGTTACCACCTCGCGGGCATAGTTAACCGCATCGAGTCCGGTCGGTTTCCTTCCACCATGGGTGAAGATTTGCCATTTCCCGGAGCCCGCCGATTTCGCATCGATGGCGACGACGATACACTGGCTGCCGAATTTTTCCGCCGCCCGGCACACGAATTGGCGGTCGGCAACGGCGGCGGAATTGATCGAGACCTTGTCGGCGCCCGACAGCAGAAGCTTGCGGATATCGTCGAGGCTGCGGACTCCGCCACCTACCGTCAGGGGCATGAAGCAGGCCTCCGCTGTGCGCGTCACCACGTCGAAGATGATGCCACGATTTTCATGGGTCGCCGTAATATCGAGGAAGCACAATTCGTCGGCGCCGGCCGCATCATAGGCCTTGGCGATTTCGACCGGATCGCCGGCATCACGCAGATCGATAAATTTGACGCCCTTGACGACGCGGCCGTCCTTGACATCGAGACAGGGAATGAGGCGGGCCTTCAGCATCAGGTGGCCTCGCGGATGAGGCGGAGTGCTGCAGCCGCGTCAAGGCGGCCGTCGTAAAGAGCGCGGCCGGTGATGGCACCTTCGAGAATGGCGCAATCGGACTCCAGTAGTCGGCGGATGTCGTCGATCGAGGCAAGGCCGCCCGAGGCGATCACCGGAATTTTCACAGCATGGGCCAAGGCGAGAGTCGAGGCGATGTTGAGACCCTTGAGCACGCCGTCGCGGTCGATGTCAGTGAAGACGATCG
Source organism: Hyphomicrobiales bacterium (assembly GCA_031370475.1). Taxonomy (GTDB): domain Bacteria; phylum Pseudomonadota; class Alphaproteobacteria; order Rhizobiales; family Aestuariivirgaceae; genus Aestuariivirga. The sequence goes on along the minus strand of JANMQL010000431.1, from coordinate 6,297 downwards.
CCGCAACACCCGCGTCCGCGAAGCGCCGGGCCAGATCGGCGGCAGTGAGCTCGGAAGTCTCGGCCCAACCCTCGACCGCGACGCGGCCGGCCTTGGCGTCGATGCCGACGGCAATGCGGCCGGGAAATTTCCGGCAAGCGTCCTTCACAATGGCGGGAACACGGAGCGCCACGGTGCCGAGAATGACGCGGGCGATTCCCTTGGCCAGCCAGGTCTCGATCTGCGCCAGATTGCGGATACCGCCGCCAAGTTGAACCGGAATGGTCACTTTCCTCAGTATGGCCTCGGTCGCCGCGCCGTTCACCGGTTTTCCGGCGAAGGCGCCGTTGAGATCGACCAGATGCAGCCATTCAAAGCCTTGCTTCTCGAAGGCAAGGGCCTGGGCGGCGGGATCGTTGTTAAAGACCGTCGCTTGGGCCATGTCGCCGAGCTTGAGGCGCACGCACTGGCCGTCCTTGAGATCGATGGCGGGAAACAGGATCATGGGCGCCAGCGCAGGAAATTGGCGATGAGGGCAAGACCGAGCGCCTGGCTCTTTTCGGGATGGAACTGGGTTCCCGCGATATTGTTGCGGCCGACGATGGCGGTCACCGCCATGCCATAGGACGCGGTGGCTATGACGGTAGACGGATCGGTGGCGGCGAGGTGATAGGAATGGACGAAATAGGCATGCAGGCCCTGGGCTCCGAGAGACAGTCCATCGAGCAGCTTGTGCGGCCGCTTCACATCGAGCGTATTCCAGCCCATGTGCGGAATCTTGAGAGACGAATCGGCGGGCTCGATTCGCTTCACGTCGCCGGCGATCCAGCCGAAACCTTCCGACACATCGTGCTCAAGGCCGCGCCCGGCCATGAGCTGCATGCCGACGCAGATGCCGAGGAACGGCTTGGCCCGCTGCAATACTTGTTCTTCGAGAGTCTGCCACATGCCGGGAACCGCTCTCAGACCGTCGCGACAATCCTTGAAGGCGCCGACGCCGGGCAGCACGATGCGGTCCGCCTTGCGCACGGTATCGGAATCGGCGGTCACGGCAATTGAAGCTGCGATGCCGGCATCGCGGGCGGCGCGCTCGAAAGCCTTGGCGGCGGAATGCAAATTGCCGGAGCCATAATCGATGATGGCGACATTCATGGAATTATCCGGCGGTTCCAAAGAGGCCGAGCGGATCGTGACCTCCGGTCCGCAGCTTCGGCGGCGCGTGACTTGCTTCGGAAAGCCGGCCGGGCATTTGCGCCGCGAAGAAGCGCAGTTCCGCCTCGTCGAGATCGCGGCCCGCCGCCATGGCGATTTCCCGGTAGCCGCGCCGCACCAGCGACCAGCGCCTGAGATCGTTGCCCTCGAAGCCGAGAATAAGACTGACCGCGAGACTTACGAGATTGACCATCAGATCGCCCTGAGCAAGCCACGAAGCGGCGGCGGCAATGGCGGCGGTGGCGGAAAAGGCAAGGGCCGCCACGACCCACATGCGGTGCCAGAGGGCCCAGAGCAGCGTGAAGATGAAGGCAGCCCAGGCGAAGCCTTCCCTCACGAAGACGGCGTCTTCGACAGGTGCCCCCGGGCGGCTATGAACCGTGTAGATGGCCATCAGCCCTTGAGCGATCCCTTGGTCGAAGGGATACGGTTCTTCTGGCGCGGGTCGATCTCGATCGCCTCGCGCAGAGCCCGGGCCAGTGTCTTGAAACAGGATTCGGCGATGTGGTGGCTGTTGTCGCCATAAAGTGTTTCGATATGCAGGGTGACGCCGGCATTCATGGCGAAGGCCTGGAACCATTCGCGCACCAGTTCGGTGTCGAAATCGCCGATTTTGGGACGCGGAAACGAAACCTTCCAGATCAGATGGGGTCGGCCGGAAACGTCGATGGCTGCGCGGGTCAACGCCTCGTCCATGGGCAGGTGCAGGCTGGCATAGCGGCGGATGCCCTTGCGATCGCCCAAGGCCTTGGCAACGGCCTGGCCCAGCGCGATGCCACTGTCCTCCACGGTGTGGTGGAAATCGATATGGGTGTCGCCCTTGGCGCGGAGCTTGATGTCGATGAGCGAATGGCGGGCCAGTTGCTCCAGCATGTGATCGAGAAAACCGACATCGGTCTTCACGTCATAGGCGCCGCGTCCGTCGAGTGCGACGGTCACGGAGACTTCCGTTTCGGTGGTCTTGCGGTCGATACTGGCTTTACGCATGGCACCTGCTCCCCGCAGCCCCTCTGCGGTTCCGGGCCGCCTCTTAGCAGATGCAGCATGGGAAGGCCACCGGCGCCAGGAGCCCCGGTTAAGATTCTGACTCCAGACGACTTTTCTTTCGTCCCTGGCGGTCCTACATGGGGCCGGGCAGAAGAAAGGACAGGACATGAGCGAACCGCTGCAATGGCACGGAACCACCATCCTGACGGTCCGCAAGGGTGGCAAGGTGGTGATTGCCGGTGACGGCCAAGTGAGCCTTGGCCAGACGGTGATCAAGGGCAATGCCAAGAAGGTGAGGCCCCTGGGCGGCGGCCATGTGATCGCCGGCTTTGCCGGAGCAACGGCCGATGCCATGACGCTGTTCGAGCGGCTGGAAGCCAAGCTCGAGCAATATCCAACCCAGCTCACCCGGGCCTGCGTCGACATGGCCAAGGACTGGCGCACCGACCGCTACTTGCGGCGGCTGGAAGCCATGATGATCGTTGCCGACCGCTCGGTCAGCCTGGTGCTCACCGGTACCGGCGACGTGCTGGAGCCGGAGCGCGGCGTCACCGCCATCGGCTCCGGCGGCAATTACGCCCTGGCCGCGGCGCGGGCGCTGATCGACATGGACCTGGACGCCGAGGCCATCGCCCGCAAGGCCATGGCGATCGCCGCAGAAATCTGCGTCTACACAAACACCAACGTCACGCTCGAAAGCCTCGAATGACCGATTTTTCTCCCCGCGAGATCGTTTCCGAACTCGACCGCTACATCGTTGGCCAGACCGACGCCAAGCGGGCCGTGGCGATCGCACTGCGCAATCGCTGGCGGCGCAAGCAGCTCGTTGGCGTCATGCGCGAGGAGGTGATGCCGAAGAACATCCTGCTGATCGGGCCCACCGGCGTCGGCAAGACCGAAATCGCCCGGCGCCTGGCCAGGCTTGCCAATGCGCCCTTCATCAAGGTGGAGGCGACGAAATTCACCGAGGTCGGCTATGTCGGGCGCGATGTCGACCAGATGATCCGCGACTTGCTGGAATCGGGCATCGGCATGATAAAGGCGGCGCGGCGCAAGGGTGTCGAGGCCCAGGCGCAGCTCAACGCCGAGGCCCGCGTGGTCGAGGCGCTGGTCGGCGCCAATGCCACGGAAGCGACGCGAGAGAGTTTTCGCAAGAAACTTAGGGCGGGTGAGCTCGACGACAAGGAAATCGAAATCCAGGTGGCCGATACGGGTGGCGTTCCCAGTTTCGATATTCCCGGCATGCCCGGTTCATCGGCGAGCGTCATCAATATTTCCGACATGCTGGGCAAGGCCTTCGGCAACCGCACCAAGACGCGGCGCATGACCGTCAAGGCCAGCCATGAGCTGCTGCTGGCGGAGGAAAGCGACAAGCTGCTCGATCAGGAGCAGATCGTGCAGGAGGCAATCGACGCGGTGGAAAACAACGGCATCGTGTTTCTCGACGAGATCGACAAAATCTGCGCCCGCTCCGAGCGCCAGGGCGCCGATGTCAGCCGCGAGGGCGTACAGCGCGATTTGCTGCCGTTAATCGAGGGCACCACGGTTTCAACCAAGCACGGCCCGGTCAAGACCGACCATATCCTGTTCATCGCCTCGGGCGCTTTTCACCTCGCCAAGCCGTCAGACCTGCTACCGGAATTACAGGGGCGGCTGCCGATCCGCGTCGAGCTCAAAGCCTTGGGGCGGGAAGATTTCAAGCGCATCCTGACCGAGCCGGAAGCGAGCCTCATCAAGCAATACAAGGCGCTGCTGGCGACCGAAGGCGTCATTCTCGACTTCACCGAGGACGGCATCGCGGCAATCGCCGGGATCGCGGCCGATACCAATGCGGCAATCGAGAATATCGGAGCCAGGCGGCTGCAGACGGTTCTCGAGCGGGTGCTCGACGAAGTGAGTTTCGCCGCCACCGACCGTTCCGGCGAAACGGTGAAGATCGACGCGGCCTATGTGGACAAGCATGTCGGCGATCTCGCCAAGAACGCCGATCTGTCCAAGTTCATCCTTTAGACTTGGTCTTGCGACCGTCAAGAATTGCCAGTAATTCGGCGAGCGCACGGATATCGAGCCTGCCGATTTCGTCGGCCAGCCGGTTGGCCAGCGCCGTGGCCCTGGGATCGAGGCCCGAGGTGTCGATCACGATGCGCGGATGCGAGATGCGCGCCAGGCGCACGACATCCTCGGCTTCGTCCCAGATGATGTTAAAATAGGAGATGATGCGCTGGATCAAATGCCAGCCGGGACGGCCGCGCTTGCCGTGTTCAAGCGCCGAGAGATAGGCGGGAGATACGCCGACTGCCTCCGCCATGGTCTCGAGCGTCACGCCGCGTTCGGCGCGAAGCTTGCGCATGCGTTCGCCAAAGGGAGTCATGAGCGCTCGCGCGTCCGCCGCATTCGCACATAGAAGGCGCCGCCGCCGCCGTGCTTCGGGTGGGCCGGCTGGAAACCGGAAACCAGGGTGCGGAATTCCGGCTCATTCAACCATTCCGGTAGCAAGCGGCGCAACCGGCCCTGACGTTCGGGCGCGTGGAAATGATCCGATCCATGCAGGGTATGGCGGGCATAGGGCGAGTCGCCTTTGCCGGTGATGACAAGTACCGTGCGCAGTGCCTCGGCATGGGCCCGGCGCAGGAACTGCAGCAGCCGGCCACGCGCCACCTCAACGCCGGTGCCGTGCAGATCGAAGCGCGATTCGATCTCGACATTGCCGCGCGTCAGTTTCTGTGTGGTGCGGCGGTCAAAGCCGGTAATCGGTGGCGGCACCTTGGCATGGTTACGCGGAACATGAACATGGGTGACGGGAATTTTCGGCGCTGGTTTCGGCGGCTCCACTGCCGGAGGCGCTTTCCTGGTCCCGCGCCGGCGCAATGGTTTCACCGATTTGGCAATTTCGGTCCACAGCTCATGATCGGGCAGCTTGCGGGTCATTGACTGTCGAGCAACCGCTGCGCCAGATCGCGCGGCAGAAGCACGATCATGCGGCCCGGGCTTTTCATGTGGCCGGCGGTCAGCGCCGCCTGATCGCCGGCGCCCCAGAACACATCGCCGCGCACATGGCCCCTGATCGCCGTCCCGGTATCCTGGGCAATCATCAGATGGCGGAACGGCTCCATTGCGCCTTGGCGCGCCGTTGGCGCCGCCGTGTCGAGCCAGACGGGCGTTCCAAATATCCATAGGCTGCGATCCACCGCCAGACTGCGGCGCGGCGTCAGCAAGACTTGCTGGGCGCCGGGCGGCCCAAGTGCCGGATCATTCACGTCCACTTCGCGGAAGAAGATGAACGACTTGTTCTCCCACATCAGCTCGCGCGCCTCCTGCGGATGGGCCGCCATCCAGGCACGGGTCGACTGCATCGACATGTTCTTGTGGCTGAAAACTCCGCGCTCGACGAGGCGGGGGCCGATCCCGGTATAGGGCTGGCCATTCTTGCCGGCATAGGCGAGCCGCAGGAGCGAACCGTCGGGCAAGCGCATCCGGCCCGATCCCTGGATGTGAATGAAAAAGGCATCGGCCCAGTCGGCGAGCCAGGCGATTTCAAGACCGCGGCCCGCCAGAGCTCCCTGTTCTATTTCCTTGCGGGTAAAATAGGCGGCCGGCTTTCCGTCAGCCATGCGGCCATATTTGAGGCCGAACGCCGTTTCGGTGGCCGCGTCGAACGCCACGAGATCGGACGGCTTGCGATAGATCGGCACATGAAATTCGGACGACGGCTTGCGGCTACCCCGGGCTTCCGGCTCATAATAGCCGGTGAACAGGCCCTCGACGCGGTCGGGATCGTGGACGCGCAGCGCGATGAAATAGGTTTCAAAGAATCTCCGGGGATCGACTGCATCCGCTGCCGCCCGGCAGACTCCCGTCCACGCGGCGCGATCGCCGCCGAATTTCACCGGCCGCTGGAAAGCCCGGCCCTCGGCGATAATTTCGGTGCAGGAGCGCCGGAATGCGGCAAGGGCGGCCGCATGATCGTCGCCCGCCCAGCCGGCGATATCCGGAAACTCGACACGTTCCAAGATTTTTACGCCGGCGGCGTTGGCAATTAGAGTCATGAACAAGATCGCGGCAAGACTTAGAAACCAGCCAACATGGCCCGTCCTCACGCCGGCTCGTCGGTGGCGGCGA
>JANMQL010000206.1:0-7250 GCA_031370475.1 Hyphomicrobiales bacterium | reverse complement strand
CGCGTTCTTGACTTGTTCACTGTTGTTTGGTAGGTAATACTTTGGAGGTATTACCATGCGTGTAACCCAAAAAGGACAGGTGACCATTCCACTCGATATCCGGAGGAGAGCCGGATTCATGCCGGGGACCAATGTCGCAATTGTCATGGATGGCGATGCGGTGAAGATTGTCAAAGCCGAGGAAATCCAGGATGAGCCTTCCAAGCGCATGAGGGAATTCGAGAATTGGCTTGAACGTGTAAAGGGTACGGGCACTTCGGGCCTGACCACAAATGAAATCATGGAAATCACCAGAGGCCCTTGGAATGACCTCGACCCTGGTCGACTCTAACGTACTTCTGGATATCGTGACATTGGATCCTGTCTGGTTTGCCTGGTCGTCGGCGGTGTTGCAGGACAGTATGCGATCGGGAGAGCTGGTATTGAATGCCGTGATCTATTGTGAGGTTTCAGGAGCATTCGATCGAATTGAGGACACTGACAATTTTCTCGACGAAAGACTTTATCGCCGGGAAGACATGCCATGGGCCGCGGCGTTCGTTGCCGGCCAGGCCTTCAAGCAATATCGGCGACGGGGCGGGACGAAGACCGCCCCACTTCCGGATTTTTTCATCGGCGCCCATGCGGCGATCCGCGGTTACCGTCTGCTGACGAGAGACCGGACTTACTTCAAAACCTATTTCCCCAAGCTTCATATCGTTTCGCCAGCCGCATCCACATGATCGGCAAGCTCAAGGGAAGGATCGATGCTTACGGGGCGGACTGGGCACTCGTCGACGTGGGCGGAGTCGGCTATCACGTCTTCTGTTCGGCCAAGACGCTTGCCGCTTTGCCGCCAGCCGGCGAATTCGCCGAGCTGCACACGGAAATGCTGGTGAGCCAGGACATGATCAGGCTGGTGGGCTTCGCCTCGACGCTGGAGCGCGAGTGGTTCCGGCTGCTGCAGACGGTGCAGGGGGTCGGCACCAAGGTGGCGCTCGCCATCCTTTCCACGCTGTCGGCTCATGACATCGCCAATGCCATAGCACTCCAGGACAAGGCGATGATCGGCCGCGCCCAAGGCGTGGGCAAGAAGCTCGCCGAACGCATCGTGCTCGAGCTCAAGGACAAGGCGCCGGCCTTCGCGCCCGCCGATGCGGCTCTGGCCAGGCTGCAGGCCGATCTCGATGCGCCAAGGCCCACGGCGGCGTCGGACGCGGTCTCGGCCCTGGTTAATCTCGGCTACGGCCAGATGCAGGCGGGAATCGCGGTTGCCGCGGCGATGAAGAAGGCGGGCGACGATCCGCCCACGGAGAAATTGATCCGGCTGGCGCTCAGGGAGCTGGCAACCGCATGAACCAGCGCCTCATCGACCGCGACGTGAGGCCCGAGGATGCCATCGACACGCATCTCAGGCCGCAGCGTCTGGAAGATTTCATCGGCCAGGCCAAGGTCAAGCAGAATCTGCGGGTGTTCATCGAGGCGGCGAAGGGGCGAGGCGAAGCGCTCGATCATGTGCTGTTTGCCGGCCCTCCGGGTCTCGGCAAGACGACGCTGGCGCAGATCATGGCGCGCGAGATGGGGGTGAATTTCCGGGCAACCTCGGGCCCGGTCATCGCCAAGGCCGGCGATCTCGCCGCCCTTCTCACCAATCTCGAAGAGCGCGACGTGCTGTTCATCGATGAAATCCACCGCTTGAGCCCGGCGGTCGAGGAAAGTCTCTATCCGGCCATGGAGGATTTCCAGCTCGATCTGATCATCGGCGAAGGACCGGCGGCACGCTCGGTCAGGATCGACCTCGCCAAATTCACGCTGATCGGCGCCACCACGCGCACCGGGCTTCTGACGACGCCGCTGCGCGACCGTTTCGGCATTCCGGTCAGGCTCGACTTCTACAATGAGGAGGAACTGCTCGAAATCGTGCGCCGCGGATCGCGGGTCATGCAAGTGGCCGTCTCCGAAGATGGGGCGCGTGAAATCGCCAGGCGTTCGCGCGGCACGCCGCGCATCGCGGGCCGGCTGCTGCGCCGGGTGCGCGACTTCGCCTCCGTCGCCGGCGCCCCGTCGATCGACCGGCAGGCGGCCGATGCGGCGCTGCGCAATCTCGATGTCGATACCCGCGGTCTCGACGCCCTCGATCACCGCTATCTCTCCTGCATCGCCGTCAATTTCGGCGGCGGGCCGGTCGGCATCGACACCATCGCCGCCTCGCTGTCGGAAGCGCGCGATGCCATCGAGGACATCGTCGAGCCCTATCTGCTGCAGCTCGGCTTCCTCAACCGCACGCCGCGCGGGCGGCTGCTCACGCCCCATGCCTTCAAGCATCTGGGGCTGGCCGTGCCGCAGCGGCCGGAGATCACCCAGGGCGTGCTGCCGCTCGGCGATCACGATGTCTGAGGCCTGGCCCGACCTGGCCGGCCGCGTCGGCGGCGGCCGCCATCTTCTGCCGATCCGCGTCTATTACGAGGATACGGATTTCTCCGGCGCCGTCTATCACGCCAACTATCTCAAATTCTGCGAGCGGGCCCGCTCCGATTGCCTCAGGCTTCTCGGTATTCACCATCACCGGCTGGAGGGCATGGGCTTCGTGGTCCGGCGCATGATGTGCGAGTTCCTCAAGCCGGCTCGCATCGACGATCTGCTTGAAGTCGAGACCCGTTTCGTCGAGCTGGCCGGCGCGCGCCTGGAACTGGAGCAGAAAGTACGGCGCGGCGGGGAGAGTCTGTTCGAGGCGAAGGTTACGGCTGCCTTGGTCGACGCCCATGGCAAGCCCCGCCGGGTGCCCAAGGACATGGCCGGGGCCATGGCCGTCCTGCCCGTAACCCAACCTTAACCATAAAATCGGCAATTGACCGGGTGCTGGCGGGTCCGGTCCGCCGGCCCGGCGGATTCGCGGGAAAAACCCGCGAATCGCCGCAGTTTCGACAGATTTGACCTGTTTCACGGCGCCTTCTCCTTGGGATAGGTGCCGGAGTGTTGCGGGTGATGCGGAATTCACCTCCGGCAGTGGGAAGACAAGAATGGATCCAGTCACGGTCGAAACGGTCGCCACGGGCGGGCAAATCTCGCTTTGGCACCTCGTCTGGCAGGCGAGCTGGCCGGTGTTTCTGGTCATGGTGGGCCTGGCCGCCGCCTCGATCTGGTGCTGGGCCATCATTTTCGAGAAATATATCGTGGTGCGGCGGATGAATGGCGCCAACGACCGCTTCGAGCAGCTCTTTTGGTCCGGCCAGTCGCTGGAAGACCTCTATCTGACCATGGGGCCGCGCAGCAATGTCGGGCTGTCGGCCATTTTCATGGCCGCCATGGGCGAATGGAAACGCAGCCAGGACGCGGCTTTGCGGGCCGGTTTCCAGGGCGTGCAGAAGCGCATCGAAAAGGTGATGGACGTGCAGATCCAGAAGGAAATGGGGGGCGTCGAATCGCGGCTCCTGTTCCTCGCCACCACCGGCTCGGCCGCCCCCTTCATCGGCCTGTTCGGCACGGTATGGGGCATCATGGTGTCGTTCCAGGCGATCGCCAATTCGCAGAACACCAATCTCGCGGTGGTGGCGCCGGGTATCGCGGAAGCGCTGTTCGCCACGGCAATCGGCCTTCTTGCCGCCATACCGGCGACAATCTTCTATAACATGTTCACCGCCGATACCGCGAAGATCGGAAACCGGCTGGAGAACTTCGCCGACGAATTCTCGTCGATCATTTCGCGCCAGCTGGACGAGCGGGTGTAGGCATGGCGGCAGCGGCAGGCGGACGGGCAAGCGGATATTCGCGGCGCAATTCCAGGCGGCGCTCGCCGTTTCGCCCGATGAGCGAAATCAACGTGACGCCGCTGGTCGACGTCATGCTGGTGCTGCTCATCGTATTCATGGTGGCGGCACCGCTGATGACGGTGGGCGTTCCCATCCAGCTTCCCAAGACCGAGGCCAAGCAGCTCGATACCTCGACCGAGCCGATCACCATTACGGTGCAGGCCGACAAGACCGTCTACCTCCAGGAAACCAAGATCGCGCTGGGCGAACTGGCGGCGAAACTCGTGGCCATCGCCAAGAACGGTTACGAAGAACAGATTTTCGTGCGCGCCGATACGGCGGTCGATTACGGTTCGGTAATGGAAGTGATGGGCCTGCTCAACGGCGCCGGCTACCGCAAGATCGGCCTCGTCACCGGCAATCTGGAAAAACCGGCAAAGACCAACTGACCATGCGCTGGGGCCTCACGACATCGCTGGTCCTGCATGGCGCCATTCTCGTCGCGGCCCTGGTAGTGCTGCCGAGGCCGGAACCTTTCAAGGTCAAGCCGCAGGACGCGATCGAGGTCGATATCAGCAAGATCGAGGATGTCTCGAAGCGCCAGGCGACGGTGAAGGCGGCGGAGAAGCCGGTGGAAAAGCCGGCGCCGAAAAAGACCGAAGTGGTGAAGAAAACCGAGCCGGCGCCGAAGCCCGCCGAGGAACTCAAGAAGGCGGCGAAGGAGCCCGAGGCCGCGCCGCCAAAGCCGGAAGCCAAGACGGCGGAGCCGAAAAAAGAAGAACCCAAGCCGCTCGACACCGCGGCCCTCGCCGATACGCTGAAAACCATCGAAAAGAAGCCGGCGGACAAGAAGCCGGAGGAGAAGAAGTCCGAAAAAAAGCCCGAGAAAAAGCCGGAAAAGAAAAAACCAAAGCTGGACATGGACCAGATCGCCGCCTTCCTCAACAAGACCGACGCAGCCCCTGCCGCGCCGGAGCAGCCGAGCGAAGTTGCCGCCGATCCGGCGCCGGGCGAGGCCAATCTTCAGGGTACGGACGATCGGATTTCCGCCGATATCGTCGACGCGTTGGTGCAGAAGCTGCGGGAGTGCTGGACCGTGCCGCCGGGAGCGCGCGAAGCCAAGATCGTCGTCCAGGTGCATTTCCTGCTCAATCCGGACGGAACCGTCAACGGCATCCCCGAGATTCTCAATCCCAGTTCCGATCCGCTCTTCGATTCGACGGCGCGATCGGCGGTATCCGCCGTCATCGATTGCCAGGCCTATAGCTTCCTGCCGCGGGACCGCTACGACTTGTGGAAGGACAACACGATCAATTTCAATCCCAACATGATGTTTGACAGCTAGGATAAACGCCGCGATGCCGAATTGCCCCTGCAAGCCGTCCGCCCTGCTGCGCGCCGCGATGGCGATTTGCGTCAGCCTGTTGCTTCTGGCAATTCCCGCCGGCGCCGTCACTGGCGATGTCACCGGCGGGCGCATCAATCCGCTGCCGATCGCCATTGCGCCTTTCCTGGCGGACCAGGGCGCCGAAGAAGCGGCGGGCACCCTCACGGCGGTCATGTCCAACAATCTGGCGCACTCCGGTTATTTCAACCCGCTGCCGCCCGAATCCTTCATCGAGCAGATTGTCAATTTCGAGCAGGAGCCGCGCTTCGCCGACTGGCGGCAGATCCAGGCCAAGGCGCTGGTCACCGGCCGGGTCTTCCTCGAAGGCGACAAGATCCGCGCCGAATTCCGCCTGTGGGATGTGAATTCGCAGCAGCAGCTCGCCGCCCAGCAATTCACCACCTCGGCCAAGAACCTGCGCCGTATCGGTCATCTGATGTCGGATATCGTCTACAAATCGCTGACCGGCATCGACGGCTATTTCGACACCCGCATCGTCTTCGTCGACGAGTCGGGTCCGAAGGACCGGCGGGTGAAGAAGCTGGCGATCATGGACCAGGACGGCTTCAATCCGCGCAGCCTGACGGATGGCGGCGAACTGGTGCTAACGCCGCGCTTCTCGCCCAACGCCCAGGAAATTACCTATATGTCCTTCGGCAACGAGACGCCGCGCGTCTATCTGCTCAACATCGATACACGGCAACGCGAGATCGTCGGCGAGTTCCCCAACATGAGCTTCAGCCCGCGTTTCTCGCCCGACGGCCAGAGTGTCATCATGAGTCTGCAGGACGGCGGCAATTCCAATATCTACGAGCTCGACCTGCGCTCGCGCAACGTGCGCCAGCTGACCGATGTTCCCGCCATCAACACCGCGCCATGCTTCTCGCCCGACGGCAGCCGCATCGTGTTCGAGTCGGATCGCGGCGGCGCGCAGCAGATCTATGTTATGAATTCCGACGGCTCCGGCCAGACCCGCATCAGCTTCGGCAACGGCCGCTATTCGACGCCGGTATGGTCGCCGGACGGCGAATACATCGCCTTCACCAAGCAGTCGGAAGGCCGTTTCGCCATCGGCGTGATGAAGCCCGACGGCTCGGGCGAGCGCATTCTCACGGAGGGTTTCCACAATGAGGGGCCGACCTGGGCGCCGAACGGGCGGGTGATCATGTTCTTCCGCGAATCGGCCGGCGAGCAGGGCGGACCGCAGCTCTTCTCGGTGGATATTTCCGGCTACAACGAGCAGCAGATACCAACGCCGGGTTTCGCTTCCGATCCGGCCTGGTCGCCGCGGCTCAAGTGATCCGGATACGGAACGCATCGGCCACAAAATCGCCGTTCTGTATCGGTCATAACCACGCTCGCAAAGGCGCGGGCTGGGCGGCGGGTCAGGAAATATTAACCCTGTTCCGCCACAAGTGTCCGATGGGACCGGTTCTTGCCGGGCATGCGCCTTGAAGCGCGGGGAATTGCACGGGCACCGGTCTTGCCGGGGTACCGACAGAAGGAGTGGGATCACATGATGCGTCGTATGGCGGGCCTCAAGATCGCGGCAATCTGCTGCTGTTTCCTAGCGCTGGCGGCCTGTTCCAAGAAGAACGCGCCGGACCTGGAAGCCGGCACCAACCAGTCCAAGCCCGGCTCGGTGCAGGATTTCTCAGTCAATGTCGGCGATCGTATCTACTTCCTGGTCGATCAGTCGACGCTGACCCCCGAGGCCCAGGAAACATTGCGCCGCCAGGCCCAATGGCTGCAGCAATATTCCAGCGTCACCATCCAGGTGGAAGGCCATGCGGACGAGCGCGGTACCCGCGAATACAACATCTCGTTGTCCGCCCGCCGGGCCACGGCGACACGCGAATTCCTGATCGCCAATGGCGTCGATGCAAACCGGATTTCCTCGATCGCCTATGGCAAGGAGCGCCCCGTGGCCCTGTGCGACGAGGAACAATGCTGGTCGCAGAATCGCCGTGCGGTCACCGTTATCACCGGCGGCACCTCTTAGCTGCGGGAGCCTGTGCCGGCCCTGCAACAGTAGGGCGTAAATATGTACGGGTTGGGTCCAAGCCTCAATTTTACCGCCTTTGCGGTCCAGTTGCCCGGCATGGCGGCTCCGGCCGACAACCGGTCCAAATTGG
>JANMQL010000174.1:0-3351 GCA_031370475.1 Hyphomicrobiales bacterium | reverse complement strand
CCATGAAATCCCGTTATTCCATCTTTTCGTTGGCCCGCAATGCCCTGAATTACCATAAAGACTGGGAACGCGCCTGGCGTTCGCCAAGCCCCAAGGCAGAATATGACGCGGTGATTGTGGGCGCTGGCGGACATGGCTTGGCCACCGCTTATTATCTCGCGAAGAACCACGGCATGACCAATATCGCCATCGTGGAAAAGGGCTGGCTGGGCGGCGGCAACACGGGGCGCAACACCACCATTATCCGCTCCAATTACCTGCAGGATTCCTCCATCGCCATCTATGAGCTGGCGCGCTCGCTCTATGAGGGCCTGTCGAAGGAACTGAACTACAACATGATGTTCTCCCCGCGCGGTGTGCTCATGCTATGCCAAACGGAACATGAACTCCGCGCCTTCAAGCGCACCGCCCATGCCAACCGCCTGGCCGGCCTCGACTGCCGCATGATCGCGCCGGCCGAAGTGAAAGAGATCGTGCCGATCGTCAACGACGATGCCAATTGCCGCTATCCAATCCTTGGCGCCTATTACCAGCCGCGCGGCGGCACCGGGCGCCACGATGCGGTGGCCTGGGGCTATGCGCGCGGCGCCGACGGGCTCGGCGTCGACATCATCCAGAATTGCGAGGTGACCGGCATTAACCGCGAGGGCGGCAAGGTCACGGGGCTCGAGACGACGAAGGGGACGATCCGTGCCAAGAAAATTGCCGTGGTCACGGCCGGCCATGTCTCGACCATCATGCAGATGGCGGGGGTGCGCATGCCGATCGAAAGCCTGTGCCTCCAAGCTCTGGTCTCGGAACCGATCAAGCCGGTGATCGACTGCGTGGTCATGGCCAACACGGTGCATGGCTATATCAGCCAGTCCGACAAGGGAGAGCTGGTCGTCGGCGGCGGCACCGACCCTTACAACAATTATTCGCAGCGCGGCTCCTTCCCATCGCTCGAACATACGGTGACGGCGCTGGTCGAAACCTTTCCGATCATTTCACGGCTGCGGATGCTGCGCATGTGGGGCGGCATCGTCGACATGACCGGCGACCGTTCGCCGATCATCGGCAAGACCGATGTCGAAGGGCTCTATGTCAATTGCGGCTGGGGCACCGGCGGCTTCAAGTCGATCCCCGGTTCCGGCTGGGTTTTCGCCGATACCGTCGCCAACGACCGCCCGCACCCCATCGCCGAGCCCTTCGGGCTCAACCGCTTCGCCGAAGGCCGCCTGATCGACGAAAGCGTCGCGGCGGCGGTGGCGCACTAGGAGATCGTCCGCATGCTGACCGTCAAATGCCCCGTCTGCGGCGCCGAAGGCGACGAGACCGACTTTCATGCCGGCGGCCAGGCCCATGTACGCCGTCCGGCCACCCACGATCCCGCCAATATCAGCGATGAACAGCAGCGCGATTATTTGTTCATCCGCCATAACCAGAAGGGCCTGCATTTCGAGCGCTGGCGCTGCGACCGCGGCTGCGGCAAGTGGTTCCATGCGGCGCGCGACACGGTGACCATGGAATTCAAGGCCTATTACGGCATCACGGAACTGCCGCCGCGCGAGTTGATGCTCGCCGCCACCGGCGAATGGGCGGAGTTCTTCAAGGACAAGCTCAAGGCGGGGACCGGCACATGAGCAGCAAGCCCTATCGCCTTGCGGCGGGCGGCCGCCTGATCGACCGCACCCGGAAGATCCACTTCAGTTTCGACGGCAAGCCGATGACCGGCTTTGCCGGCGACACGCTGGCCTCCGCCGTGCTCGCTTCGGGCCAGCGCGTCTTCGGGCGCAGCTTCAAATATCACCGGCCGCGTGGCGTAGTGGGAATCGGTGCCGAGGAGATGAATGCGCTGGCCGGCGTCGGCGACGGGGCGCGGCATGAGCCCAATCTGCGCGCCACCCAGGTCGAGCTCTACGACGGTCTCGTGGCGGTGAGCCAGAACCGCTGGCCGTCGCTCAATTTCGATATCGGCGCCCTCAACAACAGGTTTTCGCGCTTCTTTCCCGGTGGCTTCTACTACAAAACCTTCATGTGGCCGAAGAGCTTCTGGAAGCATGTCTATGAGCCCTTCATCCGCCGCGCCGCCGGGCTCGGCCATGCGCCGGAAGGCCGCGATCCCGACACCTACGAGCAGATTCACGTCCACTGCGATGTGCTTGTTGTCGGCGCCGGCATTGCCGGCCTGGCGGCGGCGGAAGCGGCGGCGGCAAGCGGCGCCAGAGTCATCATCGCCGATGAGAATCCGCGCTTCGGCGGCCTGGCCGATATTTCGGGTGGCATGATCGACGGCAAGCCGCAGATCGACTGGGCGCGCGGCAAGGCGGAAATACTTGCCGAGGCCGAAAACGTGCATGTGCTGACGCGCACGACGGTCGTCGGCCACTGGCACCACAATCATTTGATGCTGTTCGAACGCGTCGCCGATCACGACTCCGCCCTGATCGCCGCCGGCGTGCCGCGCCACCGCCTGTGGAAGGTGCGGGCTGGTCAGGTGATTCTTTCGACCGGCGCCATCGAGCGGCCCATCGCCTTCGCCAATAACGACCGGCCCGGAATCATGCTGGCGGGCGCCGCCCGCGCCATGGTGGAGCGCTATGGCGTGGCACCCGGAGCCCAGGGCGTGGTCTTCACCAACAATGACGATGCCTATCTCACCGCTCTGGCACTGAGGCAGGCGGGCATCGGCGTACGCGTCGTCGATTCGCGCGGCCGCGCCGAAGGGGCGCTCCCCGCCAAGGCGCGCGAGGCCGGCATTGATGTCGCGACGAGCTCGGTGATTTCCGCCGTCAACACCACGCTCGGCGGATTGAACATCGCCAATGTCAAGGTCGCCGCCTATCGCAAGGGCCAGGGACGGGTCATCGCCGAGAAAAAAGTCGACTGCGATTTCATCGCCATGTCGGGCGGCTCGAATCCGGCCCTGCATTTGTGGTGCCACAATGGCGGCAAGATCAGGTTCGACGAGACACTGCAAAGCTTCCGGCCGGATCGCCATGCCGATCCCATCCAGGCGGTGGGTGCCGCCAACGGCACATTCACCCTCGCCGACACATTGACCGAGGCCTATGCGGCGGGCGAGAAGGCGGCGAAGGCAACGATGCCCAAGGCCAAATCCGCCAAGATCAAATTGCCGAAAACCGGCCAGGAACCGCAGAATCCGCTGGAGCCCATCTGGTTCGCGCCGGCCACCGGCAAATACAACGAAGGCAACAAGCACTTCATCGATTTCCAGAACGATGTGACCGCCGCCGATCTCGAACTCGCCCAGCGCGAAGGCTATGAATCGGTCGAGCATACCAAACGCTACACCACTTTCGGCATGGCGACCGACCAGGGCAAGACCTCGAACCTCAACGGCCTCGGCAT
>JANMQL010000113.1:0-3105 GCA_031370475.1 Hyphomicrobiales bacterium | reverse complement strand
ACCCGCATCGTCGAGGTCGACGCCGCCAACAATACGATGACGGTCGAGGCGGGCGTGACGCACAAATCGGTGCAGGAGGCGGCCGATGCCGTGGACCGGCTGTTTCCATTGAGCCTCGCCTCGGAAGGCTCCTGCCGCATCGGCGGCAATCTCGCGACCAACGCCGGCGGGCTCAATGTGCTGGCCTATGGCAATGCCCGCGATCTCTGCCTCGGGCTTGAAGTGGTGCTGGCGGACGGGCGGGTGTGGCAGGGCCTGAGAAGGCTGCGCAAGGACAATACCGGCTACGATCTCAAGAACCTGTTCATCGGCGCGGAGGGAACCCTCGGCATCATCACCGGCGCGGTGCTGAAGCTTTTTCCCAAGCCCAAATCGCATGAGACGGCTTTCGTGGCGGTGCCCGATCCGCAAGCCGCGGTCGATCTCCTGGGGCTGGCGCGCGAGATGAGCGGCAATCGTGTAGTGGCCTGCGAGCTGCTGCCGGCCATCGGCATGGAGTTCACGGTCAAGCACATGGGGGTGCGCAATCCGCTGGCGCAAAGCTCGCCCTGGTATGTTCTGGCCGAACTCGCCGATCCGCCGGAGGGCTGCTTCCTGCGCATCCTCGAAGAGGCGATGGCGAGGGGGCTGGCGAGCGATGCCACGGTGGCGCAATCGGACGGGCAGCGCCGGGAATTGTGGGCGATCCGCGAGTTGATGCCGGAATCGCAGAAATTCGAGGGCGGCTCGATCAAGCACGATGTCGCGGTGCCGGTGTCGCACCTGCCGCAATTCATCGCCGAGGCCACCGCGGCGGTCAAAGGTTTCATGGGCGATGCGCGCGTCATGGCCTTCGGCCACATGGGCGACGGCAATCTGCATTTCAACGTGACGCAGCCTGCCGGCATGGACAAGCAGGCCTATCTCGATACCTGGCAAGGCATGAACGAGGCGGTGTTCGCCGTGGTCTTGAAGCATGGCGGCTCGATCAGCGCCGAACACGGCATCGGCCAACTCAAGCGCGAGCACATGCGGGAGATCAAATCGCCGGTGGAACTGCGGATGATGCAGGATGTGAAGCGGCTGTTCGATCCGCATGGCATCCTCAATCCCGGCAAGGTGCTGCCCGCGTGATGCAATTCCGTACCATCGCCGATGCCGATGTCGAGGCGGTCATCGAGCTGTGGCGGGCCTGCGGGTTGACGCGGGCCTGGAACGATCCGCAAAAAGATATCGCCCTCGCCCGCGCCGGCGCTTCCTCGACAATCCTCGTCGGCGAAGCCGAGGGCATCATCGCGGCATCGGCGATGGTGGGCCACGACGGCCATCGCGGCATGCTCTATTATGTGGCGGTCGCGCCCGGCCATCGCGGCCGCGGCCTCGGCAAGGCGGCGGTGCGCACCGCCGAAGCCTGGCTGGCGGAGCGCGGCGTGTGGAAAATCAATCTGCTGGTGCGGGCCGAGAACGAGGCGGTGCGCGGCTTTTACGAAAAGCTCGGCTACGAGATCAATCCGGTCCTGTGCATGGGACGGAGGATCGGGTGATATGTCCGTGTACGGATCATTTTTCCCTTATCCGCATGCCGAGGAAAAAATGGCCCCAGTCTCCTTGGGAGTCGAGCTGGGGCCACACCGTTGAAGTGTCATGCGTGACACCACTTAGGGTTTACTCCCTATTCCCTAACGATATGTATCCTTGCGTAAAGTGAGTACCAGAGCCTCGGATTTGCATTGCCCCTCCGAAAAGCGCCTCGAATCCAAGCGCATACCACCCATCGGCTGGCTGGAGCGGGATATTGAAACGGCCCGCGAGCCCGAGAAACTGACGGCTACCTGCTGCTCCACGGCCCATGGTGTTCGCCGGGGGCATCCACTCTTTCGAAGCCGTGGGCGCCGAAGAAGTCGCGCTGGGCCTGGATGAGATTGGCGGTGCCGCGGGCCTGGCGGTAGGCGTCGAAATGGGAAAGGGCGGCGGAGAGGGCGGGAACCGGTATGGCACCCGCGGCGGCGCGGGCGACGACGGCGCGAAGGCTGCCGTGCGACCGGCGCATCAGCTCCACGAATGGCGGGGCCAGCAGCAGATTGGGCAAAGGCCCGGAAGCGGCGAAGGCGGCGGCGATCTGGCCCAAAAACTGCGAGCGGATGATGCAGCCGGCCCGCCAGATTTTGGCGATCGCCGCCAAAGGCAGGTTCCAGCCGAATTCACGCGAGGCCGCATCCATGACGGCAAAGCCCTGGGCGTAAGCCGCGATCTTGCCGGCGAGCAGAGCGCGTTCAAGATCGGCGATGAAGCCTTCACGGTCCTTTACATCGATGGGCGAAGGCGGAATGCGATAGGCGGCCTCCGCGCTTTCGCGCTCGGCCTTCATGGCCGAAAGGCCGCGCGCGGCGACGGCGGCTTCCATGGCGGTGGCCGGAACGCCGAGCATTGCGGCCTCGATCACCGACCAGCGGCCGGTGCCCTTCTGCCCGGCGCGATCCAGGATCACATCGACCATGGGTTTGCCGGTGCCGGGGTCGGTGGCGGCCAAGACCTTGGCGGTGATTTCGATGAGATAGGATTGCAGCGGGCCGCCATTCCAGCGGGCGAAGATGGCGGCCATGGCGGCGGGCGTGAGTCCCAGGCCGTCGCGCAGGATGCCGTAAATCTCGGCGATCATCTGCATATCGGCATATTCGATGCCGTTGTGGACGGTCTTGACGAAATGACCGGCACCATCGGGGCCGAGCCAGGCGGCGCAGGGCTCGCCTTGGAATTTCGCGGCAATGGCCAAGAGGATGTTTTCAATGCGGGTGTAGGATTCGGCCCTGCCGCCGACCATGATCGAAGGACCGTGGCGGGCGCCCTCTTCGCCGCCGGAAATGCCCATGCCGATGAAGACGAGGCCCGAGTTTTGCAATTCCGCCAAGCGCCGCTGGGTGTCGTGGAAATTCGCATTGCCGGAATCGATGATAATATCGTCTGCCTCCATCAATTCGCGCAAATGCGTGATCTGCTCGTCCACAGCTTCGCCCGCTTTCACCAGCACAATTATCGGGCGCGGCGTCTCGATGGCATCCACAAGTTCCGCATAGGTCTTGCAGGGAATGATATGGTCGGCAAGCACCCCGGCACTGGCCATGAAAG
>JANMQL010000104.1:0-5136 GCA_031370475.1 Hyphomicrobiales bacterium | reverse complement strand
CACATGCGTGGTGAGGCGGCCCATGGTCGCTTCCTGTTCCCCTTGGTCGTCTGCGGTTCTTGATTTTGCCGCTTGCGATCTTCACTAACACAATCTTGCCGTTCGAAAAAGCAGAGTAAATATTACAGACCGTGCACTATTTTCGTACATCCCTGCCGGCCGGCAACCGCTCCTTGGCAAGCGCCAGAAAGGCATCGGCCGCAAGCCTGCCGGTGCGGCCGGGGCGGCGCACGATCATCAGCCGGTCGGCCGGGAGCCGGCGGTCGGTGAGCGGCACGAACACAAGGGTCCCGGCTTCAAGTTCCTGCTCGATGCCGATCGGCGTCTGGAAAGCGATGCAACTGCCGCGCCGGGCGAGCGAGGCCATCAGCCGCAGTGAATTGCACTCGAAGACGGGCTGCGGCTGGCGGGCCATGATCGTGGTGGCGCGGTCGAGAATGGCCCGAAGACTTAAGCCCCGCGACGGCCAAGCCACCGGATAGGCGAGACACTCGGCAAGCGTCAGCTTCTTGGCCCCGGCCAGCGGATGGCTGGGCGCCATGGTGGCGCCCAATTGCAGGTCGCGGGTGAGTTCGACTTCGATGCCCTCGAGGGCGGTGGGATTGAAGGTGAAGCCGACATCGGCATGGTGATCGCGCACCAGCTCGGTCACCGCATCGGAGCCCGCCACCGTCACCGTCACCTGGAGGCCGGGATAGCGCCTGGCGAATTCCAGCAGAACGTCGGGCAGCACGGAAACGGAAATGCTCTCGACGGTCGCCACCCGGACGCGGCCTCTTTTCAGCCCGCGCAGCGCGCTCAGGTGATCGAGGGTTTCTTCGTGGCCCTGGGATGCGGCGCGAAGCCCTCGCAGCAGCACATCGCCCGCCGGCGACAGCTCCAGATTGCGGCCGCCGCGGTCGAAGAGCGCGATGCCAAGCTGGGCCTCGAGCATGATGAGCTGGCGGCTGATGGCGGAGGCGGCAACATTCAACTGGCGAGCGGCGGCGCGCACCGAACCCGTCTCCGCCACCGCAATGAAATAGCGGTGGCCGATGGCGATGAAGGATTCCGATGCCTTCATGGCATGCCTATCAGAATGGCCCTGAAATCGTTGACGTTGGTCTGGGTCGGGCCGGTGACGATGCGATCGCCGAGCTTTTCGAAGAAACCGTGGGCGTCGTTGTTTTCGAGGAAGGCCATGGCGTCGAGGCCGAGGCCGCGGGCCCGCTCCAGCGTATCGGGCGAAATCCACGCGCCGGCGATCTGTTCCATGCCGTCGACTCCGTCGGTGTCGCCGGCAAGAGCGTGAATTCCCTTTTCACCGGCGAGCGCGATAGCCAGCGACAGGATGAATTCGACATTGCGCCCGCCCCGGCCTCGGCCTCGCACCGTCACACTGGTTTCGCCGCCCGACAGTACGACGCAGGGTCTCTTCACCGGCGCGTCATTCTGCTGAATCTGCAAGGCGATCCCGGCATGGACCTTGGCCACCTCGCGCGATTCGCCCTCGATGCGGTCGCCGAGATAGAGCACGTTCAATCCCATCTCTCTCGCCTTGGTGGAGGCGGCGCGGAAGGAGGCCCGCGGCGAGACGATGACGCGCACTTCATTGTCGCGGCGCAAAGGCTTGCGCGTCTCATCGGGCACTTCGAGCCAGCGGCGCACCGAGGCGGGAATGGCGATCCGGTAGCGCTCGAGAATGGCAAGCGCGTCGCGCTTCAAAGTCGGATCGGCGACCGTCGGACCCGAGGCAACGATGGCCGGATCGTCGCCCGGCACATCGGAAATGACCAGCGTGTGGATCGCCGCCGCGCCCGCCGCTTGAGCGAGCCTGCCGCCCTTGACGGCGGAAACCTGTTTGCGCACGCAATTGAGTTCGGCGATGTTGGCGCCGCATTTGAGCAGGGCCGAAACAAGCCCGAGCTTTTCCTCCATGGCAATGCCGGGAGCGGGCTTCGACATCAACGCCGAGCCGCCGCCGGAGATGAGCGCGATCAGCAGATCGTCCTTGCCGAGGGTGGCGGCAAGAGTCAGCGCCTTGTCCGCCGCCGCCAGACTGCCGGAATCGGGCACCGGATGGCGGGCATGGACCGTCTCGATGCGCTTCAGGGTCGAAACATAGCCATGGGGCGCCACCACGAAACCTTCGAGCGGCCCCGGCCAGTTGGCTTCGACCGCCGCCGCCATTTGAATAGCGGCCTTGCCGGCGCCCACCACCGCGGTGCGGCCCAAGGGCGGCTTGGGCAGATAGGCGGCGACAGCGCGCACGGGATCGGCGGCATCGACCGCGGCGTCGAAGAGCGAACGCAGAATCCCCTGGGGATCGAAACCGGATGACGCCATCAACTCCCCCCTCTTGCACCAACCGGCCTCTCTCCAATTTCCCCTTCTCCCCGCCGCTTGCGGCGGGGAGAAGGTGGCGCGAAGCGCCGGATGAGGGGTGGTCTCTCCGCGAGTCGAACTCTTGGGACGTCACGCGGAGGCGGCCCCTCATCCGGCCGTTGGCCACCTTCTCCCCGCACTGCGTGCGGGGAGAAGGGGAATTTCTGAGACGTCGGCGCTCTGAACATGTGTGAATCCGATTTCCCCCTCTTCGGGAGCAATCGTTTCAGCAGGCCCCCTAGCCCACCTTCTTGCCCCCGCCGATCTCATGGTTTGCCATGAGCTCCAGCGCCTTGACCAGTGCCGAATGGTCCCAGGCGGCGCCGCCATTGGCGACACAGGCGCTGAACATCTGTTGCGCCACCGCCGTATTGGGGAGCGACAGGCCCAAAGCCTTGGCGCCGTCAAGGGCGAGATTGAGATCCTTCTGGTGCAGCGCGATACGGAAGCCCGGATTGAAAGTCCGCTTCACCATGCGGTCGCCATGCACTTCGAGAATCTTGGAGGAGGCGAAGCCACCCATCAAAGCCTGGCGCACCTTGGCGGGATCGGCGCCCGCCTTGGAAGCAAAGAGCAGCGCTTCGCCCACCGCCTGAATGGTCAGCGCCACGATGATCTGATTGGCGACCTTGGTGGTCTGGCCGTCGCCATTGCCGCCGACGAGGGTGATGTTCTTGCCCATCAGATCGAGCAGCGGCTTGACGCGGGCGAAGGCCGGCTCGCTGGCGCCGCACATGATTGTGAGCGCCGCCGCCTTGGCGCCGACCTCGCCGCCGGAAACCGGCGCATCGACGTAATCGCAGCCCAGCGCATTTATCTGGGCGGCGAAACGCTTGGTCTCGATGGGCGAGATCGAGCTCATGTCGACGACGGTCTTGCCCTTGCTCAGGCCCTCGGCGACACCACCTTTGCCGAATAGCACCTTCTCCACATCGGGCGTGTCGGGCAGCATCATAATGATGACATCGGCCTGGCGTGCGACATCGGCCGCCGTGGCGCAAGCGACGCCGCCCGCGGCGGTTAATTCGGCCGGCACCTTGCCGCGCGTGTTCAGAAGCAGAGCGTGACCGCCTTTCAGCAAATGCCCCGCCATGGGGCTTCCCATGATGCCCAGCCCGATGAATCCGACTTTCATTTTACCGTCTCCATTGTTTCATCCAGCCGAGGCCTTCCTCGGTGGTCTTGGCCGGCTTGTATTCGGCGCCGATCCAGCCCGCGTAGCCAAGCCGGTCGATCAGGGCGAAGAGATAGGGATAGTTGATCTCGCCCACGTCCGGTTCGTTGCGGCCCGGATTGCCGGCGATCTGGATATGGGCAATGCGCGGCATCAGGCGCTCGATGGTCCGGGCCAGCTCTCCCTCCATGCGCTGCATGTGATAGATGTCGTATTGCAGCTTCAGATTATCCGATCCCACGTGATCGAAGATCGAGATCGCTTGGGCGGAGCGGTTGAGGAAGAAACCCGGAATGTCGTAGCTGTTGATCGGCTCGGCGATGAGCAGGATGCGGGCCTCCTTGAGCTTTGCCGCGGCGAAGCCGAGATTGGCGATGAAGGTTTCTTCCGCCTTCTCGTGGAGAACATTCTTGGGCGCGATGCCGGCCAGGCAGTTGATCTGCTTGTTGCCCAGCGCCTTGGCATAGTCGATGGCCTTGCCGACCCCGTCCTGGAATTCACTCACGCGATCGGGATGACAGGCGATGCCGCGTTCGCCCGCACCCCAGTTTCCGGCCGGCAGGTTGAACAGCACCTGGGTCAGGCCGTTCTTGTGCAGGAGCTCGGCGATCTGACCGGCCGGGTAATCGAAGGGCGAAAGATATTCCACTCCCTTGAAACCGGCCTTGGCGGCGGTGGCGAAGCGGTCGAGAAATCCCACCTCGTTGAACAGCATGGACAGATTGGCGGCGAATTTCGGCATGGCAGGTCCTCAATCCAGAAGGGCAATGGCAGTCGGCGCATCGGCGGCGCCCTTGGCAAGCTCCTCGAACTCGGTGACATTGGCAAGCTCGGTGCCCATGGAAATATTGGTGACGCGTTCGAGTATGATTTCGACCACGATGGGCACGCGGAATTCGGCCTTCCATTTCTGCGCTTGTTTCAGGGCGGGGAGGATTTGATCGGGCTCGGTGACGCGGATCGCCTTGCAGCCCAGGCCCTCGACCACTTTCACATGATCGACGCCATAACCCTTGAGCTCCGGCGCGTTGATGTTGTCGAAGGCAAGCTGTACGCAATAATCCATCTGGAAGCCGCGCTGCGACTGGCGGATCAGTCCGAGATAGGAGTTGTTCACCAGCACATGGATGTAGGGCATGTTGAACTGGGCGCCGACGGCCAATTCCTCGATCAGGAACTGGAAGTCGTAGTCGCCGGAAATCGCCACCACGTCCTTGTCCGGTTCGGCGGCGACGACGCCCAAGGCCGCCGGAATGGTCCAGCCCAAAGGCCCCGCCTGGCCGCAATTGATCCAGTGGCGCGGCTTGTAGACATGCAGGAACTGGGCGGCGGCGATCTGCGACAGGCCGATTGTCGAGACTTAGCAGGTGTCGCGGCCGAAAGCCTTGTTCATCTCCTCATAGACGCGCTGCGGCTTGATCGGCACATCGTCGAAGTGGGTGCGCCTGAGCATGGTGCGCTTGCGGTCCTGGCACGACGCCGGCCAGGCCTGACGCTCCCGGAGTTTGCCGGCTTTGCGCCACTCTTTTGCGACCGTGACGAACAACTCGAGTGCGGCCTTGGCGTCGGACACGATGCCGAAATCGGGATTGAAGACG
>JANMQL010000418.1:0-43053 GCA_031370475.1 Hyphomicrobiales bacterium | reverse complement strand
ATAGGGCGACATCGACGGCGTATGGATCGAGCCGGTGATGGCGCAGGTGACGATGACTTTCGATTTGGCGCGCATGAGATATCCCTGCATAAGGCGGCGGCTACCATGGCGCGCCGGCAAGGCTGCCGCAAGCCTCGCTGGCTAAGGATCGGGTGATTTCCTGCATCTTGGTTTGACACTGTAATGAGGCCCAGACCTTGACGATGCGACCGGCGCTCCGGCTGTCGATGGGCGTATTGACCGTCCTCACCGGCGCCGCCGGCGCCGCGTTGGTGCTTTGGCCGGCCTGGCTGCAGACGGTCCGCGATGGCTCGGCCTACCTGCCATGGGAATCCGCCTCCTGGAAGCGGCTGGTCATCAATGGCGATGGCCAGATCAGCCAGACTTTGCACGAGCCTTTCATCATGGCGGTTATCGCCGCGCTCGTCGCCTTCGCCTTGCTGAGCCTGATGCTGGGCGCAGCGCCCGCCGCCGTCCGCGGCACCGCCGGCCGCCGGCCGGAAGAGCCGCAACCGGCGCGATGGTCCAGATCCTACGACCGGTATCTTGAGGGAGAAATCGCCGCCCTGGTCAATCTTCTGCACGCCCATCTCGAAGCCAATGGCGGCTACTCGAAGTCGCTGGCCCGCGCCAATGTCTCCCTGCAGGCCATGGTCAAGCCCGAGGAAGTGCGGCTGATGATCGCCTATCTGATGGCCGAGAACGACAAGATACGCAACAAATCGGCCGATTTGCAGGAAAATCTCGAAAATTCGCGGGCCCAAATCGAACAATTGCGCTCCAATCTCGCCGAAGCCCAGGAATTGGGACTGACCGATCCGCTGACCACCCTGCGCAACCGTCGCGGCTTCGATCTCGCGCTCGCCAAGGAGGTCACCGGCGCGCTCGCCGGCAAGGACCCCCTGTGCCTGGTCTTAGCCGACCTCGATCATTTCAAGAAAATCAACGACGATTACGGCCATCCGGTGGGCGATGAGATTCTCCGGCGCTTCGCCAAGCTCTTGTCGGGCAACGTCAAGGGCCGCGATACGGTGGCTCGCTATGGCGGCGAGGAATTCGCGGTGATCCTGCCGCAGACCGAGATGACCAGCGCCATGCGGCTGGCCTCGCAATTCAAGCACCAGCTTGAGAGTCAGGTCTGGGTGGTCAATGGCAGCGAACCGCAGGTCGCCAAGGTGACCGCCTCCTTCGGCATCGCCCAGCTTCGGGAAAACGACAATTCCCGCACCCTGGTGCAACGCGCCGACGCCAATCTCTATACCGCCAAGAGCAACGGCCGCAACCGCATCGCCAGCTGATCTATGGGCCAAGCCAAAGTTACGGCAGATTATCCCTTAAAAAAATATCGATCCCGATCCTTTCCTGCGACTCGATCGGCGGCACATTGTCGGCCTTGGCCAGCAGCACCCGGACGGCACTTCGCACCTCATGGCCGGGATCCTGGCCGATGATGGCATCGACGGTGCCGTGGATCAGCGCCCGGCGCGTCGGATCGGTCAGCTCGTGGGCGATGAACACGATGTCCCGGGCCCTGCCTCCCGCCTCCAGCCCCGAGACGATGCCACGAGTGCCGCCGCCCACATTGTAGAGGCCGATCAAGTCCGGATGCTCGGCCAAAAGCTGCGCCGTCATCTCTTCGAGCTTGCGCCAATCGTCGCGCGACTCGCGCACCGGCAGGATCTCGAGGCCGGGGAATTCATGGGCCATCACCTGCTCGAAGCCGAATTGCCGCTCGATGTGATCGCGCAGCGCCAGCGACCCGGCGATCAGCCCCACCTTGCCGGAAAGCCCGCGCAGAAACCGGCCCATGAGACTTGCGGCGGTGCGTCCGGCCGATGAATTGTCGATTCCCGCATAATGCACCCGTTTCGAACCCGGAACGTCCGACACCAGCGTCACCACGCTGACGCCCCGCGCCATCAACCCATTGATCGCCTCGCGCACCGCCGGATGGTCCAGCGCCACCACGGCGACGCCGTCGAACATGTCGCCGGTCCCATCCAGACACTGCGCCAGCCGCTCGCCGTCCAGCACATCGGCCAGGCGAACCGCAATCGACACCCGCTCCCCCGCCATGCGTTCGGCAATGGTCCGCACCTCCTCGCCGATCCGCTCCCAGAAGTCGCTGCGCCGCTCCGGCAGCACGAAGCAGAAGCGGTATTCGCGCGACCGCGCCAGCCGGGCGGCGATGCGGTCGGGTTGATAGTTGAGCTCGCGGATGGCGGTCTCGACCTTGCCGATGGTGACGGCCCTGACGCCGGGCCTGCGATTCAGAACCCGGTCGACGGTCGCGACACTCACCCCGGCGATGCGCGCCACATCCTGGATGGTGACCTTGCTCATGGCGAGTTTCCGTCGAAGCGCACCGGTGGCGATTTCTCCGGAATGAGGCCGGCGCGGAATTTTTGCAAGACCGCCTGCAGCAAGAGCCCGATCAGCAGCATGCGAATATAGGAGGAGCGCGTCGCCAATTCCGGTGGCAGCCGGTTGGTGAAGATTTCGGTGACCGACCAGATGGCCCAGATGCCGAGCCCGCCGGCAATGGCGCCGCGGTTGTTGCCCGAGCCGCCCGCCATCAGCATCACCCAGACCAAGAAGGTGACGAGCAAGGGCTCCGTGGCGCTGGGCGACAGGAATTTGAAATAATGCGCCGACAATCCCCCCGCCACGCCCATGATGGCGGCGCCGATGACGAAGGTCTGCAGCCGGAACCGGTCGACATCCTTGCCCGCCGCGCGCGCCGCGTGCTCGTTGTCGCGGATCGCCCTGAGCGTCCGCCCCCACGGGCTGTCATGCAGCCTGGCGCTCATCCAATAAACCATGGCAACCACCACCCAGACGACAGCGAGAAACACGAAATCCGCCGCCCTGCCCTGCACCAGCCCGCCGAAGGGCCGCGGGACATTGGAGATGCCGAGGCTGCCATTGGTGATCCAGCTTTCATTGACGATGACGAGCCGCAATATTTCGGCGATGCCGATCGACGCCATGGCCAGATAGTCGCTCTTCAGCCGCACGCAGATCTTGGCCACGGCCCAGCCGGTCAACCCGGCGAAAATCGCCGCCACCGCTAGCCCCACCGGGATCGGCATGCCGAAGCCGCCCAAATGCTTGTCCGAGGCCTCAGTCGTCATGATCGCCGAGGCATAGGCGCCGACCGCGAAAAACCCGGCGATCCCGGCATTGAACAGCCCGCCCATGCCCCACTGGATATTGAGGGCGAGGCAAAGGATGGCATAGATGCCTCCGGCGATGAGGAAGCCGACGAGATAGAAGAGAAGCCCGGTCCATTCCATTACAGCAGCCTCCCCTTGAACAGGCCCTGGGGGCGGAAGATCAGCAGCGTCACCATGATAATGAAGCCCACGGCCGTCTTGTAGGAGGGCGAGACCAGCGAGGCCTCGCCGATCCAGTTATAGGTCGAGAGCTCCTCGGCGAGGCCAATGATGATGCCGCCGGCCATCGCTCCCATCGGCTTGCCGATGCCGCCCAAAATCGCGGCGGCGAACATCGGCAGCAGCAAGTTCCAGCCGAGATTGGGATGCACATTCGTGTCCATTCCGGCGAATACCCCGGCCACCGCCGCCAGCGAAGCGCCGATGATCCAGGTCCAGCGGATCACTTTTTCCGTGTCGAGGCCCGCCACCGCCGCCAGTTCCGGATCGTCGGCCACCGCGCGCATGGCCCGGCCGGTGCGCGAGCGGGTAAGGAAGAAGTGCAGTGCCACGGCAATAATCAGTGTCAGGACGATCGCTTCCGCATGCAGCGCCGAGATGCGAAATGTGTCGAACAGCACCACGGGCATGGTCACGCCGCGCACATAGACCTGGTTGTCGGCGCCCCACAGGATCTGCATCGACGAGCGCAGGATCAGCGCCACGCCGAAGGAGGCGATCACCGTATAGATGGTCGGCAGCTTGCGCAGCGGCCGGTAGAACCAGCGGTCGGCGGCGAGCGCCGAAACGACCGCCAGCACGATGCCGAAAGGCATGAGCAGCAAGGGATGCAGCGGAATGAACCACACGGCGGTGAGCACGCCATAGGCGCCGATCGACATGACGTCGCCTTGGTCGAAATGGGCAAAGCGCTATATGCCGTAAATAATCGTGATGCCGACCGCTCCCAGCGCATAGATGCTGCCAAGCGTCAGCGCCGGCACCAGATAGAGATTGATGAAGTCGATCATGCCGTGGCCCCGAGAAACGAGCGCCGCACGTTGTCGTTGGCCAGCAACTCCGCGCCCGTGCCCGAGATAAAATTGCGGCCATTGACCAGCACATGGCCCTGATCCGCGATGCGCAGCGCCTGCTTGGCGTTCTGCTCGACCATCAGGATGGCGACGCCGGTCCGGCGGATATCGAGAATGAGATCGAAGATTTTTTCGAGATAGGCCGGCGACAGCCCCGCCGTCGGCTCGTCCAGCAGCAGGAGTTTGGGCTCGCTCATCAGCGCCCGGCCGATCGCCACCATCTGGCGTTGGCCGCCCGACAGCTCGCCCGCCGCCTGGCTGAGCTTGGACTTGAGATCGGGAAACAGTGTCAGGATTTTTTCCTGCGTTCCGGCATGGTCCTTGGGCGCCGCCGCGTAGGTGCCGATGTCGAGATTTTCCGCGACCGTCAGCGATGGAAACACGTTGCGGTTCTGCGGCACGGCGGCAATGCCGATCGGCACCAGCGCCGAAGTGGCAAGCCCGGTGATGTCGCGATCCCCCAGCATGATGGTGCCGGCGGCGATCCGGGTCAGCGCGAAGACCGATTTCAGCAGCGTCGATTTGCCCGCCCCATTGGGACCGATGATGACGGTGACGCTGTTCTCCGCGACCTCGAGATCGATCGCCTCGATCACCGGCACGCCGCCATAGCCCGCCGTAAGTCCCGCCACTTTGAGGAGCGCGCTCATGCCCGGTGCTCGTATTTGCCGCCGCCGAAATAGGCTTCGATGACGCGCTCATCCTGGCGCACCGCCTCCACGCTGCCGCGGGTCAGCACCGCGCCTTGCGCCATCACCACCACATTGTCGCAGAGTTTCGCCACATAATCGAGATCGTGTTCGATCAGGCAGAAAGTGAGCCCCCGTTCGCGGTTGAGCAGCTTGATCTTCTCGGCGATCTTGGCCAGCAGCGTGCGGTTGATGCCGGCGCCGATCTCGTCGAGCAGCACGATCCTGGGCTCGCGCATCAGGGCGCGGGCGAGTTCGAGCAGCTTCTTCTGCCCGCCCGACAGGTTGCCCGCCTTCTCCCCCGCCACCCGGTCAAGCTCGAGAAATGCGATCGTCTCCCTGGCGCGCATGAAGATCGCCCGTTCTTCGGCGAGAAATCGCGCCCGGCGGAACACGACATTGAAGACATTCTCGCCCAGCGGCGCCGAGGCCGCCGCCATCAGATTCTCCAGGACCGTCAGCCGCGCGAATTCCTGCGGAATTTGAAATGTCCGCGCCAGTCCCCGCTCGGCGCGCTGGTGCGGCTTGAGCCGCGTGATGTCCGCGCCCTCCAGCAGCACCCGGCCGGAGCTCGGCGGAACGTGACCGGCAACCACATTGAACAGCGTCGTCTTGCCCGCCCCATTGGGCCCGATCAGCCCAGTGATGCGTCCCAACGGAATGTCGAAGCTCACATCGTCGACGGCGCGAAGACCGCCGAAATCGACCGTGATGTGTTCAAGGGTGATCATCGGATGCAAGAAAGTCCCTCACCCTGAGGTGCATCGCCGAAGGCGATGCCTCGAAGGGCCGGCCGCAAGTTCTAATCTTGGCCGATGCTTCGAGGCTCGCTTCGCTCGCACCTCAGCATGAGGAACCGGTTACTGCATCACCGCCGTCTGCTTGTACTTGTCGCCGTCGACAACGAATTTGCCGATATAGCCGAGCACGTCGCCGTTGGCGTCGAAGTCGTAGGCCCCGCCGGCCCCGTCATAGTCGATGTCCTTGCCGGCCGCGATCAGCGCCTTGGCCTTGGCCCATTCGCCGGGACCGATTTTCTCGCCCGGTGCCGAGGCAACCTCGCGCAGCGCCGCCGCCATCTTGGTGCGGTCGGCCGAACCCGCCTTCTCGATCGCCAGCAGCGCCAGGAAGGTGGCATCGTAGGTCTGGTCGACGAAGGCCTTGTCGGCGCCTTCCTTGTATTCGGCGTTGAACATCTCATGCAGCTTCGCCTGGGCCGGATTGTCGGCGGGCGAGGTGGGGGACGAGAAGAACGAGGTTTTGAGCGCGTCCGCGCCCACTTCCTTGATCAGCGCCTCGTCGCGCAACCCGTCGGTGCCGATGAAGCGGGTGAAGAGCCCGCCTTCCAGCGCCTGCTTGACGATGGTCGAGCCCGAGTCGCCGGCGTAGGCCACAACCACCAGGGCCTCGGCGCCGCCCTTGGCGAGGGTGGCGAGTTCCGAGCGGTAGGAGTTCTTCTTTTCCTCGTGTTTGGCTTCGGCCACGATTTCGCCGCCCAGGGCCTTGTAGGCTTCCATGAAGGTCTGGCCGATGCCGACGCCGTAGTCGTTGTTGACATAGGTGACCGCCACTTTCTTGATGCCCTCGTCGAGCACCATCTTGGCCAGCACCGCGCCCTGGTAATTATCCGACGGCACGACCCGGTAGAGCAGGTCGCCGTCCTTCAGCGCCGTGATGGCGGGCGATGTGGCGGTGGGCGAAATCTGCACCACGCCGGCCGGGATCGTGACCGCCTCGGCGGCGGCGATGGTGGTGCCCGACATCAGCGCCCCCATGATGATCGGCACATTCTCGATATTGACCAGCTTGCCCGCCGCGTCGACCGAAGCCTGGGCCGCCCCCGTCGTGTCGCCATAGACGGCGACGGCCTGGCCGTCGAGCAAGCCGCCCTGCTCGTTCACCTGCTTGATCGCCAGGTTGGCGGCGTTCTGGATCGGCGGAATGAAGCTGGCGATGGGCCCGGTGATATCCATCAAGATGCCGATCTTGGTATCGGCGGCAAGCGCCATGGCACTGGTGCCGAGCATGGCTGCCGCGGCAAACGCGACGACTGACTTTTTCATTTCTTCCTCCCTTTGGATAAGTGGTTGATGCTACTTTAGTGGCCCACGGCCTGTCATCAGGAATCGCTCAAGCACGCTCGACAGAAGCGCCGTTTCCGCCGCCGTGCCGATGCCGATGCGGCACCAATTGGCAAAGCCCGGCTCGCCCACCGGCCGGAGCCAGATGCCTTCCGCGGCCATGGCATGGGCGATGAATTCCTCGAGTTTCACGCCGTCCGGAAAGCGGGTCAGCAGGAAATTGCCCAGCCCCTCGACATGGTGCAGCCCCAGCCGGGCAAGACCGCGACCGAGAATCTCTCTTTGTTCCGCGGTCCGCTCCGCCACCTCGGCCACGAAGCCCGGATCGCGCACCGCGGCGGCCGCCGACGCCTGGGCGATGGCATTGATGTTGCCGACGCCGCGAATGAGGCTGAGCCCCGGAACCATCCATTCCGGCACCCGCGCCCACCCCACCCGCAGCGCCGCCAGCCCATGGGCCTTGGAAAAGGTCCGGGTCTGGATGATGTTGTCGCCGGCGAGCCCCATCAGCGCCGCCAGATCGGCCCGCGGCAGATATTCGCCATAGGCGAGATCGAGCACCAGCACGACTTGGGACGGGAGAGCGGCGGCGAGCCGCCTGATCTCCGCAACCGGAATGACAATGCCGGTCGGATTGTTGGGAACCGCCAGAAACACGATCTTCGTCTTCGCGCTGATCAGGCCCAGAAGCCCGTCAATGTCGGTTACAAACTCCCGCTCCGGCGCGCGAACGAGCGTGGCGCCGGTGCGCGCCGCGACGAGGGCGAACTGGAAGAACCCCGACTGCGACATGACGATCTCGTCGCCGGGCCTGGCAAACATGCGGCCCACGACATCGAGAAGTTCTTCCGAGCCATTGCCGCAGACGATCCGCGCCGCGTCGAGCCCATGCGCCTCGGCGATGGCCGCCCGCAATTCATGGCTCGAGGGATCGGGATAACGATGGAGATTTTTCAGCCGCGCTTCCGCCGCCGCCAGCGCGCTCGGCGAACATCCGAACGGGCTTTCATTGATCGCCAGGCTGACCAGCGCCTTGCCCGCCGGCGGCACCGGCATCGCAAAGGCCGGCCGTCGCGGCGGATCGACATAGGCCATGGGCCGACCGGTGAAAGCCATCATCCATAGCCCTCATGCTGAGGTGGCCGCGCAGCGGCCCTCGAAGCACGAGGGCGTCTGGTGGTTTGCCAGTTCCGGTTCACAGCCTGAGCCCCGCTTCCCGCATCGGCGGCAGCACCGCCGCAATGAAATAGGGCAGCTCGTCGAGGAAATTGACGAAGGAGACCGTGGTTCCGGCAAAGCCCGCCGCGTGCATCTTCGCCATCTCGTCGACGATCCTTCGCGGCGTGCCGATCAGCGGATAGGTCCCCGCCCCGCCGGCAAAGCGCTTGGCATGCAGCCGGAATGTCGCCTCGTCGTGGGAGCCGGAGAATTTCCGCTTCAGCGTCATGTGATAATCGACAGCTCCGCGATCGGCCTCGGTCACCGCATATCTCTCGTAATAGGCCTCCGCTTCCGCTTGCGTGGGCCGGCACACCACATGACAGGTGGTGAAGACGCCGAGCTCGCGGCCCTGGCGTTGCCCCCTCGCCTTGATGTCGTCGATATGGGCGCGGCCCGCTTCGATCTCGGAAAAAGTGGTGAACAAAAAGTCGCTGGATTTCGCCGCGAAATCCCGCCCCGGCGGGCCGAAGGCGGCATTGAGCGTCACCGGCCGCGGCAATTGCAATGGCCGCGGCTTCCCCGAAACGCCCTTCAATTTGTAGAAGCGGCCGTCATAGTCGAAACGCTGCGGCTCGTTATATATCTTGCAGATGATGTCATACCATTCCAGCGCCTGGGCGTAGCGCTCTTCTTCCGCCGTGATGCCGAACATGGCGAATTCATCCGGGTTCCAGCCGGCCACGATGTTGAGCCCCGCCCTTCCGCCGCTCACATGATCGACGGTGGCCAGTGCCTTCGCCGCATAGACCGGATGGATCATCGGCACATGGATGGTGGCGAAAATGCCGATGTTTTCAGTGAGAGCCGCCAGCGCCGCCGCATGGGTGAAGGTCTCGAAGGAATGCTCGCGGGAATTGGTGGTGCCCTCGAAACCCTTCCAGCGGGCGATGGGCAGGAAAAATTCGATCCCCGCCCGGTCGGCCATCTGCGCCACCTTGACGATGTCGGGCCATTTCGCCTGCCAGCGTTCCGCCACCGTGGTGAGCGTCAACCCGCCATCGGCATTGGCCGAGAAGACGCCGAGCTTGAACGGATTGGGCCCCCGGATCGGATGCGGTTTCATACCGAAACCTTGGCGTATTTCGGCCGCTTCCAGATGTCTTCCGCCAGCACCCGCTTCAATCGCTGCACCGCCTCCCAGCAATCTCCATGGCGGATGACCAATGGCGAGACGCCGAAGCGGATGGCGACGGGCTGGCGGAAGGACGAAACGACACCGGCATCGATCAGCGCCTCGACCACGGAACCAGCACCCGGCGAACGGAACGAGACATTGCCGCCGCGCCGCCCATGATCGGCGGGCGATGTGACTGTAACTCCCAACGGCCCGCATTCTTGTCTCAGCGCCGCGATGAGAAAATCGGTGAGCGATTTATGCTTGGCCCACAGCGCCTTGGGATCGATCTTCGGCCAGATGTCCAATATCGCAGAGGCGAGCTCGTCGGCCCCCACCAGCGGCGTGCCGGTCAAAAATTTCTTCACTCCCGGATGCGGCGCATAATCGCGCGCGAAGGCATAGACATCGGCATGGCCCATCCAGCCTGCCAGCGCCGGCCACACGCCATCGCCGAGCCCCTCCTTCATGTAGATGAAGGCGGGTCCGCCCGGCCCGGCGCAAAGGTATTTGTAGCCACAGCCGATGGCGAAATCGGCCTCCGCCGCTTTGACATCGACGGGCACGGCGCCGGCCGAATGCGACACGTCCCACACCGTCAGCGCAGCCCTGGTATGGGCCGCCTTGGTCACCCGTGCCATGTCCCAGCGCTCGCCCGAGCGGTAATCCACATGGCTCAGCGCCGCCACCGCGACGCTTTCATCGAGCGCCGCCACCGCCTCGTCCTCGCTGTCGACGAAGCGCAACGAAATCCGCCCGCCGGAACTTTTGACCAGCCCCTGCAGCACATGCACGTCGGTTGGAAAATTGCCGTTCTGGGTGAGAATGACATGGCGATCGGGCCTGAGCGCCAGGCAATGGCTCACCGCCTTGAACTGGTTGAGCGTCGTCGAATCGCACATCGCCACTTGGCCCGGCCCCGCCCCGATCAGCGGCGCGATGGCGTCACCCAGCAGCGACGGCATCTCCAGCCACTGCCGCTGGCTCCAGCCGCGGCGGCGCAGATTGACCCAGTCGTCGAGCAGCCCTTGGGCCTTGCCCCGCACAGCCTTCGGCATCGGCCCCACCGAATTGGCATCCATGAAGATGACGCCATCGGGCAGCTCGAAAAGATCGCGCACCTGCGCCAAGGGGTCCGTGGCATCGAGACTCTGGGCAAGGGCGGCGCTGACATTGGGCATGGCTCAAGCTAATCACGCCCACCCATTTCTTGCAATAACGAAAGAGTCTTGCAAATTTGCAAGATACCGCCATAATCGACCCATGGCCAGGCAGATCAAGCTCGCCGCCGATATCGGCGGCACCTTCACCGATATCGTGCTGGAGCGCGGCGCCGAGCGCTGGAGCGGCAAGGTTCTCACCACCACGGAGGCACCCGAACTCGGCGTCATCGAGGGCATCCGCCTGGTCCTCGCCCAGTCGGGCCTGGCGCCCCGCGACATCGGCGTCTTCATCCATGGCACGACGCTCGCTACCAATGCGCTCATCGAGCGCAAGGGGGCGAAGACCGCCTTTATCACCACCGAAGGCTTCCGCGACATTCTCGAACAGGGCTACGAGAAGCGCTTCGACCATTACGACCTGATGATCGACCGCGCCCCGCCGCTGGTGCCGCGCACCCTCCGCTACACGATCCGCGAACGCCTCGCCGCCGACGGCGACGTGCTCGTGCCGCTCGATGAATCCTCCGTACACGGACTGGCTGGCGAGTTGCGCGCCGCCGCCGTCAAGGCCGTGGCCATCGGCTTCCTGCACGCCTATGCCCATGACGGCCACGAGCGCCGGGTGCGCGACCTGCTCGCCACAGCACTCCCCAAGGACGTCACCATCTGCCTCTCCTCCGAAGTCGCCCCCGAAATCCGCGAATTCGAGCGCTTCTCGACCACCGTCGCCAATGCCTATGTGCGCCCCCTGATGGCGGGCTATCTGCACCGCCTGCAGGGCGATCTGCGTGAACTGGGCGTGACCTGCCCGTTCTTCCTGATGATGTCCGGCGGCGGGCTCACGACTCTCGAAACCGCCACGCGCTTTCCCATCCGCCTGGTCGAGTCGGGCCCGGCCGGCGGCGCCATCCTGGCCAGCCAGATCGCCGCCGAATGCGGACTCGGCGAAGTGCTGTCCTTCGACATGGGCGGCACCACCGCAAAGATTTGTCTCTTGACGGACGGTGAGCCCGAGCGGGCCCGCAAATTCGAAATCGCCCGCGCCTACCGCGGCATGAAGGGCTCCGGCATTCCGGTGCGCGTGCCGGTCATTGAGATGGTCGAGATCGGCGCCGGTGGCGGCTCCATTGCCCGCGTCGATAAATTGGGCCGCATCGCCGTCGGCCCCGACAGCGCCGGCGCGACACCGGGCCCCGTCTGCTATGGCAGGGGAGGCACCGAGCCCGCCGTCACCGATGCCAATCTGGCGCTCGGCAAGATCGATCCCGCTTATTTCGCCGGTGGCAAGATCAGGCTCGACGAGGCCGGTGCCGCGGCGGCGCTCAGGAAAAATATCGGCATCCCGCTCGGTCTTGCGGATTTCTGGCCGGCCGCCGGAGTGACCGAGATCGTCGAGGAGAACATGGCCAACGCGGCCCGCGTTCATGCCATCGAGCGCGGCCGCGACATTTCCGCCTGCACCATGATCGCCTTCGGCGGTGGAGCACCGCTCCATGCCTGCCGCCTCGCCGAAAAAACCGGCGTCACCTCAATCATCGTGCCGAAGGGTGCCGGCGTCGGCTCGGCCATCGGTTTCCTGCGCGCGCCGGTTGCCTATGAGATCACCAAAAGCGCCGTCGTCTCGCTCGAATCCTTCGACGCCGCCCGCATCGACCGCCTGCTCGAGGCCATGCGCCGCGATGCCCGCGCCGTGGTCGAGCCCGCTCTTGCCGGCTTCAAGCCTTCGATCCATATCATCGCCGATTGCCGCTATGTCGGCCAGGGCCACGAAATCCGCGTTGCCGTGCCGGACCGCAAGCTCGCCAATGCCGACGGCGCGAAGCTGAAGGCACAATTCGAAAAACTCTATGAACAGGTCTACGGCCTGCGCATTCCCAATCAGGAAGCCGAAGCCATCACCTGGTCGGTCACCGTGTCGTCGAAATCGGCAAGGCCCAGGCGCGCCGCCAAAGCCGCCGCCCGCGCCGCACCCAAGCCGCGCGGCAAGCGCAGCACCTATGATCCGGCGCTGGGCCGCCTCGTCACGGTCCCCGTCTACTGGCGCTTCGACATGGCGCCGGGCTGCGCCATCAAGGGCCCGGCCATCATCGCCGAGGACGAGACCTCGACCGTCGTCGGCGCCAATTTCGGCGCCCGCATCGACAGCCTCGGCTACATCGTCATGGAGCGCCTGAAATGAGCAACAGCGCCCTTGCCGCCATCCGCGCACAAGTCATGTGGAACCGGCTCATCTCCGTGGTCGAGGAGCAGGCGCAATCGCTGCTGCGCACCGCCTTCGGCACCATCACCCGCGAGGCCGGCGATCTCTCGGCCGGCGTCTACGACACCCAAGGCCGCATGATCGCCCAGGCCATGACCGGCACGCCGGGCCACGTCAACACCATGGCCACGGCGGTTGCCCATTTCTTCAAGCACTTCCCGCAAGCGACGATGCAGCCCGGCGATGTCTATGTCACCAACGATCCCTGGCTCGGCACCGGGCACCTGTTCGACTATGTGATGACCACACCGGTTTTCCTCGGCCAAAAGCTCGTCGCCTTCTTCGCCTCCACCTGCCACGTCATCGATGTCGGCGGCGTCGGCATGTCGGCCAAGGCCAATTCCTCCTTCGAGGAAGGCACCCTCATTCCGCATTTGAAAATCCGTAAAGCGGGCAGGCTCAACGAGGAGCTGCTGTCGATTATCCTCGCCAACTCGCGCAATCCCGTCGAGGTGAGGGGCGATATTCTATCTCTCATCAGCGCCAACGACACCGGCGCCCGCCGCCTCATCGACATGATGCGCGAATTCAAGCTCGCCAACATCGACGCTCTCGCCCACCACATCCTCTCGCAATCCGAGAAGGGCGCCCGCCAGGCGATCCGCGCCCTTCCCGAGGGCCAATGGTCCTATGACATGCCGATCGACGGCTACGAGCGGCCGATCGTCATCAAGTCGAAGCTCACCATCCGCAAGGGCCGGATCGTCATCGATTTCTCCGGCTCCTCGCCCGCCTCGATTTACGGCATCAACAGCCCCCGCACCTATACCCACGCTTATTCCGTGTTCGGATTAAAGGCCGTGATCGCCCCCCATGTGCCGAACAATATCGGCTCGCTCTCCTGCTTCGATCTCGTCACCGAGCCCGGCACCTGCGTCGATCCCATCCGTCCCTCGCCGGTCACGGCGCGCCACGTCATCGGCCAGATGCTGGCCGACGCGGTGTTCGGCTGTCTCGCCCAGACCCTGCCCGGCCAGGTGCAGGCGGAAAGTGCCGGCTCCATCTGGATTCTCGGCCTCAACAGCGCCCATGGCCGCGTGCCCGCCGAACAGACGGCGAAGGCCAAGCCCTTCGGCGTCATCAATATCGGGCTGGGCGGCATCGGCGGCCGGCCCGGCAAGGACGGGCTGGCGACCACCGCCTTCCCCTCCGGCGTCGGCACCATTCCCATGGAAGTCACCGAGACCCAGTGCCCGCTCTATTTCAAGCGCAAGCAATTTTTGCCCGACTCGGGCGGCGCCGGTCAATGGCGCGGCGGCCTCGCGCAATTGATCGAAATCGCCAATCGCGAACCGGCTCCCTTCACCATTTCGGCGGCGACCTTCGACCGCATCCTCAATGCCGCCCAGGGCCGTCATGGCGGCAAGCCGGGCCGCAAGGGCAAGGCCTATCTCGGTTCCGGCCCGGCCATCCCCGACAAGGGCATCCACATCATTCCCGCCGGCGACAGTCTCGTCTGCGAGCTTCCCGGCGGCGGCGGCTTTGGCGATCCGAAAAAACGCGTCCGCGAGCTCATCGACGCCGATCTCGCCGCCGGCCTCATCACCGCGGAAAAGGCCCGCGCCGACTATGAATAAACCGGCATTGGCACTTGGCCCCCGCATCAAGACGCTGCGCAAGGAGCGTGGCCGCTCCCTCGCCGATCTGGCCAGGACGACCGGCGTCTCGGAAGCCACGCTGTCGCGGGTCGAGAACGAGCAGACCCTGGTCAGCGCCCATCATCTCTATAAGTTGGCGCAGACTCTCGGCGTCGACATCACCGCCTTCTTCGAGCCCGGCAGCAAGTCCATTTCCAACGGCATCCGCTCGATCAGCCGCAAGGGCGAAGGCATTCCGCTGTCGACGGCGCGCTATGACGCGCAAGTCCTGTGCACCGATATCGCCAACAAGCGCATGCACCCGGCCATCGACACGGTGACGGTGGGCTCGCTCGAAGCGGCCGGCGGCTATTCGCGCCATGACGGCGAGGAATTCCTCCACGTCCTCTCCGGCCGTCTGCTGCTGGCGTCGGAATTCTACGAGCCTCTCACCCTCGATCCCGGCGACAGCATCTATTTCGACTCGCACATGGGCCATGCCTATCTTTCGGCCGACGGCGGGCCGGTGCAGATTCTTGTGATCGCCACGACGGAGCCGCCCAAATGAGCCCCGGACAATCGCACATCGCATCGATCGAAGTGAGGCACCCCGCTGCCGAAGTGTTCGCTTTCATGGCCGACCCGGCGAAGCTCAATCGTTGGTCCTTCGGCACCTGGGAGACCGAGATCGCCGCCGACGGTCTGGTCGCCGGCACCGGCATCTTCGATGGCGCCAAAATCTTCGTCCGCATCGATGCCGATGGCGACCGCCTGTCGATCGACTACCGCATCGGCACCGATCCCCAAAAACTTCTGCCCCGCATCAATGTCCGCGTCGTCCCCGGCCCCCATCTCGGCCTCGATCCCGGCCATTGTGTCCTGGCCTTCATCGCCTGGCGTTCCGCCGCCATGGACGACGACCGCTGGCGCCGCCTCACCGCATCCCACGAATTCGAGGCGGTTCTGATCAAGAACCTGATCGAGAACGGCCGGGCCTAGGCCCGCCGCAGCACGGCGCGCACCGGCGCCGCATCGAGATTGGCGAAATTGACCGGCAGCGCGATCAATTCGTAATCGCCGGGCGCGACATGGGCGAGCACGAGATTTTCCAGAATGCGCATGTTCGCACGCTTCGCCGCCATGTGGGCGGGCAGCTCCCTCGAAATCTCCGGATCGACCGACGGTGTGTCGATGCCCACCAGCCGCACGCCCCTCGATGCCAGAAGCCCGATCACCTCCGCTGCGAGCGCCCGGAAGCCCGTGGGCCAGACATGCGGATCGCTTCTTTCCGCCAGCCGCAACAGCACACGCGGCGGCACTGCATCGAGTTGCCCCGCGATCTGCTCCGGCAGACACAAGGGCGTTGCCGCGCGCGCATCGATGACCCGGCAGGAACCGATGAAAGGCTCAAGTTCCAGCCCGCCGATGGCGGCGCCCGCCGCATCGTAATGCAGCGGCGCATCGGCATGGCTGCCGCAATGGGTCGACATCGAAACCCGCGTCACATTGACCGGGCAGCCGGGACCGATGGCGAATGTCCGGCTTTCCTCGTAAGCCGCATCGCCCGGAAACCCGGCCATTCCGGGCGACAGGGGCTGCGAAATGTCGATGATCATGTGACCGCCTTGCGCGCGAGGAATTGCGGCGCGTCCCACAGCCTCTCATCCAGGATGCGGGCCAGAATATCGACCGCATCCCACACCTCGGAGTAACTCGTATAGAGCGGCGTGAAGCCAAAGCGAATGAGATCGGGGCTACGAAAATCGCCGATCACGCCATGGGCGATCAAGGCCTGCATCGCCGCATAGCCTTCCGGACAATGCAGCGACACATGCGAGCCGCGCTCCGTCATGTTGCGCGGCCCGTAGAGCCGCACCCCAAGCCGCCCGCAGCGGGCCTCGGCAAGATCGATGAACAGCTTGCCCAGCGCCATCGACTTGGCCCGCACCTCGTTCATATCGATATCGTCCCACACATCGAGGGCCGCATCGAGCGCGGCCATCGCCAGAATGGGCTGCGTGCCACATTGATTGCGCAATATGCCGGGCGCCGGCCGGTAATCGAGATCGAAGGCGAAAGGCGCTTCATGGCCCCACCAGCCGGCCAGCGGCGGGGCAATCTTGTCCTGCAGATCGGGCCGCACATAGAGAAAGGCCGGCGCGCCCGGCCCGCCATTGAGATATTTGTAGGTGCAGCCGACCGCCAAGTCCGCGTCCGTCCCGGCGAGATCGACCGGCAGCGCGCCGGCCGAATGGGCCAGATCCCAGATCGTCAGCGCTCCCGCCCCATGCGCCGCCGCGGTGATGGCCTTCATGTCGTGCAGACGGGCGCCGCGGTAATCGACTTCCGTCAGCATGACCACCGCCACGCTCTCGTCGATCGCGCCCATGATTTCCTCGGGCTCGACGATGCACAATTCGTGACCGGCATCGAGAAAGTCGCGCAGGCCCTGTGCCACATAGAGGTCCGACGGAAAATTGCCGCTGTCGCTCAGGATCACTTTGCGCTGCGGACGCAGCTTCAGCGCCGCACCCAAGAGCTTGAACAGATTTACCGAAATCGTATCGCCGGCCACCACACTGCCGGCCGGCGCGCCGATCAGCCGCCCAATCCTGTCGCCGACCTTGCGCGGCAACTCGAACCAGCCGTGCTCGTTCCACGACTTGATCAGCGTTGCGCCCCACTGCCGCACAACGGTGTCGCTTATCCGTTGCGCCACCGATTTCGGCAAGACGCCGAGCGAATTGCCGTCGAGATAAATGAGTTTGCCGGGGATGGCGAAGCGCTCGCGCATGGCGCGCAGCGGATCGGCCCGGTCGAGGGCTTCGCAATGCTCACGTTTCACGGTAAATTCACTTCCCGTCGATCCAGGTCCGCAGCACCCGCAAGTCATCGCTCAAATGTACGAGGCTTGCAAGATAGCCGGGCGCTATGCGGCCGAGCTCGTGATCGCGCTTCAGGAAGGCGGCCGGATTGAGCGACGCCATGCGCAGGGCCTCCTCGGTGGAAACGTCAAGCCTCCCCGTGCAGTGGCGCACCGCCTCGTCCATGGTGAGGTTCGAGCCAGCCAAAGTTCCATCCGCGAGCTGCAGACGCCCGTCGCGGCGGGTCACCGTGCGGCCTTGCAATTTGAAACGGTCGGGGCCTCCCGCCGCGGACGGCATGGCGTCGGACACCAGCATCATGCGGTCGCGGGGCTTGGCCGCCAGCGCCACCTTGAGAGCCGCGTCATGCACATGATGGCCGTCGGCGATGATGCCGCAGTAGCTTCCGGCATCGGAAAGCGCCGCACCCACCATGCCGGGCTCGCGGCCGGTCATCTGACTCATGGCGTTGAACAGATGGGTGAAGGAACGGGCCCCCGCCACGAGTGCCGCCTGCGTTTCCGCCGCCGTCGCCTCGGAATGGCCGAGACTGATCAAGATGCCCGCCGCCGCCAGCTTGGCGACGAGGTTCGGCGTCACCTTGTTGGGCGCGAGCGTCAGCATTAG
Organism: Hyphomicrobiales bacterium; assembly: GCA_031370475.1. Lineage (GTDB taxonomy): Bacteria > Pseudomonadota > Alphaproteobacteria > Rhizobiales > Aestuariivirgaceae > Aestuariivirga. The sequence continues at coordinate 25,208 of JANMQL010000418.1, read as the reverse complement.
CGTGCCGCAGTCGGCAAGGATAAGCCTGACCGCGTCCGCCTCGATCATCGTCCGTATGAAACGCGCGTCATGAGCGCCCTTGCGCGCCGGATCGAGAAACGGCCCCTCGATATGGATGCCGAGCACGCCTGGCACACCCTCGGCAAGCGCCTGCCGCACCGCCGCAATGGCTTGCTCCAAGACCTCCGGCGCATCGGTGATGACGGTCGGCAACAGCCCGGTGGTGCCGAATTTGCGATGCGATGCCGCGATTCGCTTGACCGTCTCGGCCGAAGGATTGTCATTGAGCAGCGCGCCGCCGCCGCCATTGACCTGAACATCGATGAAACCCGGCGCCAGTAGTCCGCCGGCAAGGTTGCGGCGTTCCATGCCCGGAGCGATCCGGGCGGCGCTCACCACATCCGCTATGCGCGATCCCTCGACGATCACCGCGAGGCCGTCGCGAATCTGGTCGCCGTCGAAGACGCGAGCACCGGCCAGGACGAAAGCCATCACACAGTCTCCGTTACCTTCTTGAGCAGCCGCGGCCGGTCGGGATCGCGGCCGCGGGCCCGGGCCGTCTTCTCGATGAAGCCGTATGCGGTCTGGATCATCGAAATCGGATCGAGTAGCGGATGAGCCGTGCGGATCACGGGCAAACCGCCCTCCCCGGCCACCAGAATCATAGCGCCGGTCGTCCGCATCCGCGCGATTGCGTCGTGCGACGAGGCGCGCGATCGATCCTCCGGCGAATAGACGAGAACCGGAAAGCCGTCGCCGAGGAGCTCGAGCGGCCCATGCATCACCTCGGCAATCGAATAGGCCTCGGCGTGGATGGCGCAGGTTTCCTTGAGCTTCAGCGCCGTCTCGGCGGCGACCGGCAGCGACGGTCCGCGGCCGAGCACATAGAGCGACTCGGCCTGGGCCGCGAACCCGACAGCCTCGGGCCAATCGACCGCCGCCGCCCGCCGCAGATCGCCGGGCAGGCGGAACAGGGCCGCTAGAAGATCGGCGTCGCCGAGCCACTGCGCCGCGATGGCCGCACCCGCCGCCAGCGAGGCGATGAAGGATTTGGTCGCCGCCACGCTTGTCTCCGGTCCCGCATGGAGCGGCAGGCAAATGTCGGCGCTGTTGCCGATGGGTGAGTTGTCCACGTTGACGATGGCGATCGTGAGCGCGCCCGCCCGTTTCGCCGCCTCCTGCAGGGCGACGATGTCGGGGCTCTGGCCCGATTGCGAGATGGTGAGGCAGACCGCGTCCGCGACGGCGAGCTTGGCGCCATAGACCGAGACGACGGAAGCCCCGATCGAACAGCAGGGAACGCCGTGAAGAATTTCCGCAAGATATTTGAAATAGCCCGCCGCATGATCGGAACTGCCGCGCGCCGAAGTCAGAATGACCGGCGGCGGCTTGCGGCGGAGCCGCGAACCGATCTCGGCCAGCGCCGCCGCGTTACGATCGAGAAACCGGGCCACCGCATCGGGGGCCTCCGCCGCTTCGCTGGCCATGGCGCTCATATGGCGGCCTCCGCCGCGATGCTCAATTCGGCGACGAAATCGTAACTGTCGCCGCGATAACGCGAGCGGGTGAATTCGACGATGCGGCCGTCCGGCAGATAGGAAATGCGTTCGATGAACAGCGCCGGGCTGCCGGGCGGCAGCTCCAGCAACCGCGCCTCCTCGCCGTTGAGCGCCGTGGCATGCAGGCGCTGCAGGGCCCTTATGGGACGCATGCCGCGAGCCTCCAGGGCGGCATAGAGAGAGCCTCCAACACTCGCCGGATCGTGCAGGAACTTGCGCGGTATGACCGCCAATTCGATCGCCATGGGCAGCCCGCCGGCCCGGCGCAGGCGGTGAAAGCGCGACACATATTCACCTGGCGACAGCGACAATTTCAGCGCCTCCTCCGGCGTCGGCAGGCCGACCGCCCGGTCGAGCCAATCGGCATCGGTCTTGAGGCCGCGAAGCTCCATATCCTGGCTGAAACTGGTCAGCCGCGACAGCGGCTGTTCCAGGCGTTTTGCCGCGCCCGCCACATAAGTACCGGAGCCGCGGCGCTGCACCAGCAGACCCTCGGCCACCAGTTCGGTGAAAGCCTTGCGCACGGTGACGCGCGAGATGTCCAACATTTGCGCCACATCGCGCTCGCCGGGAATGGCATCGCCCTGTTTCAGATCGCCGGCGGCAACCGCTTCCTGCACCAGCTTCTTGACCCGCGCATAGAGCGGCGCATGGCTGGCGCTCTCGAAGCGGCGAAGCGCGAAGACCGGCTGGGTGCCGCTCATGTCCACAACTCCGGCAGGCCCGCCGCCCGGCGCGCCATCATGATGGCGCCGTCGCCGGCATCGGCCACCGGCCCGGACAGCGCCGCCTTCACATCGGCATCGAGATAGGGCGGATAGACGCGCGACAAGCCGCCGAGCAGGCAAAGCCGCCCTGCCCCCCGCGCCATCAGTGCCCGGCCGAGATTGGAAATGGCGGCAGCCCCCTCGATGACAATGGTCATGCCATGCACATCGCCCTTGGCGGCGCATTCGAAGACCAGCGGCGCGAATTCCGCATAATCCTTCGGTGCCGCCCGTTGCGACCATTGCGAAAGTTCGAACCGGCTGCGGCCGACGATGGCCAGCACCGATTCGATGAGCCGCGTCGGCTGCAAGAGCCCATCGATGGAGAGCGCCGCGCGCCGCACCGCATGGTGCCCGAGCCAGGCGCCGGAACCGTGATCGCCGAGAGCAAATCCCCAACCGCCCACCATGTGACGGGCACCCGCCGTCAAGGCGAAGCCGATGGAGCCGGTGCCGGCGATGACAATTCCGCCGTCGCCGCCCGCGAAGGCGCCGATACAGGCGGCATAGGCATCGCCGTCGGCAATAACCGAGGCAAATGGCAAATGCGCCGCCGCAATGCGCTCGATGCCGGCGGAACTGATGAGTCCCGCAAGCCCCAGACCGGCATGCAAACGGCCAATATCAAGACTGGCCTCCGCCGCCGCCGCGCGCGCCGTTTCGACGATGGTGGCGATCGCTGAATCGAAATCCTGGTAGATGTTGGAAGAACCGCCAACCGCCTCCGCCAATTTGCGGCCATCGGCGGCGCGAATGCGGGCCCGGCAGCGGCTGCCGCCGCCATCGATTCCGAGGAAATATTGTGCTGTCGTGCTCACTGCTATCACAATACCACATCAATACCAATTTGGAAGTTAATTGGGGAAACTTTGCAAAATATTCATTAACATATGTTTTTCTGGACAAGTGGTATCAGTGTGGTATTATATAAAATATGACTGCGGCCTTGCTACAGACCGAACACGGATCGGCGGAATTCACCGGACTTGATACGTGGGACGATTTGGCAATCCTCTCGGCCCTCGTTGAAGGCCAACGCCGCTCAATCTATGCCGTGCGCAAGGCCCTGCCCGTGATCGCGGCGGCGGCCGAAGCGGTCGCCAAGCGCCTCGCCGCCGGCGGCCGGTTGATTTATGCCGGTGCCGGAACCTCGATCCGTATCGCCGTTCAGGACGGCTCCGAACTGCCCGCCACATTTGGAATGTCCGACAGCAAACTCGTCTATCTGATTGCCGGCGGGCGGGCGGCGATGTTTGAAACTCTGGCCGGCGTCGAAGACGATGCCGCCGAAGGCAGCCGCGCCGTCGACATGGCGAAATGTGCGCCTGGCGATACCCTCATCGCCGTGGCCGCTTCCGGCACCACGCCCTATACGATCGCCGCGGCGAAGCGCGCCCGCGAGTTGGGCGCCCTGGTCATTGCCGTCGTCAACAACCCGGCAACGCCGCTCGCCGCCGCCGCCGAACACGCGATCTTTCTCGACACCGGCCCGGAAGTCATCGCCGGATCGACGCGCATGGGAGCCGGCACGGCCCAGAAGGCCGCCCTCAATCTTCTCTCCACCCTCGCCCACATCAAGCTCGGCGCCGTCCATGACGGCATGATGGTGAATGTGAAAGCCGATAACCTGAAGCTCAAGAAGCGGGCGCGCGGCATTGTCGCGCGGATCACCGGTGCGGGCGAAGACAAGGCCGCCGCCGCCCTCGAGGCGACGCGCGGCGATGTGAAGCCGGCCGTGCTCATCTGCGCCGGGGCAAAATCACCAGCCGCCGCGCAGGACCTGCTGGCCTCCAGCACGGGCAACTTGCGGCAGGCTTTGGCGCGGCTTGCCGGAAAGTAGAAAGCGCCCATCAGCCCTTGGCTACAGCCGCCACATGGCGCGGAAATTCCGCCGTGGCCATCAGTGCCTTGCAGCGCTCGAAGCGATTGACCGAATAGGCCCAGAAATCGTCGGCGGGATTCTTGTTGGCATGCTGGATGAGGCCCCAGAGCGTCCACAGCAGGTCGCACATGGCCTTGTAGATGACGATGCGGCCCCTCTCGGCCGGGTTGGGCTCGCCGCCGAAATAGGCGCGGATCATCTCCTCTTCCTGGTCCCTGTCGAAGCGGCCCTCGACGGCGAGATCGCCCAGATCCCACATCGGATCGTTCATGCCGGAATATTCCCAGTCGACGATCCACATGCGCTTCGCCGTGTCGAGGAAATTCTCGCACAGGGGATCGCAGTGACACGCAACAATGGGCAACGGATGGGCATTGAGAGCCGCCCGCACCGCTTCGGCCTCGCGAACCACATCATGGTAGCCCACGGGAAGTTCGATCTCCTTGGCCGCAAGTATCCTCAGATAATCGTCGATCATGCTGAACAGCTCGAAGCGGAAATTGAACTTGGCGCCCGATTTATGCAGCTTGCGGAATGCTGCGCCCGCCCGCGCCGGGGCGCCGGCGATCGTCTTGAACCCGTCCGGCGACATGGTGACGGCATTGTCGATAAGCCGTGTCACCATCACCCCGGTCTTGGCATCGAAATGCAGCACGTCAGGGCTGACACCCGCTCTTGCCGCCTCGCGCGCCGCCTGCGCTTCATTGGCGCGGTTGATATATTCCTCGGTGCCTTTCCCCGGAATGCGTAAGACATATTGCTCGCCGCCATGGTCGACGCGGAACACCAGATTGGTCAAGCCGCCCAACCGCGTTACCGCGATGTCCGACTCCTCGAGAGCCCACATCATCGGCAGTTTCTTCAATTCGGCCCGGGCCAGCGAGATGTCTTGGTCGTCCACGCTCACCCCCTGAGCCGTTCCATCTTCACGTCATAGAGGCAACGCGGACCGCGCCTTGCCCGGAAGCTCCGCCCGAAGGCCTCGATGTCGAATTCCGTCTCCGCCGCCACATCGGCCGGCAGATAGCCGAAGGCAATGGTCTTGCCCAGCGTATGGCCGAAGCCCGTGCTGGTGGTCGAGCCCACCAGCTTGCCGCCGCGCAGAATGGCCTCGCCGCCATGGAAGGGCGCAAATCCGTCGACCGTGAAGGAGCAAAGTTTCCGTGCAAGCGGGGCCGCCTTGATCTTCGCCAGCGCCTCGCGGCCGATGAATTCGCCCTTGTCCAGCGCCACGCAGAATCCGAGACCTGCTTCGTAAGGGTTGTAGTCGGGCGAAATATCGCCGGACCAGTAGAGATAGCCCTTCTCCATGCGGCAGCAATCGATGGCGCGATAGCCGGCATTGGCGATGCCGTGGGCCTCTCCTTCGGTCCATAGAAAATTATAGAGCTGGCCCGCAGACTCCTGCTGAACATAGAGCTCAAAACCGAGCTCGCCAACATAGCCGATGCGGACTGCCAAGACTCTGGCATAGCCCACGTCGATCCACCGTGCAGTCAGAAATGGAAACGCGGCATTTGAGATGTCCTCATCGGTCGAGGGCTGCAGAATGGCTCGAGACAGCGGTCCGCAAAGATTAAGCACTGAAATGCTGTTGGTGACGTCGCGGATCGCAACTCCCTCCGGTAGATGTCTTGCCACCCAGCCGGAATCGCGCACGCCGAATCCCGCCCCTGTTACAAGATAGAAATGATCCAGCGCGTCATGGATTAGTGTCACGTCCGCCTCGATCCCGCCCATCTCGTTGCAAAGCTGCGTGTAGACGGCCTTGCCCGGTGGTCCCGAAAGATCGTTCGCGGCGATCTTCTGCATCGCCGCTTCCGCGCCTCTGCCGGAAATCTCAAATTTGGAGAAGGACGTCTGATCGATGATCGCCGCCCGTTCACGAATAGCCTTATGCTCCGCTCCGACATGCGCAAACCAGTTGGGCTTCTCCTCGAATGAGGGGATATCGCCGTGATCGAAGTTCGGCGTTGCAAACCAGTTGGGCCTCTCCCAGCCCGACTTCGATCCGAAGACGGCGCCCGCCCTCTGCAGATGCCCATGCAACGGCGAACGGCGCAAGCCCCGCCCGGCATGGATTTCTTCGCCCGGCCAGTGAATTTTGTAATAGGCGCCATAGGCCTCGATGGCGCGTTCCTCGAGATAGCGCGGCTGCGCCTGCACGGGCCCGAAGCGGCGCACGTCGAAAGGCCACAGGTCCATGCCCGCATCGCCGTGCAGGATGGTGTTGGCCATGGCGAGCCCCGCACCGCCGCTCGCGGCGATCCCCGCCGTGAAGCCGCAAGCCACGTAGAAATTGTCGAGTTCCGGCGCCAGTCCCATGATCGGCTCGCCGTCGGCTGAAACCGGGATGGGCCCGTTGATCACCGTCTGAATGCCGATCTCGTTGAGCACTGGCAGGCGCTCGGCCGCCGGCAGGGCGAAAAGCTCGAGCCTTTCCATGTTGGGCGGCAGCAATTCGCGCCCGAATTGCAGAGGCGGAAGCCCACGATGAAAGCCGCGCGAGCCGTCTTCCCAGCCGCCGATGGCGAAGGAGCCCGTATCGGGTTTCAGATAGAAATTCTTGTCGGGATCGCGCAGCGTCGTCAGCCCGGCATCGAAGAAGAGCTTCTTCTCGGTGAGGAAATACTGGTGCTCGACGATGCCGGCGGCAAGCGCCACGCCCGCCATATTGCCCACCCGCTTGGCCCACAGACCCGCGCAGTTTACGAGAATGTCAAAGCCGATGTTGCCGGCATTGGTGACAACGCCCACGGCGCGGCGGCCGTCGATGACGATGTCTTCGACGCAAACGCCTTCCTCGATCCTGGCGCCGTTCATGCGGGCGCCCTTGGCATAGGCCATGGTCAGCGAATTGGGATCGATATAGCCGTCACCCGGCATGAATGCGGCGCCCGCGATGCCGTCGGTCGAGATGTAGGGGAATCGCTGCTTCGCCTCCGTGGCCGAGAGCGAATGGCATTCGACGCCGAAACTCTTGGCCTGGGTCATGGCCCGGCGGATTTCGCTCCAGCGGTCGCTGCTTCCGGCCAGCCGCAGCGATCCCACCTTCTTCCACGAGATCGGCTGCCCGGTTTCCTTCTCCAGCCGGTCGAACACGGCGACGGAATTCTGCATCAGCCGGGTCAGGTTCTTCTTGCCGCGCAACTGGCCGACGAGACCCGCCGCATGCCAGGTGCAGCCATGGGTGAGCTGCGCCTTCTCGACCAGCAGCACGTCCTTGCCGCCGTCACGCGTCAGATGATAGGCGAGCGAGGTGCCGATGGCGCCGCCGCCGATAATCAGAATATGGACATGCCGGTCGGCCCGGAATGTCACGATTTCACCCGCCCGTTGCCGGGATCGTAGAGCGGCTCGAGATGGACCTTTGCCTTCACCGTCTCCTTGGCAACCACCAGTTCATAGCTGCCGGAACGGACATAGTCTTCCGTGACCCCGGCGCCGTTCCGCACATAGCCGTAGCCGATGGGTCTGCCCACCGTGTAGCCATAGCCGCCGCTCGTCAGATAGCCGGCGAATTCGCCATTGCGCAAAATCGTCTCGCGCCCGAGAAGAACGATGTCCTCGCGCTCGGTGGTGAAACCCGCCAGCATCTTGGGCGACGGCTGGCGCGATGCGGTCTCGCAGGCTTCGCGGCCGATGAAGGGCTGGTTCGACTTGAGCTTCACCGCCCAGCCGAGGCCGGCCTGAAACGGATTGTCGTTGGCGGTGATGTCGGAACCCCAGGCGCGGTAACCCTTCTCAAGCCGCAGCGATTCCAGCGCCCGGTAGCCCGCCGGCGCCAAGCCATGGCCCACCCCCGCCCGCATCAGCGCATCGAAGACGTCGCCGATGGCGGCGATCGGCACATGCAATTCCCAGCCGAGCTCGCCGACATAGGTGACGCGCAGTGCCCGCAGCTTATGACCGGCGATGGTGATGTCGCGGACATGACCGAAAGGAAAATCGGCGTTGCTTTGGCTCTCGCCCGTGGCGGCTTCGAGGATCGCCCGCGCCTTCGGGCCCATCAGCGACAACGTACCCCATTGCTCGGTCACATCGCTGAGCTTGGCATCGAGTCCCGGTTTTATATGATCGGCGATCCAGGCGAAGTCATGGGTGCGGAAGCTGGTGCCGGTGACGATATAAAAATGATCTTCGGCAAGCCGCGCCACCGTCAGGTCGCATTCGATGCCGCCGCGCGAGTTGAGCATCTGCGTATAGGCGAGGCGGCCCAACGCCGGAACCCGGTTGGCGCAAATCCATGACAGGGCTTCCACCGCATCGCGCCCGCGCATTTCATATTTGGCGAAGGACGATTGGTCGAAAATTCCGGCGCGCTCGCGCACCGCCCTGTGTTCCTCGCCCACCGCGGCAAACCAGTTCTGCCGCCCCATGGAATAGACGTCCTTCGCCTCCATGCCCTTGGGAGCAAACCAGTTGGGCCGTTCCCAGCCAAGCTTCGAGCCGAAACAGGCGTTGAGCTTCCCAAGCCGCTCATAGAGCGGCGAGACGATGCGCGGGCGGCCGCTGGCGTATTCCTCATGCGGAAAACCGATGGTGTAATGCTTGCCATAGGCTTCGAGTGTGCGGCCGCAGGTCCATTGCCGGTCCTTGTGCAGGTCCGAAAAGCGCCGGATGTCGACGACCCACAGGTCCATCGGCGCCTCTCCCGAAGCCGCCCATTGCGCCAGCACCCAGCCGGCTCCGCCGCCGCTGGCGATGCCGAAGGCATTGAACCCGGCGCCGACATAGAAATTCTTGAGCTCCGGCGCCGCCCCGAGAATGAAATTGCCGTCCGGCGTGAAGCTCTCCGGCCCGTTGATCATTTTCTTGATGCCGGCCGTCTCCAGCGCCGGCACACGCGCCAGCGCCTGCACCATGTGCTGCTCGAAGTGATCCCAGTCGTCCTCGAACAGTTGGAACTCAAAATCGCCGGGCACGTCACCCTGGGTCCAGGCTTGCGGATCGGGCTCATAGCCGCCGAAGACGAGGCCGCCCACTTCCTCCTTGAAATAGGTGCGCCGGTCGGGATCGCGGATCGTCGCCACATCGGTGGCAAGCCCGTCGATCTTCTCGGTGATGACATATTGATGCTTGACCGGCTGCAACGGCACGCTGACCCCCGCCATGGCGCCGATCTGCCTTGCCCACTGGCCGCCGCAGTTGATGACCGTGTCGCAGGCAATCGTGCCCTGCCCGGTGCGCACCGCCACGACGCGGCCGTCACGGAGGTCGAAACCCTCGACCCGCACACCTTCGAAAATCCTGGCGCCATGCATGCGGGCGCCCTTGGCCAGCGACTGGGCGATGTCCGAGGGCGAAGCCTGGCCGTCGCTCGGCAGCCAGCTCGCGCCCACCAGATCGCCGACATTCATCAAGGGCCACATCTTCTTCACCTCGGCGGGCGACAGCAGATGCATCTCCATGCCGAAACTCTGGGCGGTGGTGGCGAGGCGCTTGTACTCGGTCCAGCGGTCGGCGTTGGTGGCAAGCCTGAGGCAGCCCGTCATCTTCCAGCCGGTCGCAAGTCCCGTTTCCCGGTCGAGCTTCTTGTAGAGATCGACGGAATATTTCAGCACCTGGGTGATCGACGCCGACGACCGCAACTGCCCGACAAGTCCCGCCGCATGCCAGGTGGAGCCGGAGGTGAGCTTATTCTGCTCGAGCAGGATCACGTCGGCCTTGTGATCGCGAGCCAGGTGATAAGCCGTCGAGCAGCCGATGATGCCGCCGCCGATCACCACGAATTGCGCCTGTGCCGGAATTGTCATGTTGCTCCGAACTTGCCGTTGTAATCCGCCAGGACCCGTTCGAAGCGCCCGAGATATTCCGCCGCGTAGGCGACATAATCGACGCCCGGTGCGTTGAGATGCAGTTCCGACACCATGCCCCAGACCGCTTCGCGCAGCGCGCTGGCGGTCTTCATGGCATAGAAGGCGCGCAGCGTGGCCTGATCCGGCGCCTTGTCGAAATAGAGATCCAGGATTTGCCGCTCGCCCGGCTCTTCGAAGGAATTGTTGGCGGCGATATTGGCGAGATCGAACATCGCCGTGCCGAAGGCGCCATATTCCCAATCGATCAGCCACAGGCGCTTGCCGTCATCCATGAAGTTGGTGGGCAGCAGATCGTGATGACCGAAGACGATGGGCAAGGGCACTTGCGCGGCTTCCAGGCGGTCGACGGTCGCCATCCAGCGCGAAATATCGGCCACATGGCGATGCCGCCCGGCCTTAAGCGTCTGGGCATAATCGCGCAACACGTGGAACACCCAGAAGATACTGCCGGGGCCGGTTACGCGGCGCCCCAAATCGCGGTGGCAGCGCCGCACGATCTCCACGCAGCGCTCCGTATTGGCCCGCACCTCGGCTTCGCCATAGGTGCGCGCCGCGAGGAAGCGCAGCACCATGATGCCCGGTTCGGCATGAACGACTTCCGGCGACAGGCCGGCCGCGAAGGCAGCGCGGCTCGCGATGCCCTCGCGCTGGCGCGATACATGATGGCAGGGATAATCTTCGCCGACCCGCGCGACATATTTGCCGGCGGTATCAACGACGGTGAAACTGGCATTGCTGACCCCGCCCTTGAGCGGTGTGATCTCCGGCCTTCCCTTCCAGATGGGCAGTCGGCGCACTCTGTCCTCGGCCGTGATCATTCTAGGCCAAGCCCCGCTTCGCCTTGATGCCCCCGACCCAAGCGGTGATCAGCCGGTCGGCGATGATGCCGATGAAGGCGATGGCAAGGCCCGCGACGATGCCGCGCCCCGCATCGGCCTTGGACAGGGCTTTGAACACCTCCTGGCCGAGATCGCGCGTGCCGATCATGGCGCAGATGATGATCATGCTGAGGGAGAGCAGGATCGTCTGGTTGATGCCCAGCATGATCTCCGGCAACGCCACGGGAAGCTGTACCCGCAGAAACAACTGCCGCTTGGTGCAACCCGAGACGATGCCGGCCTCGATCAGGTCGTGCGGTACCTGACGGATGCCGTGATCGGTGTAGCGGATCGCCGGCACGATGGCGAAGGTGACGGTGGCGATCATCGCGGTCACATCGCCAACCCGGAAGAGCATCACAACCGGGATGATAAAGCAGAAGGACGGGATGGTTTGCAGCGTATCGATGATGGGTGTCACAATGCTCGACATCCGATCGCTGCGCGAACAGAATAGACCGATGGGAATTCCGAGGGCGGCTGCCAGCAGGGCCGAAGCCCCGCACAGATAGAGCGTCTGCATGGTCGCCACCCACAGGCCGGTGGCGGCGCAGAAAGCGGACAGAACCGCCACGATTGCCGCCAGCCACAGCCCGCCCAGCCGCCAGCCGACAAGTGCCACGAGCAGCGTAAAGCCGAGCCAAGGCAGCGACTCGAACAGAACTCGCAACGGATTGAGAAAATATAGCAGCAATGCCGTGCGCGCGATCTCGATGACGTCGAAAAAATTGATTGTCAGCCAGTCGACGCCGGCCTTCCACATTGGCGCCGTGGTGATAATGAGTGAAACGGGTATCTTGGCCAGGGCCGGCACGGCGATGCTGAGAAGCGTCGTCGCCGCGAGGACGGCGAGGGCAAGTGTCAAATTTGTGTTTCGCGCCACCCAGCCGGCACCCACTTTCGCCACCGCCTCCGGCCGCTTGCGGGCGACGGCCTGGCTCAAACGGTCGAGCACGATGGCGAGAATGACGATCGCCAGGCCCGCTTCCATCGCCTGTCCCACCTTGAGAGCCCGCAACGCCAGCAGCACGTCGTAGCCGAGGCCGCCGGCCCCGATCATCGATGAAATAATCACCATGTTGAGCGTCAGCATGATCACCTGGTTGACACCGATCATCAGCGACGGCTTGGCGGCGGGCACCAGCACCCGCCACAACTTCTGCCGCCTCGTGCAGCCCACCATGTCGGCGAAATCCTTCACCTCCTGCGGCACCTTGTGCAGGCCCAGCATGGTGGCGCGCACCATGGGCGGCGTGGCGAACAGGCCAGTCGCCAGCAACGCCGACACCGGACTGTTGCCGAACAGAATCAGCATCGGAATGAGATAGGCGAAGGTCGGCATGGTCTGCATCAGATCGAGGGCGGGGCCGATCAGCAGCTTTGCGGCGCGGGGTGAGCGATAGCCCCAGATGCCGGCGAGGAGACCCGTGAACGCGCAGAACGGTACGCAGATCACAATCAGAGCCAGGGTCAGCATCGACTGGTCCCACAGTCCGAACAACGCCAGTGCCAGAAACCCCAGCCCGCACAGCAGGGCCAGACGCCGTCCGCCATAGATGTAGCCGAGCGTGCCCATCGTCACGCAGACGCCAAGCCAGGAAAGGCGCGGCAGCAGCACAGCGCTATCGCCCGCGCCGATCTTGAACCCCTTGGCGAGAAGGGCGAAGGAAAATTGCAGCGGAATATCGAGGATTGCGGTCGCCGCCCTGGTCACCGGCATGAAATTCAAGCGCAGCCACGCCATGGCCGCGCCGATCCAGTCCTTGAACGGAACGATCAGCGAGTCGGGATAGGTGACGGCGGCGGGCAAGGCATCGCCGAGCAATGCCACCCCGGCAAGCAGTACGACGGCAGCCAGCCACATTGCGGCAACGGGAACCGCCGCCGCCCGCACCGGCGGAGATCTCAATGGAATATCGGTCATCGGCCCTGCTCCCCGCCGGCCAGCAGTCCGATGACGGCGGCAGGAGTGATCTCGCCGATCTTGCGTCCGTCCCTGTCGATGACGGCAAAAGGCCGGTCGGCGGCCACGATGTCGGAAGCAAAACTGGCGATTTTCGCGGCCGCCTCAACCGACGCCGCATGTTTGGTCTTGGCGCCCAGGGGCCGCATCAGACTTATCGCCGACATGACCTTGGCGCGGTTCACGTCGCGGGTGAATTCGGCGACATAGGAGGTGGCCGGCCGCGTCACCAGTTCCTCCGGTGTGCCGACCTGGATGATTTCGCCGTCCTTCATGATGGCGACGCGGTCCGCCAGCCGGATCGCCTCGTCGAAATCATGGGTGATGAAAACGATGGTCTTCTTCAGCACGCCCTGCAGGCGCATCAGTTCCGACTGCATTTCGCGCCGGATCAGGGGATCGAGCGCCGAGAACGGTTCGTCGAGGAACCAGATTTCCGGCGCGACGGCGAGCGAGCGGGCGATGCCGACACGCTGCTGCTGGCCACCTGAAAGTTCGCGCGGATAATGGTGCTCGCGGCCCTTGAGGCCGACGAGATCGATCATTTCCTGCGCCCGCACTTCGCGCGCGGGCTTCGCTGCCCCCTGGATCGACAGCGGAAAAGCCACGTTCTCAAGAACCGTCAGATGCGGCAACAGCGCGAAGTGCTGGAACACCATGCCCATCTTGTGGCGGCGGATATCGATCAGTTCGGCTTCGCTTGCCTTCAAAAGGTCTTTGCCGTCGAACGTAACCTGACCGGCCGTCGGCTCGATCAGCCGCGACATGCAGCGCAATAGCGTCGATTTTCCCGATCCCGAAAGCCCCATGATGATGAAGATCTCGCCCTCATGGACGTCAAGCGTGGCATCGCGCACCGCGCCGATCATCTTGGCGGCGGAAATATCTTCAACCGAGCGATAACCCTGGCCGGCGGCGAGAAATTCCACCGCCCCGGAACCGAAGATTTTCCAAATATTCCGGCAAGCGAGCTTCACCGGGCGCGCCAGACCGGCCGGCGGCGTATGCGTCGTCATTCAACAATCCCCAGACCGCGCTTCCACAAAATCGGAATGGACGGCAACCCGCCGTCCATTCTCCCACGCATCGGCGGTCTATTGCGCCCAGGCCTTCCACTTGGTTTCGTTGGCGGCGATCCAGGCCTGAGCCACCTCCTCGATGGCCTTGCCATCGAGATCGACTTGGCCCGACATCTTGTCGAGCTCTTCAGCATCGAGCTGATAGGCTTTGGCCACCTTATAGGCAACCGGCCACTTGTCCTTCATGCCGGCCCAGGAATATTTCCAGATTTCGCCATGCGGTTTGCCGCAGTCATAGGCCTTGTCGGGATTCACGCCCACTTTCGGATCGGCATAGCACTCCGGCGTGTATTCCGGGAATTGCACCCACTCGCCTTCATATTTCGCGGGCGCCCAATGCGGCGAATAGATCCACAACATGATCGGCGCCTTGCGCTGATAGGCGGAATCAAGTTCGGCGAACATCGCCGCGTCGGTACCGGCATGGATGACGGTGAAGGGCAGGGCCAGCGCCTCGACCCGTTCGTCGTCGAAGCCTTCCCAGGTCACCGGTCCACCAAGATAACGGCCGTTTGGCGCGGTTTCCGGCGTCGAGAAAGCTTCGGCGCATTTCGGATCCTTGAGCGCTTCCCAGTTCGGCAGGCCCGGGCATCTTTCTTTCATATACATGGGATACCACCATTCTTCCTTGGCCTTGGGACCGAGCATGCCGAGGCGCTCGGTCTGGCCGGTAGCATCGGACGCCTTCATGGCCTCGCCCGCCGTGGTGTCCCAGTATTCAAGACCGACGGTTATGTCGCCGGTGGTGAGGCCCGTGGTCAGGCTCGAAAGATAATCGCCGGTCGGATATTCGATCGTGTAGCCGAGCTTCTCGAGAATACCGCCGAGAATCTTGGAGTTGATGTTGACGCTGGTCCAGTCGAACAGGGCGATCTTGATCGGATCGTTCGACTCGACTGCCATTGCTCCAACCGGCGCAAGCATCGCCGCCGCCAAGACGACGCCGCCGAACAAGGCATTTTTCCAAGCAGAACTCATCTTCATGGTGTTTGTCTCCGTTTCCTCCAGCCTGCGTGTTGCTTTCATCAGATGCCGCAGCGCCTGGCGTGAGTGTCCAACGCCGTTGACCCGGCTGTCAACGGCAATCTGTGAGAAAATGTGGGAACTTGCCCACAACGCTTGAGTTCATGCCCGAGTTGTGGCCATCATTGCCTGGAGTTCGGGCAAAACCTCATGAATACCCACACGGGAAAATTGACAAGAAGGCATGCCGACATTGTTCGCATGGTGCGCGAACGCGGTACGCTGGCCGTTTCCGAAATCGCCAACGCCCTCGGCGTTTCCGACGAAACGGTGCGCCGCGACGTACGCCCGCTCGTGCACCGCGGCGACGTGGTCAAGCTCCACGGCGCCGTGACCTTGCCCCATCAGGTGGGCGAGGCGCCCTTCGAGCGGCGGCTGCGCGAATTTGCCGAGGCCAAGCGCGCCATCGCCAGGCGCATGGCGGAACTGGTCGAGGACGGCGACAGCCTGATGCTCGATACCGGAACCACCACCAGCATATTCGCCCAGGAACTGCTCAAGAAGAACAGCCTCACCATCGTCACCAATTCAGCCGACATCGCCCGGACATTGGCGACGGCAAACGGCAACAAGGTTTATATGGCGGGCGGTGAGCTCAATGGCGACAATGGCGCGGCCTTCGGACCTTCGGCCATTGCCTTCGCCGCCGGCTTCCGGGTACGCCACGCCATTGTCTCGATTGCCGCCCTCGATGCCGTCCATGGCCCCATGGACAGCCATTTGGCCGAGGCCGAATTCGCCCGCATGGTGCTCTCCCGCGGCGAAAACCGCATCATGCTCTCGGACAGCTCGAAATTCGGCCGCACCGCCCTGATCAAGGTCTGCGACTATGACGGCATCGATCGCCTGGTGACGGAGGCTGCCCCGCCGCCCGGCCTGGCCGCCGCGCTGGCTTCGGCTGGCGTGAGCGTCGATGTCGCAGGCCTTTGAAAGGGTGCCGATTTTCGCCTCTTCCCGTGCTACCGGCATGTCAGTAATGTGCGCCCGCCAGTTGACCGGAACACCACCATTGGACCAAACTAAAGAATAACTCAAAAGCAGGTGACAGAAATGCAATACGAAGCACCGGATACGACTAAGGCCGCGGTGGCCTTGCTCGCCAAGGCCAAGGGAAGCGCTTACGTGCTGGCTGGCGGGTCCGATCTCCTCGTCCGCATGAAGGGCGGATTTGTCGAGCCCGATCTGGTCGTCGACATCAAGCGTATCAAGTCCCTGCATGATGTGAAGAATACCGCCTCCGGCTGGTCGATCGGCGCCACCGTCTCCTGTGCCGAACTGGGTGAGAACAAGGCTCTCGTCAAGGCCTGGCCTGGCGTTGTCGAGGCGGCGAACCTCATCGGCTCCAAACAGGTCCAGGGCCGCTGCACCATCGCCGGTAACCTCTGCAATGCCTCCCCCGCCGCCGACAGCGTCCCCGCCATGGTGGCCGCCGCTGCCAAGGCGGTCATCGCCGGGCCCAAGGGCAGGCGCACCGTTCCGGTTGAGCAGGTTGCAACGGGACCGGGCAGAACTTCGCTCAAGAAAGGCGAGTTCATCGAGGCCATCCAGTTGCCCAAGCGGCCTCAGCGCTCGGGCGATGCCTATTTGCGCTTCATTCCGCGCACTGAAATGGACATCGCCGTGGTCAGCGCCGGGGTCAATCTGGTGCTCGATTCAAGCGGCACTGTGAAGGAAGCGCGCGTGGCGCTTGGCGCCGTGGCCCCGACCGTCGTGCTGGTGCCAGATGCCGCCAAAGCCATCATCGGCACCAAGCTCGATGCTGCCGCTCTCGGCAAACTCGGCGCCGCCTGCTCCGCCGCCTGCCGTCCCATCGACGACAAGCGCGGCACCATCGAATTCAGAACCAAGGTTGCGGCCGTTCTCGCCAAACGCGCGGCGAAGATCGCTTACGGCCGCGCAGGAGGGAAATAATGTCCGTCAAGATTTCAACCACCGTCAACGGCGACAAGGTCGATTTCGTCTGCGACGCCGATGAAACGCTGCTCGATGTGCTGCGCAACCGCTTGGGCCTCACCGGCGCCAAGGAAGGCTGCGGCACCGGCGATTGCGGCGCCTGCAGTGTGACGGTCGATGGCCGCCTCGTCTGCTCGTGCCTGGTGCTCGGCGCCGAGGTCGAAGGCCGCAAGGTCGGCACCATCGAAGGCATGGCCAATGGCGACAAGCTCCACCCCCTGCAAAAGAAGTTCATCGAACACGCCGCCCTGCAGTGCGGCATCTGCACGCCGGGCTTCCTGATCGCCGCCGGCGATCTGCTCAAGAGAAATCCCAATCCGACCGAGGAGGAAATCCGCTTCGGTCTCGCCGGCAATCTCTGCCGCTGCACCGGCTACGACAAGATCGTCCGGGCCGTGCAGGCCGCCGCAAAAGAAATGAGAGGAGTCTGAACCATGCCGCTCGATACCAGCTTCACCGGCCAGAAATTCAAGGTCGTCGGCACCAGGCCGCTCCGCCCCGACGGCGTCGACAAGGTGACGGGCCGCGCCAAGTTCGGCGCCGATTACTCGGCCCCGGGACAACTCGTCGGCCGCATCCTGCGCAGCCCGCACGCCCATGCCCGGATCAAGAAGATCGACACGTCGAAGGCTGAAAAGCTCGCCGGCGTGAAAGCCATCGTTACCGCCGCCGACCTGCCAGACCTGACCAACGGCGACAAGGGCATGTTCGACATTCTCGAGAACTGCATGGCCCGCACCACCGCCTTCTATGACGGCCACGCCGTGGCCGCCGTCGCCGCCATCGACGCAAGGACTGCAAGAGAAGCCTTGAAACTCATCAAGGTCGACTACGAAATTCTGCCGCATGTGACCGACGTCGACGAGGCGGTGAAACCTTCCGCCCCGGTTCTTCACAAGAACATGTTCACCGAAGGCATGGAGCCCAAGCCGAAGAAGGCTTCCAACATCGCCAAGCGCACCGAATTCGGCCATGGCGACGTGGGCGCGGGCTTCAAGGAAGCCGATGTGGTCGTCTCGCGCAGCTTCAAGACCGAGCAGACGCATCAGGGCTATATCGAGCCCCATGCCTGCGTCGCCAGCGTCGGCCCCGACGGCCAGGGCGAGCTCTGGGTCTGCACCCAAGGCCATTTCGTCTACCGCAACACCTGCGCGCAACTGCTTGGCATGGAAGTGTCGAAACTGCGCGTCACCTCCTCCGAGATTGGCGGCGGCTTCGGCGGCAAGACCCATGTCTGGGCCGAGCCCGTGGCCCTTGCCCTGTCGCGCAAGGCCAACCGGCCGGTCAAGCTGGTGATGACCCGCGATGAAGTCTTCCGGGCCTCCGGTCCCACCAGCGCCACCTCGATCGATGTCAAGATCGGCGCCAGGAAGGACGGCACCATCGTGGCGGCGGAAGCGACGCTGCGCTACAGCGGCGGCCCCTATTACGGCATGTGGGCCGAATTGGGCGCCATGACCGCCTTTGCCTGCTACGACCTCAAGAACGTCAAGACGGTCGGTTATGAAGTGCTGGTCAACCGGCCGAAGACGGCGGCCTACCGCGCGCCCTCGGCACCCATGGCGGCCTTCGCGGTCGAAAGCGCTATCGACGAACTCGCCCACAAGATCGGCATGGACGCGGTCGACTTCCGCATCAGGAACGCGGCCAAGCAGGGCACCAAATCGTCCTATGGCCCGGTCTACGGTCCGATCGGCATCGGCCCGACGCTGGAAGCCGCCAAGCACCACCCGCACATGAAGGCGCCGCTCAAGAAGAACCAGGGACGCGGCATGGCCTGCGGCTTCTGGTTCAACTTCGGCGGCCAGACCTGCACCGACCTCAACATCGGCGTCGACGGAACCGTCAACCTCGCGGTCGGCACCGTCGATGTCGGCGGCTCGCGCGCTTCGCTCGGCCTGGTGGCGGCCGAGGAACTGGGCATCCCCTATGAAAGTGTGCGGGTTGTCGTCGCCGATACATCCTCGCTCGGCCACAACGACATGACCGACGGCAGCCGCGGCACCTTCTCCTCGTCCATGGCGACGGTCTTCTCGGCCCGCAATGCCATCAAAATCCTGCGCGAACGCGCCGCCAAGATGTGGGAAATCCCGGTCGATGACGTCGTCTGGGAAGACGGCCACGCCAAGGCCAAGGGCGAAGGCCGCGGCAACTTGGCTCCCCTCTCCCTCAAGGAGATCGCCGCCGCCGCGGGCACGACCGGCGGCCCGATCGCCGGCCACAACGAGATCGTCGCCGACGGCGCCGGCGTCTCCTTCGCCACCCATATCTGCGATGTCGAAGTCGATCCGGAAACGGGAGCGACCAAGGTCATGCGCTACACCGTCATTCAGGATGCCGGCAAGGCCGTCCACCCCACCTATGTGGAAGGTCAGTACCAGGGCGGCGCCGCGCAAGGCATCGGCTGGGCGCTGAACGAGGAATATATCTACGGCAAGGACGGACGCCTGCAGAATGCGGGCTTCCTCGACTACCGCATTCCCGTCTGCTCGGACCTGCCTTTCATCGACACGCAGATCCTCGAGATTCCCAACCCCAACCACCCCTATGGCGTGCGCGGCGTCGGCGAAACCTCGATCGTGCCGCCGCTCGCGGCCATCGCCAATGCCGTGTCGAATGCGGTCGGCGTACGCATGATCCATGTGCCCATGTCGCCGCCGCGCATCCTGAAAGCCATTCAGGGCGACAAGATAGGCCGCTGATGGTCGAGGTCCATCTCTGGGGGGCGCTCCGGCCGGCGGCCGGCGGAGCGTCCGCTGTCGAGATCGAGGCCGGGACCATCCGCGAGCTGTTCCGCAAGCTCGAGGAACATTATCCCGGCATGGCGCCGCACATCGCGCGCGGTATCGCGGTATCGATCGACGGCCGGATTTTTCGCGACAGTTGGGGCGAGAAAATTCCCGAAAAGGCCGAGGTCTACCTGCTGCCGCGCATTCAGGGCGGATAGGTCGTGGCGGAGCGCTCTTTTGCCGATGACGTGGCGAAGCTCAAGCTCCGCCGGGGCGAGGAATTCCGCGGCGAGGGCATCCTCGCCATCACCAAGGCCCTGCTGCAATGCGGCGTGGGCTACGTCACCGGTTATCAGGGCGCGCCCATCTCGCATCTGATGGACGTGCTCGCCGATGCGCAAGGCGTGCTCGCCGAGCTTGGCGTGCATTTCGAGGCGAGCGCCTCGGAAGCCGCCGCCGCCGCGGCACTCGCGGCTTCGGTGCATTACCCGATCCGCGGTGCCGCCACCTTCAAGGCCACCGTCGGCACCAATGTCGCCTCCGATGCGCTGGCCAATCTCGCCTCCGGCGGCGTCACCGGCGGCGCGTTGGTGATCGTCGGCGAGGATTATGGCGAGGGTTCCTCGATCATGCAGGAGCGCAGCCACGCCTTCGCCATGAAATCGCAGATCTGGCTGCTCGATCCGCGGCCCAATCTTGAGTCGATCGTCAAGGCCGTGGAGGAGGGCTTCGAATTGTCGGAGGCCTCCAACACGCCGGTCATGCTGGAGTTGCGCATCCGCGCCTGCCATGTGCATGGCCGCTTCATCGCCAAGGACAATCGCCCGCCCGCCATGACGCTCGCCCAGGCGCTCGAAAATCCCCGCCGCGCCACCGAGCGCATTGTTCTGCCTCCCGCTTCGTTCTTGCATGAGAAGGAAAAGATCGAACGCCGCTGGCCGGCAGCGGTCGATTTCATTAAATCGCACAAACTCAACGAGACCTTCGGGCCGGAGAAGGCGGCGGTCGGCATCGTTCTCCAGGGCGGCATGTACAATGGCGTGATCCGCGCCCTGCAACGCCTCGGCCTTGCCGGCCTCCATGGCGAGTCCCGCGTGCCGCTCTATGTGTTGAACGTCACCTATCCTCTGATCCCCGACGAATTTCTCGGCTTCTGCAAGGGCAAGGACGCCATCCTGGTTGTCGAAGAAGGTCAGCCCGACTACATCGAGCAGGCCCTCGCCGCCATGCTCTACAGGGCGGCTGGCACAACCAAACTTCTCGGCAAGGGACTGTTGCCCATGGCCGGCGAATATACCGGCCAGGTCATGCTGGACGGTATCTCCGCCTTCCTCCGCCAACATGCGCCCGCGTTGCTGCCGCCCGAACACTGCGCGCCAAATTCAGACAGGCAACTTCCGGCCGAAATCGCCGCCCTCGCCAAGACCGTGCCGCCGCGGCCGCCGGGCTTCTGCATCGGCTGTCCGGAGCGGCCGATATTCTCGGCCATGAAACTCGTCGAAAAGGAACTGGGACCGCACCACGTAGCCGCCGACATCGGCTGCCACCTGTTTTCGATCAACGCGCCCTTCAATATCGGCGCCACCACCATGGGTTATGGGCTGGGCCCCGCTTCCGCCTCCGCCTTCAATGTCGACGCCAAGAGACGCCCGATCGCCATCATGGGCGACGGCGGCTTCTGGCACAACGGACTCACCTCCGGTGTCGGCAACGCCGTGTTCAACAAGAGCGACGGCGTCATTCTTGTGGTCGACAATTATTATTCGGCGGCAACCGGCGGGCAGGACATTCTTTCCTCGCGCGCTGCAAATATTTCGCGCTCGACCAGCCATCCGATCGCCAAGGCCATCAGGGGCATCGGCGCCAAATGGGTGCGCCAGATCGACCGCACCTATGATGTGGCCCGCATGCGCGACGTTCTCAGGGAGGCGCTCACCACAAAGGACCGCGGCCCCAAGGTGATCGTCGCCTCATCCGAATGCATGCTGAACAGGGAGCGGCGCGAGAAGCCCATTGCGGCCAAGTCGATTGCGAGCGGCAAGCGCGTGGTGAAAAGCCGTTTCGGCGTCGATGAAGATATCTGCACCGGCGATCATGCCTGCATCCGCCTGTCCGGCTGCCCGTCGCTCGGCGTCAAGACGCTCGACGATCCGCTGCGCGACGATCCCGTCGCCGCCATCGATCAGTCCTGTGTCGGCTGTGGCAACTGCGGCGAGGTGGCCGATGCGGCGATCCTCTGCCCCTCCTTCTACCGCGCCGACATGGTGCATAATCCCAATGGCTGGGACAGGTTCCTCGACCGCGCACGCCGCGCCGTGATCGGCTGGCTGCAATCGCGCCGTGCCGGGCGGCGGCTGATGCTGGTGCGATGAACGACCGGGTCATCAAGCTCGCCGTCATGGCGGTAGGCGGCCAGGGCGGCGGTGTCATTACCGATTGGATCGTGGCGCTCGCCGAGCGCAATGGCTGGTACGCCCAGGCGACATCGGTTCCCGGCGTCGCCCAGCGCACCGGCGCCACTATCTACTATGTCGAGATGACGCCGGAGAGCGCCGAGACTCCGGTCCTCGCGCTGATGCCGTCGCCCGGCGATGTCGACATTCTCCTGGCCGCCGAATTGATGGAAGCCGGGCGCGCCATGCAGCGGGGATTCGTTTCGCCCGCCCGCACCGTGCTGATCGCCTCCTCGCACCGCATTCTCGCGGTCTCGGAAAAAGCCCCACCCGGCGCAACGACTGCTGATGCCACTATCGTCTATGATGCCGCGCGCAAGACTGCCAAGCGCTTCGTCTGCGCCGATCTCGAGGCCATCGCCCGCAAGCATGGCAGCGTCATTTCCGCCAGTCTCTTCGGCGCCCTCGCCGGTGCCAGGGTGTTGCCCTTCGATGACGCAAGTTTCGAAGCCACCATCCGGTCGGGCGGCAAGGGTATCGAGAAAAGCCTTGCCGCCTTCCGCGAGGGGCGCGACGCCGTAAATGCCGCCACGCCGGAAGAACCGGCCGCCCCGGCGCCTGCCGCTCTGCAGGGCCCGGCACATCTGCTGCCCGGCTATGTAAATCTCACCGCCGATCTGGAGCACCGCTTTCCCGCCGCGGCCCATGCCATGCTCAAGGCGGGGCTGGCCAAGGCCGTCGATTTTCAAGACCTCGACTACGGCCGCCAATATCTCGACCGGGTTGCCGCCTTTCTGCCCTATGACGCCGCCGCCCGCGACCATGCCCTGACCATTGAAGCGGCGAAACATCTGGCCAATGCAATGTGTTATGATGACATCATCCGCGTCGCCGATCTCAAGACCCGCGCCGCCCGCTTCGCCCGCATCGATCGGGAATTCGAGGGCGGCATTCGCCAGATCACCGAATACATGCACCCGCGCGGCGAGGAGATTTGCAGCCTGCTGCCGGCGCCGATGGGTGCTGCCGTCATGGCGCGCCCGAGGCTCTTCCGGCTGCTCGACCGCGCCGTTAATCGCGGCCGCCACGTGAAAACCTCATCGCTGTTCTGGTTCACGGTGCTTTATCTTCTGGCCGGCCTGCGGCGCGTCCGGCGGCGCCTGCTGCGCCACCAGACCGAGATGGCAAGCATTGCCGCCTGGCTGGCGAAGGCCGAAGCATTGGCGCCACGCCGCTATGACTTGGCCGTCGAGGCGCTGCGCTGCCGCCGCCTGATCAAGGGCTACAGCGACACCCATGCGCGCGGCCTGTCGAAATTCGATCGCGTCCTGTCGGCCCTGCCCCTGCTCGAACACCGCGACGATGGCGCCGCCTGGCTCCGCCGCTTGCGTGAAGCCGCATTGCAGGACGAGGACGGCAGCGCAATCGACGGCGTGCTTGCGACGATCCGTGAGTTGTGAGCAATTGCGCCGATGACTCAGGCCTTGTCGTTCACCCACCGCTTCATCCCCGGCACCGCGCCGGCAGCACCTCTGCTGCTGCTCCATGGCACCGGCGGCGATGAAAACGATCTCCTTCCCCTTGGCGGCGCGTTGGCGCCGGGCCGTGCCCTGCTCTCGCCGCGCGGCCAGGTGCTGGAGAATGGCATGCCGCGCTTCTTCCGCCGGCTCGCGGAAGGCGTCTTCGACGAAGCCGACGTTGTGAAACGCGCCCATGATCTTGCCGATTTCGTCAAAGCCGCGCGGGGCGAATATGGCTTGGAGGCCCCCGTCGCCGTGGGCTTCTCCAATGGCGCCAACATCGCCGCCGCAGTGCTGCTTTTGCGCCCGGAGGCGCTGGCCGGCGTTATCCTGATCCGCGCCATGGTGCCGCTTGCAGCACCGCCGAAGTCCGATCTCGGCGGCAAGCCGGTTCTCATCCTGTCGGGCTCCGCCGATCCGATCGTCCCCATTGAAAATGCCCGCCGCCTCGCCGATATGCTGCGCAACGCCAACGCCAAAGTCCGGCACGAGACCCTCCCCGCCAGCCATGGCATAACCCAGGGCGACCTCGCAATCGCCGGCCAATGGCTGCAACAGGAATTCTAGATCATGCGACTGAACGGCTTCCATCACCTCACCGCCATTACCGCAAACGCGCCGGGCAACCACGCTTTCTACACTGAAACCCTTGGATTGCGGCTGGTGAAGAAGACCGTCAATCAGGACGACGTCAGCGCCTATCATCTGTTTTATGCCGATGGCATCGGTTCGCCCGGCACCGACATCACCTTCTTCGATTGGCCGGTGGGCCGCGAGCGGCGCGGCACCAATTCCATCAGCCGCACCGGCTTCCGGGTGGCGGGCGAGGCGGCAATCGGCTGGTGGTCGGACAGGTTCGCCAAGCTCGGCGTCAAGCACGACAAGGCACTGGAACGCGATGGCCGCCTCACCCTCGATTTCGAGGACCCGGAAGGCCAGCGCCTCAGTCTCGTCACCGATGAAGGCACGGCCGCCGCCCATCCCTGGCAGGAAAGCCCGGTTCCCGCCGCGCACCAGATTCGCGGCCTCGGCCCCATCGCCATCAGCGTGCCCGGCCTTGTCGCCACCGACGCCGTCCTCACCCATGTCATGGGCATGAAGCCGGTCCGCAACTATGGCGGCACCCATGTCTACAAGATGAATGGCGACGGGCCGGTGGCCGAGCTCCATGTCGCCGTCGAACCAGACCTTCCTCCGGCCGGACAGGGCGCGGGCGGCGTGCATCATGTGGCCTTCAACATTGCCAGCGCCGATTATGCCGCCTGGACCCAGCGCCTGAAGGAAATGCGCATTCCCTCGAGCGGCCCCGTCGACCGCTTCTGGTTCAAGAGCCTGTATTTCCGCGAACCCAACGGCATCCTCTTCGAGATCGCCACCGACGGGCCGGGCTTCGCC
Organism: Hyphomicrobiales bacterium; assembly: GCA_031370475.1. GTDB lineage: Bacteria > Pseudomonadota > Alphaproteobacteria > Rhizobiales > Aestuariivirgaceae > Aestuariivirga. Next base: position 248 of record JANMQL010000418.1, on the reverse strand, counting down.
ACCGACGAGCCCTTGGATGGATTGGGCAAGACCCTGTCGCTGCCGCCCTTCCTCGAAGCCAAGCGCGCCAGGATCGAGGCCAATCTCAAGCCGTTGTCGACCGCACACCCTTGAGCGCGCCATAGAGCCTGGCGTAGCGCGGCAACATCTCGGATTCGTAGAAGCGCGTCGCCTGCAAGTCGGGCTCGATCGCCGACTTCCGCCGCACCATGGCGCGGCAACCCTCTTCGATGGTCTTGAACTTGCCC
>JANMQL010000079.1:0-10541 GCA_031370475.1 Hyphomicrobiales bacterium | reverse complement strand
CGCCGAGCGGACGGGTAAGGATGTAGGCCAGCCAGAAGGCGAGGATGCCGTCGATCTTGAAGACGAAATAGGCGAAGGCGATGGCGGCGATGACGGCGGCGAATATCAAGCCGGTGACGAGATAGCCGAGGCCGAAGAATTCGGAAACCAAGTCGCCCGAGGCGGTGCCGAGCGAGAAGGTGAAGAGGATCGCCAGCCAGTAAAATATCTCGCGCCGGGTCGTGTAGATGGTGTGGATCGACAGGGTCTTTTCGAATGCGTACCAGACGGCGAATGTTATTGCCAGGACGACGCTGAAGAAGATCGTGCTGGTCTGCAATTCGATTCCCAGATTGTCGACCATATTGTCGGTGATCAATGTCCCGACGACGCTGACCAGGACCACCGCCAGCCAATAGGCCCACGGCACATAGCGTTTCTGGGCGAACTGAAGCACGATCGCGGCGGCCAGCACCGCGCTCATGAACCATGTCGTGGTGGAAAGCCCATAACCGAGATTGACGGAAAGATAATCGGCGGCCGTCTCGCCGACGGTCACGGCCATCAGCTTGATGAGCCAGAAATCCGCCGTGACCTTCGGCACGCGGTTCATGACCGCGGTGCCGCCTTCGCTTGCCAATGGCTGCATGGAGCGTTTCCCCGAATATCCGGATGTTTGGATTACTTGCCCATGATTTTCATGGCTTGGGCGAAGAATTCATCGGCATGGGCGTCGTCGTCGGAATTGCAGCGCTCGATGCCCTTGTCCTGAAGTGCGGCGATCGCCGCCGCGTCGGCGTCGCCGAGCGTGGCGGCCTTGGTGACTGTCCGCAAATCATCGAGCATCTTTTCGCACGGCACCGTTTCGGCGGCGAAAGCCGGGGAGACAATGGCGGCGGCAAGAGCGAGGGACAGAACCAGCGTGGATGTTTTCATTTGCAATATTCCTTGAGCTATCGTGACGGGAAGGGCGGCATCGACTACAAAGCAGAACGCTACAGCGGCGAAGCGAATTGCCTTCGATCGCAACAGTGGTAGCGTCGACCACATTAACCGGGTCTTACCGCCACATTAAATTTCGGTAACGGTGTCCGCCAAGGAACGTTATGAACTGCATTGCCGGCGCAACAAGGTGACGAGGCTTCATGGAAATCGGACTTTACACATTCGCCGACATCGCTCCCGGCGCTCATCCGGGGCAGCGTTTGCGGCAGCTCGTCGAGGAAATCGAGCTAGCCGACCAAGTGGGCCTCGATGTCTTCGGCGTGGGCGAGCATCACCGGCCGGATTATTCCGTCTCGGCGCCGGCGGTGGCGCTGGCGGCGGGTGCCTCGCGGACCAAGCGCATCCGGCTGACGAGCGCGGTGACGGTTCTAAGTTCCGACGATCCGGTGCGCGTGTTCCAGCAATTTGCGACACTCGACGGGCTCTCGGACGGCCGCGCCGAGATCATGGCGGGCAGGGGGTCCTTCATCGAATCCTATCCATTGTTCGGCTATGCGCTTGACGATTATGACGCGCTGTTCGCCGAGAAGCTCGATCTCTTGCTGAAGCTGCGGGACAGCGAACGCATAACTTGGCAGGGCCGGCTTCGTCCCTCGCTCGACAATGCCGGCATCTATCCGCGGCCCGTGCAAAATCCGCTCCCGGTTTGGATCGCGGTGGGCGGCACGCCGCAATCGGCGGTGCGCGCCGCCTCGCTCGGGCTTCCCATGGCGCTGGCCATCATCGGCGGCGATCCCGCGCGCTTCGCGCCGTTCTTCGATCTCTACCGCGATGCGGCGCGGCGCGCGGGCAAGGACACGCCGCCGCAGAAACTCAGCCTCAACATGCACGGCTTCGTCGCCGATACGGCCGATACGGCGAAGGAGATATTCTTTCCACCCCATGCCGAGGTGATGACCCGCATCGGCCGCGAGCGCGGCTGGGGCCCGCAGACGCGGGCGCAATTCGAGGCTGCTTGCGGTCCACGCGGCCACCTCATCATCGGCAACCCGGAAGCGGCCGCGGAGAAGATTGTCAACCTCCACAAGATATTCGGCAATGACCGCATCCTCATCCAGATGGCGATCGGCGCCATGCCGCATGCGCACGTGCTGCGGGCCATTGAACTGATGGGCACGAAAGTGGCGCCCATGGTGCGGGCGGCCGTCGGCTGAACACGGCCCACACACCGGATCGTGAAGAGGTTTGAGTTGCGAAGCCGCGCCGAACCGCAGACTGTGCGCGGCGTCCCGTCAACCAACCCGGTCCACATGAACAGCGCCTTAACCATATCCGATCCCGCAACGCCCGGAAAAGGCCGCATGCCGGTGCATTCGCTGGCGGTGCGCATCTTCCATTGGCTCAATGCCGTCGCCATCGTGACGATGATCATGAGCGGCTGGCGCATCTACAATGCCTCGCCGCTGTTTGCCTTCCGCTTCCCGCGCGAGGTGACCCTCGGCGGCTGGCTGGGCGGCGCCCTGCAATGGCATTTCGCCGCCATGTGGCTGCTGGCCGTCAACCTCGCGGTCTATCTCATCATCGGGCTGGCGCGCGGACATTTCCGGCGTGCCTTCTTTCCAGTCTCGCCGGGTTCCATCCTCCGCGATGCCGGCAAGGCCCTGCGCGGCAGGCTTCCGCACGAAACGGGGCGTTACAACGCCGTGCAGAAGGCGGCCTATCTCGGCGTCCTCGCGGCCATCGTCGTCACCATTCTCTCCGGCCTTGCGGTGTGGAAGCCGGTACAGTTGCAGGAGCTGGCGGCCTTGATGGGCGGCTATGAGGGCGCCCGGCTGGTGCATTTCGCCGGCATGACGGCGATCTCCGCCTTCATCGTCGTGCATCTGGCTCTCGTGCTGCTGGTGCCGAGCACATTGCTGCCGATGATCCTGGGTTGGGCCAGAAAGCCCGCGGAGCAAACAGGGGTGGAAGGCCATGTCCCTTAAACTATCCGAACGCGGCATTATCCTGCCCGGCAAGTCTCTCAAATTGCCGGGCCTCGGACGCCGCTCCTTCCTCAAGCAATCGCTGACGCTGGGCGCGCTGTCGCTGCTGACCGGCTGCGACGCGAGCGACGAATCCGCCGTCGACCGCATGCTGTGGGCCATGTCGCGCTGGAACGATAAGGTGCAGGCGGCAATCTTCGACGGCGACAAGCCGGCGCCGACTTATGCCGAGAGCGACATCACCGATCCATTCCCGTTCAACGCCTATTATTCCGAATCGCGGGCGCCGGCGGTGGCGGAAGAAGGTTTCGCCCTCGAGCTCGGCGGCCTCATCGCCAACAAGGAGAGCTGGACGCTGGAGCGCCTGCGGGCGCTGCCGCAGACATCGCAGATCACCCGGCACATCTGCGTCGAGGGCTGGAGCGCCATCGGCAAATGGGGCGGCGTGCCGTTCGGCGATTTCCTGCGTCAGGTCGGCGCCGACACGACGGCCAGATATGTCGGCTTCAAATGCGCCGACGATTATTATTCCAGCGTCGACATGGCAACCGCGCTGCATCCGCAAACCATTCTGGCGCTGACCTTCCGCGACCAAGCGTTGCCGCGCAAATACGGCTTTCCGATGAAGCTCCGGGTGCCGACCAAGCTCGGCTTCAAGAACCCCAAACACATCATGGCGATGTACGTCACCAACGACTATCCGGGCGGCTATTGGGAAGACCAGGGCTACAATTGGTTCAGCGGCTCGTGAGTTCACGCCGCTTCACAGCTGCGTGCATCGCGCGCATGTGCTTTGATCGTGAATGAAGCATGCGGCACAGTTGCGGCGGGGACAATTCCGTCCCGACAGGAGGAAACACACCATGCTGAGATCATTGATTGCCGCGGGCCTCCTCGGCCTCGCGATGGCCGCGCCGGCCCATGCCGCCGAGATGGCCAAATGCGATGACGCTTCCATGATGAAAATGGATGATGCGATCAAGGCCGACACCGATCCAATGATGAAGGACGCAACCGACATGGCCATGAAGGAAATGGACATGGCCAAGACGGCGATGAAGGACGGCAAGATGGACGACTGTTCCATGCACCTGACCAAGGCCATGGACGAAATGAAGATGAAACAGTAAGGCGCGGAAGTTACGCCGGGATGGGGCGGATGGTTCCGCCCCATCCGTTTCAGACCGCCGGATAAACCGGCTCAATCGATCGCCAGCACCACGCGGCCGCTGATCGCGCCCTTCTTCATGCGGGCGAAAATATCGTTGACCGCCGCCAGCGGCTGCTTCTCGATCTTCGCCTTGACCAGGCCCTGGGCGGCGAAATCGACCGCCTCCTGCAAATCCTGGCGGGTGCCGACATTGGAGCCGCGGATGCTGATCTCGCCGTTGACGACGGAGGAAATGGCCAGCTTGATATTGTCGGCCTCGCCGCCGGGCAGGCCGATCCAGCAGACGGTGCCACCGTTGCGGAGCACGCCCACCGATTGCTCGAAGGCCTTGGGCGAGACGGCGGTGACGACGGCGCCGTGGGCGCCGCCGATCGACTTCTTGATGGCGCGCGAGGGATCGCCGGCCGAGGCATCGAACACCAACTCGGCGCCGTGCGACTTGGCGAGTGCAAGCTTGGCGTCGTCCACATCGATGGCGACGACGCGCAGGCCCATGGCACGGGCATATTGCACGGCGATGTGGCCGAGGCCGCCAATGCCGATGACCGCCAGCCACTGGCCGGGCCTGGCGCCGGTGCGCTTGATGCCGCGATAGGTGGTGACGCCGGCGCAGAGGATGGGGGCGATCTCGTAAAGATCGGCGGCGTCGGGAATGCGGCCGCAGAAGGCGGCATCGGCGATCATGTATTGGGCATAGCCGCCGGGCTTGGAATAGCCGGTCGCCTCGCCCTCGCGGCAGACGACTTCCATGCCCTGCAGGCAGAATTCGCAGGTGCCGCAGGCCGAATACATCCACGGCACGCCGATGCGCTCGCCCGCCTTGAATCTCGTCACACCTTCGCCCAGCGCCGCCACATGGCCCGTCACCTCATGGCCGGGAATGAGCGGCAGATTGGGAAGTGGTGTCCAGTCGCCGTCGACGGCGTGGAGATCGCTGTGGCAGACGCCACAGGCCGTGACCTTGATCAGCACTTCGCCGGGTTTCGGCTGTGGCACCGGCAGGTCTTCAATGGTGAGGGGCGTGCCGATTTTCCGCAGCACGGCGGCCTGCATGGTCTTGGGCATTGGCGCTCCTCAGTTTCCGAGGATGATATCGCGGGTTTCGCCCGACGCAATCTCGAATGTGGCGGTGAGGGTTTCGCCATTGGCGGTGGCGCTCGCCGTGTAGGTGCCGGGCTTCAGCACGATTTCGGCGGCAGGCCCGTCAAGCTGCGACAATGTCTGGCCGCTCTCGTCGGCAATGCTCCACGAGACGGCGGCGCCGGATGCGGCCGGGAAGGAAAGGCGTACAAGGCTGGCCACATGGTCGATCGTCACGGCGCTCATGAGGCCGGGATTCACATGAATGGCGGCGACGGCCACGGCGTTGCCGGCTTCGAAGCGGCTTTCAATCAGGTAGTCGCCGGCGGCGACGCGAAGGATTTCACCCGGCGTGGCGGACTTGGCGATGAGCTGGCCCTTGCGCTTGCCGGACGTGGCGTAGACCAGGGTGCGCGAAGGCACGGGCGGCAAGCCCAAGCCTTGCAGGCGCGGCAGGACCCTGATGCCGCCGATATTGAGAACGAAGCTCACGATCAGCCGGTTACCCGGCTGCAGCGACACGGTGCGGGAAAAATGCACGGTGCCATATTGCGCCTCGACGGTGTAGTCGCCGGGGGCCGTGTCGATATGGGCGACGGGGACGTCACCGGAAAAAACCGGTTCACCCGTGGCGGCGCGGATGGTCCAGGAGACGGGACGCTCGATCACGCCTCCCTCGTCGGAGAGGCGGGTGGAAAGTTCAAGCCCTTCCTCGCCGGCCGCCACGATCTCGATGGCCACGTCGTGGACGATGTCGACGTCGGGAACGAAGGCCTCGGGGGCGCGCGATACCTTGACGTCCGGCTGGGAGGCCGAAAGGGCGGGGCCGGGCACCAGGGCGACGGCGGGCCCGAGAAACAGGACCGCCGCCAGAGCAGCGGCGTTTCTCACGCTGCTTTGGCGGCGGTGTTGCGCTGCACGGGTGCTGTCTTCGTGCACGCCTTCAGTCCCCATACTCAACTCCCCCAGCCTTACCGGCCGGCATCCCCAGCCAAGCACAGGGGCCGGGCCCGCCGCAATGGAATGCTTAATATTGGGTTAACGGGCCGGTTCCAATTGAAACCATTGCCTTCCGGGCTCCATGCCGCCACATTGCGCCCGCATGACGAAACTGAACGATACCTCCTCGCTACTGGCCTTTCTCAACAGCCGCCGCTCCGCCTCGGTAAAGGCCATGGGGGAGCCCGGGCCCACGCCCGGACAATTGCGGCAAATCCTCACCATGGCGATCCGGGTGCCCGACCACGGCAAGCTCACGCCGTGGCGTTTCATCCTGTTCGAGGGAGCGGCGCGAGCCAAGTTCGGCGAGGCTTTGGCGGCGCGCTGGAAGGAGCTCAATCCCGGCCACGGCGAGGACATTCTCGCCTTCCATCGCGGCCTGCTGATGCGGGCGCCGGCCACGGTCGCGGTTGTTTCGGGGGCGGCGGCGCACCCCAAGATTCCGCAATGGGAGCAGACGCTTTCGGCCGCCGCCGTGTGCATGAACATGCTGTTGGCGGCGTCGGCGCTGGGCGTCGGCTGTCAGTGGCAGACCGACTGGCTTGCCTATGACGCGGAGATCGCCAAAGTGATGGGGCTTGCCGCCCACGAGAAGATCGCCGGCTTCGTCTATCTCGGCACGGCGACAGCACCCTATGAGGAGCGGCCGCGGCCCGATCCGATGCAACTTCTGACGCGGTGGGGCCAATGACGGCGATCCGCGGCATTCTCTTCGACAAGGACGGAACCCTGATCGACGTCAACGACACCTGGGTGCCGATCTACCGGCACATGCTGTGCGAGTTGTTCGGCACCGACGGCGAGGGCGCCGAGCGGTTGATGGAAAAGGCCGGTCTCGACCGGGCGACGGGCCTGTTCCGGCCCAACTCGATCCTGGCCGGCGGCACGACCCGGCAACTCGTCGACGTCTGGTGGCCGGGCCTCGACGCGGCGGCGGCGGCGCAAAAGGCGTACATTCTCGATCACGACTATGCGCCGCTGGTGAAGAATTATCTGAAGCCGCTGATGCCGCTGGAACCGCTGCTATCGGAACTGCGCGGCATGGACTTGCGCCTCGGCGTCGCCACCAACGACAGCCATGTTTCGGCGGTGGGGCATATCTCGCATCTGGGCGTTGCGGACCTGTTCGAGGTCATTATCGCCGCCGATACGGTGGCGGTGCCGAAACCCTCGGGCAACATGATCCGCCGCTTCGCCGAAGTGACCGGGCTTGCCGTTTCCGAGATCGCCATGGTCGGCGACAATTCCCACGACATGGAAGAAGCCCGCAACGGCGGCGCCGGGCTGGCGATCGCCGTTCTCAGCGGCAATGCGGCAGCCTCCGACATCGCCCATCTTGCCGACCATACCATCGCCAGCGTCGCCGAACTGCCCACTTTGCTCAGGAGCCTGTGAGCCCATGTTCTACGATGCGATCCGCAACGACCACGGCTTCGAAAACGACCCGTTCAAGGCGCTGGTGGCGCCGCGGCCGATCGGCTGGATCTCGACCCTGTCGCCGGAAGGCATCGCCAATCTGGCGCCCTACAGCTACTTCAATGCCATGTCGCAGAGCCCGCATTACGTCGTCTTCGGCTCCGGCGGCCGCAAGGACTCGATCGGCAACGCCGAGGCGACGGGGGAATTCGCTGTCAATCTGGCGACCTGGGAGTTGCGCGAGCAGATGAATGCCAGCTCCGCCAACGCGCCGCCGCATGTGGATGAATTCGAACTCGCCCGCCTCACCAAGGGGCCGTGCCGGCTGATCAAGGCGCCGCGGGTGGCGGAAAGCCCGGTCTGTCTCGAATGCCGGCTGTTCAAGGTGGTCGAGCTTCCCGACGACGAGGGCAAGGTCGGCGACTGGATCGCCATCGGCCGGGTCATCGGCATTCACATCGACGACCGCTTCATCGACAATGGCCGGGTCAATACGGCGGCGATGAAGCCGATCGCGCGGATGGGCTACAGCGAATATGCCACGGTCGAGACCGCCTGGCGGATGCGCAGACCCGGCTGACCCGCGAGCATCCCGGCGCGTTGCATCCGGAGCGTGTGCGGCCTTTCCCCTGAGTCGCATTGCGAGTCGTGAACAGCTCGCGAACGCCGCAATTCCGCCACGGTTGAAAAGTCTGTTGATAACGGGTTTTTTTCCGTCCCATCAACAGCTTACCGCCTGTGGAAACGCTGTGGATAAGGCCGTTAACAGCTCGTTAACCAAGCAGGCGCAGGACTCGCGGAACGTGAAACGGGGCGACTGGCGGGCGGGCCAATGAAGCTGGAAGGAATTGTGGACATGGCTCAATGTCTGCTCATCGATGAGGACCGCGCGGAGCGCCAGCGCCTGTCGCGCTTGCTGACCGGGCTTGGCATCGATACGGCCGAAACCGGGGTTGCCGAAGAGGCGGTGGCTTTCTGCAACGACAATTCTCCCGATGTCGTGATGATGGCGGCGGGGATTCCCGGCCGGATGCCGAAGGACTTCGTCAAGCGGATGCGGCGCGCCCGGCACGGCAAGACGCCGGTGGTCATCGTCTATGCCGACCGGCCGGATACCGAAATGATCGGCCGCTCCATTCTCGAAGGCGCCGCCGACGTCATCATGAAACCCTTCGATCGCGATCTCCTGCAGTTCAAGCTGAAGCAGGCCGGCGTCATCTGACCGCGGGGCCGATGGCCAAATATTCGATCTGGATCCTTCTGGTCTGCGCGGTTCAAGGCCAAGGGTGCGGATGCGCTCAAGGCGAGCCCGGTGACGACGCCTTCGGGAGCGGCAGCGCTCACCGACTAGAGCATGTCTCCTTTTCATTGAAGCGCCGCGTACAATCATTCCTATCCTTCTCCACGGCTTTGCCGTGGGGAAGGTGGCAGTCGCGCAGCGACTGACGGATGGGGCCTTTTAACCGTTCAAGGAGAAAGTCCCCATCCGTCACGCGCGGAAGGCCGCGCGCGCCACCTTCCCCGCCCTTCGGGCGGAGAAGGATAAGGACATCGATTGCCGGCGATTCGATCACGAGCGAATTCGCTCTAGCAGGCCGCTGAAAAACTCGAAATCTTGACTTATGACAGTCGCAAAACCGCATACAAACCCGAATCGAACCGTGAACAAATTGGAATCAGATTGTCCAAAGCGGACTTCAAAAATAGTTTTTCAGCAGCCTGCTAGAGCTTACCCAAATCCTAAAGCGCATGGTGAACCAAATCTTAAGTCTTGCCTGTCACGGTAGGGCAATACCAACAGTGCGCAGCGGTGTTTACCTTGAGCGAAGACGCCAATTCCGGTCTCGATGCCGGCATCTTTTACGAGGTCATTGAAAATCGCGATGTCTGGGCGCGCCTGGCGCTCGCCAAGCAATTGGCGGATCTGCTGATCGATCCCGAAACGCCGGAGAAAGAGACGGAGCAGGCGATTCCCGCGATGCTGAAGCTCATCGCCGATCCGGAAGCGGCGGTGCGCAAGGCGCTGGCCGGTTATCTGGTGAAGGCCGGGAAGCTCCACGCCGACATCATCTTCAATATCATCGCCGGCGACGACGAGATCGGTCTGCCGTTCCTGGCCGCAACGCCCGCCCTCAACGACTGGCACATGATGGCCATCCTGCGGGTGGGCGATCCGCCACGCCAGGCGGCGGTGGCGCTGCGCCACGACATTCCCGCCGAAGCGATCGAATACGCCATCAAGTCGGCGGGCGCGGGAACCTGCCTGGCGCTTCTCGACAATCCGGCCGTCAAGTTCGATGGCGGCGATTATCACACTCTCTATGCGCGCTTCGGCCAGACGCCGGAAGTGGTGGAGCGGCTCCTCGGGCAGCGCGATCTGCCGCTCGACATCCGCATCATGCAGGCCAAGCGGGCCTCCGACCGCATGCAGCAATTGATGGCCGAGCGCGGCTGGATTCCGGCCAACGACGCCGCCGATCTGGTGGCGGACGCCGAGGAGACGGCGATCCTGCGCATCCTGGTGGAAGCGAGCCCGGAAGAGCTGGCGCGGGTCGTGCCGTTCCTGGTGTCGAAGGCCATGCTGACGCCGTCGATCGTGGTGCGCGCCGCCTGTCTCGGCCAGATGCAAGTCGTTGAACGGGCGCTGGCCCATCTGGCTGGCGTTCCGGGGCCACGGGCGCGCGAACTGATGCGCGGACGCGGGCTGCTCGGCTTCAAGTCGCTGCATGCGAAATCGGGCCTGCCGCAAAGCTGCTTCGGCATTCTGCGGGCGGCCTGCGATGCGACCATCGAGGCGGCGGAAGAGGGCCTCGATCTCGATCCCGAGGCCTTCGGGCGGCGGCTCATCGAGGTTCTGATGACGCGCTACGAGACCATGCCGGTAAAAGAGCGCGCCAAGCATCTGGAATTCATCGCCCGCTTCGCCGAGGACCGGGTGCGCGTCATCGCCAAGCGCCTCAAGGCCG
>JANMQL010000066.1:0-2732 GCA_031370475.1 Hyphomicrobiales bacterium | reverse complement strand
GGGTCCGGGACGCGGCACGCTGATGGGCGAAATTCTGAAAGCCGGCCGCGTCATGGCGGGGTTTGGCGAAGCGGCACGGGTGCATCTCGTTGAAACGAGTCCGGTGCTGCGCGAGGCGCAAGGGCGGCGACTGGGAGAGGTCGCCTGGCATGAGGGCCTGGCAACGCTCCCCGAAAGCCCGATGGTGCTGGTGGCCAATGAGTTCTTCGATGCGCTGCCCATCCGCCAACTGGAAAAACGCAATGGGCAGTGGTGGGAGCGGGTGATCGGCTTTGACGGCGAAAATCTGACGATCGGATTGGCGCCCTTCGCGGGCGTGCAGAATGGTGAGGGTTCGGACGGCGACAGCATCGAATTTTCGCCGGCCCGATCGGAAGTGGCGCAAGACATCGGGGCGCGGCTGGCGCGGCATCCGGGGGCGGCGCTGATTATCGATTACGGCCATCTCGCTTCGGCGCCCGGCGATACGCTGCAGGCGCTGCGCGGCCACAAATTCACAAGCCTCACCGAGGCGCCGGGAGACTGCGATCTGACCGCGCATGTGGATTTCGAGGCGCTGGGCAAGGCGATTGCGGCGGGCGGGGCCACAATCCATCCCGTCATCACCCAGCGGACCTTCCTCATGGCGATGGGACTTGCGGCCAGGGCGGAGATACTGGCGGCCAAGGCGGACGCCGGGCAACGGATTGCGATGGAGCGGGCGGTGACAAGGCTTGCGGCGGCGAACCAGATGGGTAACCTGTTCAAGGTTCTGGCGGCCACGTCGCCGGGACTGGCCCAGCCCTATCCGTTCGGCAGATCATGATCACAGCCCCGCTGCTCGATGCAAAACATATACGGCACGGTTTCTTCTCCCGCGAGGGCGGCTATTCCGGCGGCCTCTTCGCTTCGCTCAATTGCGGCATGGGATCGGGCGACGACAAGGAGACGGTGCGGCGCAACCGGGGCGTCGTGGCGCAGGCGCTGGGTGTTGCCGAGCCGCGGCTTTTGACGGCGCACCAGTATCACAGCGCCGATGTGGTCGCCGTCACCGCGCCGTGGCCGGTGGACGCACGCCCGATGGCCGATGCCATGGTGAGCAATGTGCCGGGATTGGCGCTCGGCGTGCTCACCGCCGATTGCGCGCCCATTCTGTTCGCCGATGCCGAGGCGGGCGTCATCGGCGCGGCCCATGCCGGCTGGAAAGGGGCACTCGCCGGGGTGACCGGCCGGACGCTGGCGGCCATGGAGGCGCTGGGCGCCAGGCGAACCCGAATCGTGGCGGCCATCGGTCCCGCGATTTCGCAGGCGGCCTACGAAGTGGGCCCGGAATTTCCCGAGCGCTATCTCGAAGACGATGCGGGCAATGCGGGCTTTTTCAAACCGTCACGGCGGCCGCATCATTCGATGTTCGATCTGCCGGCCTACTTGGCGGCACGGCTCAGGGCCGAAGGCGTCGGCGAAGCGACCGATCTCGCAGTCTGTACCTTCTGCGACGAGGCGCGCTTCTTCAGCTATCGCCGCGCCACGCACCGGCGCGAGCGCGATTACGGGCGGCAGATTTCGGCAATCGCGTTGCAATAGGAGCGGAACATGGCATTGCATTTCGAGCCCGGCGAATACCGGGCGCGCCAGGCGCGGACCATCAAGGCACTGGCGGCGCAAGGGCTCGACGGCCTGCTGATGTTCCAGCAGGAGAGCATGTATTATCTCACCGGCTATGACAGTTTCGGCTTCTGCTTCTTCCAGTGCCTGTATCTCGGCGCCGGCGGCAAAATCGCGTTGCTGACGCGCTCCGCCGATCTCAGGCAGGCGCAGCACACCTCGACCATCCAGGATATCCGCATCTGGACCGACGCGGCGGGCGCCAAGCCGGCGGATCAGCTCAAGGACATGCTGGAAAGTCTCGGCTGCCGCGGCAAGCGGCTGGGCATCGAGACCAATTCCTATGGCCTCACCCATTTCAACGGCAAGGCGGTGGATGCGGCGCTGGCGGGTTTCTGCACGCTTGCCGAGGCGAGCGATCTGGTGAACCGCATTCGCGCGGTCAAGTCGCCGGCCGAGCTCAAATATGTGCGCAAGGCCGGCCGGCTTGGCGATGCGGCCCTTATGGCGGCGATCCGCAAGACCAAGGCCGGGGCCGATGAAGGCGATATTCTGGCGGCCCAGCAGGCGGCAATCTTTTCGGGCGGCGGCGATTATCCGGCCAATGAATTCATCATCGGATCGGGGCACGATGCGCTGCTTTGCCGCTACAAGTCGGGGCGGCGCAAGCTCACAAAGCGCGACCAGCTTACCCTCGAGTGGGCCGGCGTTTACCGTCACTATCACGCGGCCTTGATGCGCACCATCGTGATCGGCAAGCCCAATAAATATCATCTGGCGATGGATGCGGCGGCGCGCGCCGCCCTGGCCGAGGTCGAGACGAAATTGCGCCCCGGCCATACGGCGGGCGACGTCTTCGAGGCCCACGCCAGGGTGATGGACGCGCATGGCATGGCGAAGCACCGGCTCAATGCCTGCGGCTATTCGCTGGGCGCCAAGTTCACGCCGAGCTGGATGGACAGTCCGATGTTCTATCGCGACAATCCTACGCCGATCGAAGCCAGTATGGTGCTGTTCGCCCATATGATCATGTTTGATTCGGACAGCGGTAATGCCTTTTGTCTCGGACGCACGTATATTGTGACCGAAGGCAAACCTGAGTCGCTGTCGCGCCATTCGCTGGAGATGATCGTCAGGTGATCGCACCG
>JANMQL010000052.1:0-2426 GCA_031370475.1 Hyphomicrobiales bacterium | reverse complement strand
GTTTGCAGCATCGACCAGCCGGCCCTGGCCAGCGCCTTGGGATTGCCGCCGGCGCCGCGCGCCACCGCGCCATAGGATGAGAGCATCAGCGCCAGATGCACCACGATGCCGATGGTCACCGCGGCAACGATCGGGAAGGGCACCAGCGGAATCTGCACCGCCATCAGCCCTTTCAGCCATTCCGGCGCCTTGCCGCCGGGCGAGGGCAGGATGAGAACCGCAATACCGAGCCACACGAAAGACAGTCCCAGCGTCACCACGATCGACGGCAGATTGCGCACATGGATGAGCGCGCCGATTGCCGCATAGGCGGCGATGCAGGCGAGAAGCGCCAGCACGCCGGGCAGGGGATCGCTATAGAGCAGCGTCGCCGCGATCGAGCCGACCAGCCCGACGAAGGGGCCGATGGAAAGATCGAGATCGTTGACGGTGATGACGAACATCTGGGCGATGGTGGCGAGCGCGATCGGCACCGCGTATTGCAGCATCAGATTGAGCCCGAAATAGCTCATGGTGCGCGGCTGCACATAGAAGGTCGCCGCCAGCACCACGGCGAGCGATAGGAAGGGCAGGAGCGAGCGCAGCAGCCGGCGGTTCATGGCGCCGCACTTTCGGCGAAGGAGGCTTGCAGCACGCGCTCCTCGGTAAGCTCGCCGCGTCCGAGATTTGCCGATATGGCGCCGTTGCGGAACACATAGGCGCGGTCGCAATGGGAGAGTTCTTCGATCTCGGTCGTGTACCAGATGAAGGTGCGCCCGGCATCGGCCTGTTGGCGGATCATGCCGTAGACCTCGCGCTTGGTGCCGATATCGACGCCGCGCATCGGGTCGTCCATCAGGATGATGGCGGCATCGGAGGCCAGCGCCCGGGCGAACAGCACCTTCTGCTGATTGCCGCCCGACAGCGTCAAAATGTTGTTGTCGAGATCGGGCGTGCGGATGGCGATGCGCTCCTTCCAGCCGGCGGCCAGTAGCACCTCGCTCGCGCCATCGATAAGACCGCGGCGCGTGAGCGCCCGCAACGAGCGCACCGTGATATTTTGGCCGATGGACCATAGATTGAATATCCCGTCCGATTGCCGGTCGCCGGCGATGAAGGCGACGGGCCCCAGGACTTCGGCGCCACGCCTCGAGAACAGCCGCAGCAGCATGCGGGTCTGGCCGTGGCCGGCAAGCCCGGTGAGCCCGACGATCTCGCCCTGGCGCACAATGAGTTCGTCCGCCGCCCGCACCATGACCGGCCTGTCCTTGTGCGCGCCGGCGGCGGCGCGGCCATGCTTGCGTTCCGCCGCCTCGCTGCCCATGGCGGCGACCAGCGACTGGCGGTTGAATTTCGCCGCCGCCCGTTCGGCCACCGTCGTGCCGTCCTTCATCACCACGATGCGGTCCGCGGTATTGAGGATGTCGCCGAGCAGGTGCGAGATCAGAATGACGCCGGTGCCCTTCGCCGTCTCCTTCTTCACATAGGCCAACAGTTGCGCCGCCGTCACCGCATCGAGCGACGATGTCGGTTCGTCGAGAATCACCAGCCGCAGGGGATCGCCCGTCACCGTGAAGGCGCGGGCGATTTCCGCCATCTGGCGCCGGCCGATCGGCAGATCGGCGATCTCGCCGTCGGCATCGATGCCGTGGCCGGGAAAAATCTCGTCGAGTTTCGCCGCGATCAGGCTTCGGGCCCGCCGCTTCCAGCCGAAGCCGCGCAATGACTTGTGAAAGATGCGGACATTCTCGGCCACCGTTAGATTGGGGCAGAGCGACAGTTCCTGGAACACGCAGCGGATGCCATGGGCCTGGGCCGCCGCCGCCGACCAGGGGCCGGCGATGGGCGCGCCTCCGGCATAAAGCTCGCCCTTGTCGGGCGAGAGCGTGCCCGCCAGCACATGCATCAGTGTCGATTTGCCGGCACCATTATGGCCGACCAGCCCCAGGCATTCGCCGGCTTCGACCGCCAGGTCGACGCCCGCCAAGGCGCGGACGGCGCCGAAACTTTTCTCGGCGCCGTCCAGTCTGATTGCCGCTTCGCCCAAGCCCTACATGCCGCTCACGACCTTGGCCGCGTCCTCGGCCGAATATTCGACATTGGCGACGCCGCCCTTTTCCGTGGTCTCGAGGCTCTTTTCCAGGTCGGCCTGGTTGATCTGCAGGAACGGCACCGTCAGGTCCTTCGGCACTTGCTTGCCGTCGAGGATCATCTGCGCCACCCAGAAGGCCAGCGTCGAGACGCCGGGCGCGATCGACACCGACATGGTTTCATAGCCATTGGCGTCCTTCTGTTCCTTCCACCATTGCAGCTCGTCCTGGCGGTTGCCCATGATGATCAGCGGGGTCGGGCGGCCGGCGGCTTTGAAGGCCTGCGCGGCGCCATAGCCGTCACCGCCCTGCGTCACGACGTATTTGATGTCCGGCGGCAACGACGGGAGGATGCCC
>JANMQL010000416.1:0-1567 GCA_031370475.1 Hyphomicrobiales bacterium | reverse complement strand
CCTTGAGATAGGTGCCGATCTTGTTGCAGACGTCGCCCGAAGCAGTGGTGCGGTCGCTGCCTACGATCACCATGTCAACGAGGCCGTGCTGCATGAGATGGCCGCCGGTATTGTCCGGGATCACCGTATGCGGCACGCCGTGATGACCGAGTTCCCAGGCGGTGAGTGCAGCGCCCTGGTTGCGCGGCCGGGTTTCGTCGACCCAGACATGCACGGAAATCCCCGCATCATGCGCCATGTAAATGGGCGCCGTCGCCGTTCCCCAGTCCACGGTGGCAAGCCAGCCGGCATTGCAGTGCGTTAGGATGTTGACCCGCTGGCCCGGCTTCTTATCCGCGGCGATCGGTTTAATGAGCTCCAGGCCGTGCCGGCCGATAGACCTGTTCTTCTCCACATCCTCGTCGGCGATTTCCGCCGCCCGCTTGTAGGCTGCATCAGCCCGCGCCTGAGACCCAAGCGGCTTCAGCGCTTTCGCCATCTCCTCCAGCGCCCACTTGAGATTGATTGCCGTGGGCCGCGTCGCATGAAGCATTGCATAGGCCTGCTCCATCGTCGCATCGGACGCATCCTCGCGCATGGCCAGCGCCATACCATAGGCGGCTGTCGCACCGATCAGGGGTGCGCCGCGCACCAGCATGTCCCGGATGGCGCGGGCCGCCTCGGCCGAAGTCCGGAGTGTGACCGTCTCGAAAACATGGGGCAATTTTGTCTGATCGATGATCTCGACCGACCAGCCGTCGGCATTGAGCCAGATGGTGCAGTAATGCTTGCCGCCGGCATTCATCAATTCAGGTCCTTGCTTGACGTCACTCGGGCGGCGATGATGATATCGGATGCAGGCAACAATCAAGGCCGGGAAAGCCATGGGATACCACATCGAACCCGATAAGGATCGCGTTTACATCGAGGAATTCCGGCGTGCCCCCATCGGCCGCCACAGTCCCGGCCTGCGCCGGGTCCTCAACACGCTTCGCTACGATCCGTCCGGCAGGCAGGTCATTCTTGTCTGCCGCAGGCCCTTCGCCGAATGGGTACTGGGCGAAATGCCGGCCAGACGGGCTGAACCGCTGAAAATCGAGACAGGCCCTGTCTTTACCAGCCGCGAGGAAGCCGAATGGGAAGTCTTCCGCCGCCGCTGGAAAGCCCATACAGGTGAAAACATCAATCTGCCCTTCAAGGGAGCCGAGTGATGCTGAAAATTCTCGGCTATCCGGACCGCTACAGCGTGCCCCAGGGCGGCGAAATCAGGTTCATGGTGTCGCTGGAGGAGGGCGATAACTTCCAGGCGCGGCTGGTTCGCGTGGTCAATGGCGACTGCAATCCCGCCGGTCCCGGCCTCAAGTTCCGCGAAATTTCCGCCGTCGCCAACGGCATCTATGCCGGCAGGCGCCAGGCGATCGACGCAGGCTCATACATGGTGGCGCCGTCCTTGCCACCGCTCAAGGGATTCACCTTTACCGCCTATGTCTGGCCAACCTTGCCGAATCGGGGCTTTCAGGTGATTGCGGCGCAAGGGCCGCTCAAGATCGCCATCGATGGGGCGGCCCTGACACTCGTTGCAGGAAAC
>JANMQL010000348.1:0-3841 GCA_031370475.1 Hyphomicrobiales bacterium | reverse complement strand
GAGACAGCCTTCGACGAGAAGATGCGGATCGTGGCGCATGATCTCGCGGTCCTTGCAGGTGCCTGGCTCGGATTCATCGGCATTGACCACCAGATAGTGGGGCCGCTCGCCCACAACTTTCGGCATGAACGACCATTTGAGACCGGTGGGAAATCCGGCGCCGCCGCGGCCGCGCAAGCCGCTGGCCTTGATCTCATTGACCATCCAGTCGCGGCCCTTGTCGATGAACGATTTCACATCCACCCAGCAGCCACGCTTCCTGGCGCCATCGAGGCCCCAGTCCTGGAGCCCGTAGAGATTGGTGAAGATGCGGTCCTTGTCGCTCAGCATGGCAAATTCTCAACCCACTCCGTCATCCCGGCGAAAGCCGGGACCCATTGAGCCGCCTGAGGTGACCCGCCATGATCGCGCTTGCTGCATGATGGGTCCCGGCTTTCGCCGGGATGACGAAAAGTGAATACAGTTGTGTGCTCAATTCGATCGGCTTCTTTTGGTTCGACCAAGATTGAATCCAGCAACGCTTCAATACGGCGCATTTGTTCGTGGGCCTTCAAAGCTTCTTGATAGAGCATCTCTTTTGTAACAGCCATCGCTGCTCTCACTTTTTCGTCGGCCGTTTGGCCGGAGTGGATTTCTCTGCTGCCTCACTTGCCGGCTTTTTCGCCGGAGCCTTCTTGGCAACCGGCTTGCGGGCCGGTTGCGGCTTTTGTTCGGCGAGCTTGATGGGAGCGGGAGCGGCGGGATTGGTAACCGCCACCGTCTTCACTTCCGCCGCTGGAACCGGCTGCGGCGGCGCTGCCTCCATGCGCTTATAGGTGCGATCATTGCCATAGAGCGACTTGTCGGTCAGCGTCGTCGGCCCGCCAACCGGTGCGGAAAGCTGGCGGTCGATCTGGGGCCCGGGCTTAACGGCACGGCCCGCCGCGATGTCGTCGATCAGCTTCTCGAGGCTCGCCGGCGTCAAGTCCTCGTAGGTGTCCTTGAAAATCTGCACCATCGGCGCGTTGACGCAGGCGCCGAGGCACTCGGCCTCTTCCCAGGAGAAATTGCCGTCGGCGGAGAGATGATGCGGTTCGTGGTGAATCTTGCGCTGGCAGATTTTCTTCAAGTCCTCCGCACCGCGCAGCATGCAGGGTGTGGTGCCGCACACCTGGATGTGGGCCTTCCGGCCCACCGGCGAGAGCTGGAACATGGTGTAAAAGGTCGCCACCTCAAGCACGCGGATAAAGGCCATATCCAGCATCTTGGCGACATATTCGATGGCCGGGCGCGACAGCCAGCCGTCATTCTGCTCCTGGGCCCGCCACAGCAGCGGGATCACGGCGGAGGCCTGCTTGCCGTCCGGATATTTCTTGATCGCCGCCTTGGCCCAGGCAAGATTGTCGCGGCTGAAGGCGAAGCTTTCCGGCTGAACGGCATCGAGACGGCGTACACTCACCGGTCCACCTCACCAAACACAATATCGAGAGAACCCAAAACGGCGGAGACGTCGGCCAGCATGTGGCCGCGGCACATGAAATCCATGGCCTGCAAGTGCGCAAAGCCGGGCGCGCGCAGCTTGCAGCGATAGGGCTTGTTGCTGCCGTCCGACACCAGATAAACGCCGAACTCGCCCTTGGGCGCCTCGACGGCGGCATAGACCTCGCCTTCCGGCACCTTATAGCCCTCGGTATAGAGCTTGAAGTGATGGATCAGCGCCTCCATGGAACGCTTCATCTCGGTGCGCGACGGCGGCACCACCTTGCCGTCCTGGGCGGAGACCGGCCCCTGCCCTTCACCGCCCGACAGCATCTCGATGCACTGCTTCATGATCTTCACCGCCTGGCGCATCTCCTCGACGCGGATCAGATAGCGGTCGTAATTGTCGCCGTTCTTGCCGATGGGAATGTCGAAATCGAGCTCCGAATAGCACTCATAAGGCTGGCTCTTGCGCAAATCCCAGGCGGCACCGGAGCCGCGCACCATGACGCCGGAAAAACCCCACTTGAAGCAATCGGCCAGCGAGACGACGCCGATATCGACATTGCGCTGCTTGAAGATGCGGTTCTCGGTCAAGAGGCCCTCGATGTCGTCGAGCACCTTGGGATGGGTCTCGCAGAAATGTCCGATGTCGTCGATGAGCTTCCGCGGCAAATCCTGATGCACGCCGCCCGGGCGGACATAGGCCGCATGCATGCGCGAGCCCGAGGCGCGCTCGTAGAAGACCATCAGCTTCTCGCGTTCCTCGAAGCCCCACAGCGGCGGGGTGAGCGCGCCCACATCCATGGCTTGCGTCGTCACGTTCAAGAGATGCGACAAGAGCCTGCCGATCTCGGAATAGAGAACCCGGATCAACTGCCCGCGCCGCGGCACGGCAAGTCCCAGAAGCTTCTCGACGGCGAGTGCGAAGGCGTGCTCCTGGTTCATCGGCGCCACATAATCGAGGCGATCGAAATAGGGTATGGCCTGCAGATAGGTCTTGTATTCGATCAGCTTCTCGGTGCCGCGATGCAAGAGCCCGATATGCGGATCGACGCGGGTGACGATTTCGCCGTCGAGTTCCAGCACGAGGCGCAACACGCCGTGGGCTGCCGGGTGCTGCGGCCCGAAATTGATGGTGAAGTTGCGGACGGCGGCTTCAGTCATGGTGGCGCCGCCCGGGAGCGAATGGCGAATGGCGAATGGCGAATGGATTGGTCATTGCTTTTCTTGAAGCGTGCGAATCAAGCTGCGTAATCGCTTGCCGATGCTCTCGCACCTTTCGAGTAGTGGCGCGATCTCGGATTGAGATGTCAAATCCACGCGCGCCGACAACATGAGATGCGTCTCCAGCTCCTTGAGCGAACCCTGCGACACGCGCAAGAATTGGATGAACGATCCGGTGCTCTCCCGGCCATGCCCCTCCGCGATATTGGCGGGGACCGAGGTAACGGCCCGGCGAATTTGCGACGTAAGACCGAACAGCTCCGACTTCGGAAAGCGCTTTGTCAGCCGATAGCACTGCTCGGCCAGCGTCATGGCGTCCTGCCAAACATGCAGGTCCTTGTATGAACTGATCGGACGATCGCCCATACCCTTCCCCCATTCGCCATTCGCCATTCGCCATTCGCTTATTTCGCCTTCTCGTCGCCAGGCAGCACGTAGTCGGTACCCTCCCACGGTGACAGGTAATCGAACGAACGGAATTCCTGAACAAGCTTGACCGGCTCGTACACGACCCGCTTGGCCTCGTCGTCGTAACGTACTTCCACATGCCCCGTCAGCGGAAAGTCCTTGCGTAGCGGATGGCCGGCGAAGCCGTAGTCGGTCAAAATGCGGCGCAGGTCCGGGTGGCCGGAAAACAGCACGCCATAGAGATCGAAGGTTTCGCGCTCATACCAGTTGGCGCCAGGGAACACGGAAATGACGCTCGGTACCGTCGTATCTTCATCCGCCTGCACTTTCACGCGAATGCGATGGTTCTTGTAGGGCGACAGCAGATGATAGACCACGTCGAAGCGCTTCTCCCGCTCGGGATAATCGGCGCCGCAGATATCGATGAAGCAGACGAAGCGGCATTGGGCATCGTCGCGCAGGAAGCTCAGCACCGCGACGATGTCGGCGGCATTGGCCTCAAGTGTCAGCTCGCCGAAGGCCAGCTTCGCGCCCGTAACCGCAGGCCCGAGCTTGGCGGCGATATGCTCGCCCAGTTCTCTCAGTGTTTCGGCCATGGTCAGCGCTCGATGGTGCCGGTGCGGCGCATCTTCTTCTGCAGTTGCAGAATGCCGTAGACCAGCGCTTCGGCGGTGGGCGGGCAGCCGGGCACGTAGATATCGACCGGCACGATGCGGTCGCAGCCGCGCACCACCGAATAGGAGTAGTG
>JANMQL010000341.1:0-14987 GCA_031370475.1 Hyphomicrobiales bacterium | reverse complement strand
GCGCGCCTCGTCGATCAGGATCGAATCGACTTCGTCGACGATGGCGAATAAGTGTCCGCGCTGCACCATCTCGCCCAGGTGGAACTTCATGTTGTCGCGCAGATAATCGAAGCCCAATTCGTTGTTGGTGGCGTAGGTGACGTCGCAAGCATACATCTTGCGCCGTTCGGCATCGTTGAGGCCGTTGACGATGACGCCGGTCGAGAGCCCGAGGAAGCCGTAGACCTGGCCCATCCAGTTGGCATCGCGCCGCGCCAGATAGTCGTTGACGGTGACCACATGGACGCCCTTGCCGGCGAGCGCATTGAGATAGACCGGCAGGGTGGCGACCAGGGTCTTGCCCTCGCCGGTTTTCATTTCGGCGATGCGGCCTTCATGCAGCACCATGCCGCCGATCAACTGGACGTCGAAATGGCGCTGGCCCAAGGTGCGCTTGGCGGCCTCGCGCACCGTGGCGAAGGCCGGCGCCAGGAGGTCGTTGAGGCTCTTGCCCTGGGCCAATTCCTGGCGGAAGGCGGCGGTTCTGGCCTTCAGATCGGCATCGGACAGGCCCGCCAATTCGGCCTCAAGGGCGTTGATGGCTTCCACCTGGCCGCGGTACTGGGCCACCTTGCGGTCGTTGGACGTGCCGAAAATCTTTGCCGCGATGGTGCGCAGTCCGAGCATGTGATTCGTTCCTGAAAAAGGGGAGCGCCCTGGAAGTTTCGCCGCTTTCTAGTCAAGTTGACGTGCCGGGGCAATCGGCTGTCTTGCATGTCCAGACGCAAATAGGCCGGCAATTGCGGCAATTCAATCTGTTGCGCCGGGGCAACAGGCCGCCCAATGTGCTTTCGGCCCCTTGCGCCACCCGGCCCGGGAGACCAATCTGCGCCGCGATTTAATGCCTACTTTCCGCCCAAGCGAGGCTTATTCTTGCCTTGTTTCGCGATCATTCAGCGCAGCGGCGGCCGGAAGGCCGGTCAACAGGAATTAGTTACGGTGGGATCGATGCCGCGTGTTCAGAATTTCGTGAAGACTTCCTTGCTTGCCATGGTTTTCGGGCTGGTGCTGTCGCAAGCCGCCCTTTCCCAGGAGAGCAAGGAGGACAAGGTCGTGGCCATCGTCAACGGCTATGAAATCAAGACGTCGGAAGTGGCGATGGCCGCCGACGACGTCATCGGCCAATTGCCCAACGTGCCGCCCAAGCTGCGCTATCCTTTCCTCGTCGACTATCTGATCGAGCGCCACCTCCTGGCCCAACTGGCGGTCAAGGAAGGAGTTGCCGAGACCGACGAATACAAGCGGCGCCTCGCCCTTTATCAGGCCAAGGCGCTGCGCGATGCCTATCTGTTCCAGAAAATCCGTCCGGAGGTGACGGAAGAGGAAATCAAGGCCGCCTATGACGAGGAGGCCGCCAAGCTCGCCCAGACCGAACGGGTGCGGGCCCGCCACATCCTGGTTGGCACCGAAAAAGAGGCCAAGGATATTCTGGCGCGAATCGGGAAGGGCGAGAAATTCGAGGATCTGGCCAAGCAATACAGCCTCGACGGCTCGAAGGACTATGGCGGCGATCTCGGCTATTTCACCGCCCCCGAAATGGTGCCGGAATTCTCCACGGCGGCCTTCGCGCTCAAGGTGGGGGAAGTCTCGCAACCGGTGAAGACCGATTTCGGCTGGCACATCATCCGGCTCGAGGACCGCAAGATGGGGGCGGCGCAGCCCTATGACCAGGTAAAGCCGGCGATCCGCAGCGTGCTCCTGGGCAAGAAGCTGCAGCAGGTGATTACCGAGCTGCGCGACGCCTCGAAAATCGAATTCATCGACGAGGACCTGAAAAAGCGGGCTGACGACGCCACCGCCCAACGCAAGGCGCTCGAAGACAAGAAAGCCACCGAGGGCGACGGCGAATCGACCGGCAAGGGCGATCTGCTCATTCCGCCGCAATAGCCAAGGCACCGGGGACTCGTCCATGGGGCACGAAATATCGCCGCTGGCACCGGCGCGGTTTCCCGACCTGCCGCCGGTCGGCGGCGTCAAGCTAGCCGCCGCCGCCACCGGCATCCGCTACAAGAACCGCCCCGATGTGCTGCTGGCGGTCGTCGATCCGGGCACGACGGTGGCTGGCTGCTTCACCACCTCGAAATCGCGCTCGGCGCCGGTCGATTGGTGCGCCGCCAGCCTCAAGGGCGGCCGGGCCCGCGCCGTGGTCATCAATGCCGGCAATGCCAATGCCTTCACCGGCAAGGCCGGAGTGGCGACGGTCAAGGCGGTGGCCGGCGCCGCGGCGAAGCTTCTCAAATGCAAACCCGGCGAAATCTTTCAGGCCTCGACCGGCGTGATCGGCGAGCCGCTCGATCCGGCGCCGATCGCCGGCGCGCTTGCCGGACTGGCGGCGGCGGCCAGGGCCGATGGCTGGAACGAGGCGGCCAAGGCCATCATGACCACCGACACTTTCGCCAAGGCCGCCACGGCAACGGTGAAGTCCGGCGGCCGGAGCATCACCATCAACGGCATCGCCAAGGGCTCCGGCATGATCGCGCCCGACATGGCGACCATGCTGTCCTTCATCTTCACCGACGCGGCGATTCCGGCCCGCCTGCTGCAGAAGCTTCTCACGCAAAGCGTGGCCAAGAGCTTCAACTGCATCACCGTCGACGGCGACACCTCGACCTCGGACACGGTGCTGCTGTTGGCCACCGGCGCCGCCGGCCCGGCGCCGAAGGATCTCAAGGGCTTCGCCAAGGCGCTCGACGCCGTCTGCCTCGATCTCGCCCAGCAAGTGGCGCGGGACGGCGAAGGGGCGGAGAAACTGATCGAAATCGCCATCACCGGTGCGGCCTCCGGCAAGGCGGCGCGCCGCATCGCCATGTCGGTCGCCAATTCGCCGCTGGTCAAGACGGCGATCGCCGGCGAGGACGCCAATTGGGGGCGCATCGTCATGGCGATCGGCAAGGCGGGTGAGAAGGCTATCCGCGACAAGCTCAGGATCCGCATCGGCGGCATTCAGGTGGCGCGGAACGGCAGGCGCGATCCGGCCTACAGGGAAGCCGATATCATGCCGCACATGCAGGGGCGTCATATCGTCATCGAAGCCGATGTCGGCGTGGCGCGCGGCAAGGCGCTTGTGTGGACCTGCGATCTCACCCACCGCTACATCGACATCAACGGCTCCTACCGCAGCTGATGAAAACAATTCTCGCCGCCGCCGTGGCGCTCGTCGATGCCGACGGAAGGGTGCTGGTTTCGAAGCGGCCGCCGGGCAAGCCGCTTGCCGGCCTTTGGGAATTTCCCGGCGGCAAGGTGGAGGCGGGCGAGCGGCCGGAGACGGCGCTGATCCGCGAACTCAAGGAAGAACTGGCAATCGATGTGACGGAGGTCTGCCTGGCGCCGCTCACCTTCGCCAGTCATGTTTACCAAGATTTCCATCTGCTGATGCCGCTCTATGTCTGCCGCCGCTGGAAGGGCCTGGTGCGCGCCGCCGAGGGCCAGGAACTGCGATGGGTAAAGCCGCTCAAGCTGCGCGAGCTGGCCATGCCGCCCGCCGACATTCCGCTGATCCCGCATCTGATCGATCTGCTTTAGGCATTGCGGGAAAGCGAGCCTTACTCAGTTCATACACTCGATAAGAAAAGTGAAACCTTGCGCCAAGTCGGCAATTGCAGGCGTGTCGAGGCTATCGCCTGTCACTTGCTCCTCATATTGAATGCCCACACCATCCAGAAAATTCATCGCAACATTTGCCTTGATCGCAAAATTTACATTTTGTGGGTTATCGGCTTCCGCCTTGAGCCTTGCGACTACGACCGCTACCACGCGGCCTTCGCGGTCGAGAACTGGACCGCCACTGTTTCCGGGTTGAACGGGAGCCGAGATCTGAAATGCCCGGCTGTCATTGCCTATGCCAGCCAATGAAGTGATGTTTCCAGTAACAATGTTTCCGCTTGCAGCTAGTATGTCTGAGAGCGGAAATCCAAAGACGACTATATCACTGCCTGCGCGAGGTGACGGGCCTCCCCGGAATTTGGCAACTGTCCCCGCAAGAGGCTGTCGGGCCTTCAATAGCGCAAGGTCATTCGTCGCGTCACTGGCGACGAGCTCTGCCAAAATCGGAAGCTGGCCGGTCTTTCGAAGTTTGATAGATTTGCATTCTCCAACCACATGGAAGTTTGTAAGAACGTGACCTTGATCGGTAATTTGGAATCCCGTCCCGGTGCTACCTAATACTGGCGGTGTTGCTTGAGGAGTATTTTCGGAGTTGGGCTGAATTGGTGGTGCGGACGGATTTTGTTGGGACGGGGAGGCAATAAAGGAATTTGCCAGTAGAACCGAAATTTTGCTTCCTGTATCCGCCCACTCGTTTGACCAGGAGACGGTGAAACCTGTTGTACCGCCGGGAATCGCACTCATCCAAGTATAGAAATACCGGCCTTTGAATGTGCCACTAGCCACAAAGTAATTGTCGCGGAGTCGTCTGTAGGCGACAATCCTTTGAGCTGTCTCCTGTGTTAGGGAGTCATAAAGTTCATTAAAGCTCTTCTCGCTTTCAGCATAGGCGACGAAACTAAGCGAGAGTCCCCTGTCCTTGCGCTCAAAGGCAATGCCATACTCGGTTTGTTGTTCGGTATCGAAGGCCAGTCGGGGGACCAGAAGCTTCGATCCGGCCACAGGATGGGTATAATATCGGATGCCAAGCGCGCCGTAGAATGGATTGGCTATGAGATTCAATCGGGCCAGTTCCCAAGTTTCAAGTGAGCCATCAACAGTAAGATTTTCTCTGCGTTCGAAAGCGAGAACGGAATTGTAGTATCGTTTAGTGAACCCGAAATCGAGCAGGCCGACGTAATCGCCTGTTGCTATTAGACCTAGGGTAATTGAAATGCGGGAGTCGGCATCGAGGCTGTCGAAATGCTGCTTCGCTCTGTCATAGTCAGCACAGGCCGGAAGAGTGAAAAACCCCGTGCCGACAAAAAACGCTAGCCCCGCTGCAAATTCTCGACACATTTTTCCAGACGTGGGTTTCCACCGTGGACTCACCATAATAACCGTCCAAACTAACGAGCGCTGCCCGACTTAGGGATAATTCCCCCAAGGACAGCATGATTGCAAGTGCGGGACTAGATTTTCGTTTCTTTGGTGCTGAGGGCGTCGGCGAGGCGCATTTTGGCGCTGCCCGGTTTCATGGGTTTCGGCTGGCTTTCGTGGGGGCTCCAGGCGATGGCCCAAGCCACTTCGACGGTGGCGCGGATGCGGCCATCGGTATCGGCGAAGCGGCGCTGATAGGTGGCCGCCACTTCGGCCAAGAGGGACTTGGTGACGGGCCGGCGCGAGCGGCCGGTGAGCACATTGGAGAGGCCGAGGCCGCGGATTTCGTGGATCAGCGCCACGGCATCGGCATAGCGCACGATGGTGCGGTCGAGATCGGCCACCGGCAGGGCGAAGCCGGCCCGCTGCAGCAACGATCCCAGCTCCCGCACGTCGATCATCGGCGCCACGCGCGGGGAGGCGCCGCCGGTCAAGCGCGCTTCAGCCTCGAGCCAGGACTGGCGCAGTTCGGTCAGCGTATCGCCGGCGAAGAGGCAGGCGAGGAACAACCCGTCGGGCTTCAGCGCCCGGCGCATCTGGATCAGGGCGCCGGGCACGTCGTTGACGGTCTGGAGATCGAGAATGCTGAATATGGCGTCGAGGCTTTCGGGCGCCAGAGGCAGGCGCTCATCGGCGGAAGGCTCGAGTTCCGCCACCTCCGCCGCCTTGCCGCTGTCGCGAAGCCTGGCGGCAATCGGCGCGGGATCGGCGGCGATCACAGCAGCCTTGGCGAAGTTGCGGGTGATAACGTCGAGCCGTTCGGACAATTCCACGGCGATGGTGCGCGATAAGATGTCGGGTCCCAGACGGCGGGCGCGTTTTGCCCTCGCCACATAGAGGGCGCGGTCGAAAATCTGCGGCGGGGCATCGGCCATGGCGGCAGGCGATACCGGATTTCTCCCGCCGGTGCTAGCTTGTCTGCCATGGATGGGGCGGTTGGCGGACATGGCTTGCAAGTGCTGCGCAAATTCTGGCGCGGCGCCATCGATTTCGTGGCGCCGCCCAGATGCCTCGTCTGCCACCAGCCGGTCAATGAACCGGCGGGCCTGTGCGTCTCCTGCTGGGCGGGCCTGCGGCAGATCGACGAGCCGGTCTGCGACGCGATGGGCATCCCCTTCGCCTATGACCAGGGCGAAGGCTCGCTGAGTGCCGCGGCGCTGGCCGAGCCGCCGGCCTGGGACCGGGCCCGCGCCGCGGTGGCCTTTGACGAGGCCTCGCGCCCGATCATTCACGCCCTCAAATACCGCGACACCCAGGAGGCGGGGCTCTTGATGGCGCGGATGATGGGGCGGGCCGGGCGGGTGCTGCTGGCGGATGCCGACTTCATCATTCCAGTACCCCTGCACCGCTGGCGGCTTTGGTGGCGGCGCTTCAACCAGTCGGCCTATCTGGCCCAGCATCTGGCGGCGGCGGCGGGCAAGCCCTACCGGCCCGATCTTCTGGCGCGGGTGCGGGCGACGCGCTCGCAGGTGGGCCTCGACCATGCGGCCCGGCGCAAGAATGTCCGGCGGGCCTTCCGGTTGGCCGCCGAGGCGGCGGGCGAAGTGGCGGGCCGGCGGATGCTGCTGATCGACGATGTGATGACCACGGGGGCAACCGCCGGGGCCTGCGCCGAGGCGCTCAAGGCGGCGGGGGCGGCCAAGGTTAACGTGCTGACCTTCGCACTTGTCCTGGAACCGAAGCGGTTCCATATCTAGCCATTATGACCAAAATCACCATCTACACCACGCGGTCCTGTCCCTATTGCCACGCCGCCAAGTCGCTCTTGCAAAGGAAGGGCGCTGCCTTCGACTAGATCGATGTGAGCTTCGATGCGGCCGGGCGCCAGAGCATGACGGCCAGGGCCGGTGGCCGGCGCACGGTGCCGCAAATCTTCATCGGTGAAACCCATGTCGGCGGCAGCGACGAGCTGCATGCGCTCGAGCGGCAAGGCCGCCTCGACGCGCTGCTCGCCTCGGCGTGAAATTCAGGGCCGCCCTCGTCCAGATGCGTTCGGGCCGCGAGCCGGCCGGCAACCTCGCCAATGCCGCGGCAATGATCCGCGCCGCCAAGGCCCAGGGCGCGCAGTTCGTATCGACGCCGGAGATGACGAATATTCTCGAGACCGACCGGTCGCGCTTGTTTTCGCTGGCGCGAAGTGAAAGCGAGGACGCTTCGGTGGCGGGCTTTGCCGCACTGGCGCGCGAACTCGGCATCTGGCTCAATGTCGGATCCCTGGCGCTCAAGGGGCCGGCTGGAAAACTCATCAACCGGTCCTTGCTGTTTGCGCCCGATGGCGGCGTGGCGGGGCGCTACGACAAGATTCATCTGTTCGATGTCGATCTTGCGGACGGCGAGCGCCTGCGCGAATCGGCAGCCTATGGGGGCGGCGGCGCCGCCGTGCTCGCGGCACTGCCCTGGGGCCCGCTGGGGCTCACCATCTGCTACGACATCCGCTTTCCCGCGCTTTACTCTTCATTAGCCAAGGCCGGTGCGGGAATTTTCACCGTACCTTCCGCCTTTACCGTGCCGACCGGCCAGGCCCACTGGCATGTGCTGCTCAGGACGCGGGCCATCGAAACCGGTAGTTTCGTGCTGGCGGCGGCCCAGGGCGGGGTCCATGAATGCGGCAGGAAAACCTATGGCCACAGCCTTGCCGTCTCACCCTGGGGCGAAATACTGGCGGAGGGCGGAGAGGAGCCGCAAGCACTGGTGTTTGAGATCGATACAGATATAATCGCACTTGCGCGCCGCCGCATACCGGCGCTTCATCATGGCCGGGCCTTCGGCTTGAAAGCCGCCGCGGTCGTCGCTACTTAGGATTGTCATGATCAGATACGACCTCATTTGCGACAAGGGCCACCACTTCGACGGCTGGTTCCGCAACAGTGCGGCCTATGACGAACAGGCCCGCCACGGCCTCGTCGCCTGTGCCCGCTGCGGTTCGGTGGCGATCGACAAACAGCTCATGGCGCCGGGCATTCCGGCGAAATCCAACCGCAAGGCCGATACGCCGATGAAAATGGCGGCGGGCTCCATCGATCCGCGCGCCCGGATGCTGATGAAAATGATGCGCGAGCTGCGCAAGAACGTCGAAGAAAATGCCGAATATGTCGGCGACAAATTCGCCGAGGAAGCCCGCAAGATTCATTATGCGGAAGCCGAGAAGCGCGGCATCTACGGCGAGGCGACGGCCGACGACGCCACGGCGCTGATCGAGGAAGGCATCGAGGTGCACCCGCTGCCGCGGCTGCCCGAAGACGGGAACTGAGATTGCCGCCGCCAGGCCGCTGACGGCGTTGTTCCATTGACACTCCGGCAAGACGCTCCCTATGCTCCTGTCATGGTATGCGTGGGGGAGAGGCGATGGCGGCATCGCTGTTGAGCGCGGCGGAGCGGCGCCGGCCGTGGCTGCTCTTGTCACCCACGCTTCTCGCCCTCGTCCTGCTGATGATCGTGCCGATCGTCATCATGTTCATCTACACATTCTACACATTCAGGACGGCGGGGGTCGAGACGGCCGATTTCAACACCGGCAACTGGGCCGAGTTCTTCTCCGATTCCTATTATCACGGGTTCCTGTGGAAGACCTTCCGGGTCGCGGCGGTCACCGCGGTCCTGTGCGGGCTGATGGGCTATCCGCCGGCCTATTTCATCGCCATGACCGGCTTCCGGCACAAATGGCTGCTGCTCCTGCTGCTGATCGTGCCGTTCTGGATTTCCTTCACCATCCGCACCTTCTCGTGGATTCACATCCTGGGCGAGCAGGGCGTCATCAACGCCTCGCTCATGGCCCTCGGCATCGTCAGCGAGCCGCTGCCGCTGCTTTACAACGAGGGCTCGGTGATCATGGGAATGATCCATTTCCTGCTGCCCTATGTCATCCTCAACGTCTATGTGAGCCTCGACGGCATCGACCGGAACCTGATTTCCGCCGCCCGCACGCTGGGCTGCACCGATTGGCAGGCGTTCAGGGAAGTGACGCTGCCCTTGTCGCTGCCGGGGCTGGGGGCCGGCCTGCTGCTTAGTTTCGTGCTGGCGGCGGGCAGCTATGTCACGCCGCAAATCCTCGGCGGCCGCAGTGATGCCCTGTTCGGCAATCTGATCTTCAATACCATCATGAAGGAGCTCAACTGGCCGCTGGGCTCCACCCTGTCGATCGTGCTCCTGGTCCTGCTCGGCATCCTCTCGGTCATCTACAGCCGCTACATGGGGCTTTCGACGATCTTCAAGGGGTTGAGCCGGTGAGCGGCGGCGGCACCATCGGCTGGCGGCTGGTGCAACTGGCGACGGTGCTGGTCTATCTGTTCATGTTCGCGCCAATCCTCGCCGTCGTCGTTCTGTCGTTCAACGCCTCGCGCTTCGGCGGCTTTCCGATGACCGGCTTCAGCCTGCAATGGTACGGCAAGCTGGCGGAGAACGAGGCGGTGGTAAGGGCCTTCTCGACATCGCTGTGGATCGGCACCCTGACCGCCTTGATCTGCACGGTGCTGGGCATCATGGCGGCGCTGGCGCTGGTGCGCTACGAGTTTCCGGGCAAGGAGTGGGTCAACGCCCTGATCGTCGGGCCGGTGCTGGTGCCGGAAACGGTGCTCGGCGTCGGCCTGCTACTCGCCAACCGCTGGATCGGCTCGAAGCCCAACTACCTTCTGCTGCTGTGCGGGCATGTGCTATTGTCGCTGCCCTATGTGGTGCTGGTGGTGCAGGCGCGGCTGATCGGCGTCAAGCGCGTCTACGAGGAGGCCGCCATGTCGCTGGGCGCCAACCGTTTCGAAACCTTCCGCCAGATCACCCTGCCGCTGATCGTGCCGGCGGTGTTCGCCGGGCTGCTGCTTGCCTTCACAATTTCATTCGATAATGTCACGGCCAGCGTGTTCTGGCGCCCGGCCGGCGTCGAGACCATGCCGACGCAGATCTTGTCGATGCTCAAAGTCTCCATCAGCCCGGAAGTCAACGCGCTGGGCACATTGATGATCGCCGTCACCGTTGGAGTTCCGCTCGCAGGAGGCATCGTTTCGCGCCTCATGATGCGGCGGCAGCGTTGAGTTAAACAGGGAGGAAGACCGTGAAAATCAGTTCGACCAAACGACTCGAAACATTGCTCGACACTTATCGGAACGGCGGCATGGACCGCCGCACATTTCTGGGGCTCGCGGCGGCGGCCGCCGCCAGCGCGGGTGTCACCGCGAGCTGGAGCCGCCGGGCCTTGGCCGACGTCAGCGAAGTCCGCTTCGACGGCTGGGGCGGCGTGGTGCAGGAGGCCATCGACAAATACGCCTTCCAGCCCTTCACCGCCAAGACCGGCAAGAAAGTCGTGCAGGGCACCTTCGACGACGAGAACGTGGTGCTGACCAAGATCAAGAGCTCCAATCCCGGCGACTTCCAGATCATCCATTCTTCCGGCGTCGAGTACTACAAGAAATACATCGACGGCGGCTATGTCTCGGAAATCAACGAGGCCAATATTCCGAACATGGCGAATGTCATGGCGGCGATGATCGCGCCGTTCCGCAAGATGACGCCGAAGCTTTCCTGCGTGCCCTATGACTACGGCACCACCGGCATCGCCTACAACACCAAGGTGATCTCGAAAGAGGAAGCCGAGGAAAAAGGCGCCAATCTGCTGGTCGACAAGAAATACGCCGGCAAGATCGGCGCCTATGGCGATATGATCACCCGCGTCTGGTACGCCTCGCTGCAGACCGGGCAGGATCCCAACAAGGCCACCGACATGGACGCGGTGTGGGCGAAAATCCGCGAAGCCCACGACATGACCAAGAAATACTGGGGATCGGGGGCCGAACTCATGGACCTCCTGGCGAAAGAGGAGATCGTGGTCACCGACGCCTGGTCGGGCCGCATCGCCGCCTTGCAGCAGCAGGGATCGCCCATCGGCTATCTCGATCCCAAGGGCAGCTATGCCTGGATGGAGGACATGCTGGTCCTCAAGGGCTCGCCGATGGCGGAATGCGAGGAACTGATCAACTTCATGCTCGATCCGGCAACCGCCATCGCGGTGGCCGAGGGCCAGAACTATCCGCCCTCGCTCGATCCCAAGAAGGTCAAGCTTACCGACAAGATCGCGGCGCTTCCGGCCTTCGATCCGACCGGCGAAATGAAGGCGCTGACTTTCGCCGATCCCGACTACTGGGCCGCCAACAGCGATGCCTGGACCAAGGAATGGAACCGCATTTCCAACGGCGGCTAATCGATCCGCCCCGGGGGCTCCGGCTCCCGGGCCTCTCCTTCAGTGTGGACCCTTTCATGTCATCGCCCGCCGTCGAACTCCGCACCGTGACGCTCGCCTATGGCGCGTTCACGGCCGTCAAGGATGTGTCGCTGGCCATCGACAAGGGCTCGTTCGTGACGCTGCTCGGCCCTTCGGGATGCGGCAAGACGACGATTCTGCGGGCGCTCGCCGGGCTGGTGACGCCGGCAGCGGGTGAAATTCACATCGCCGGGCGGCAGGTCAACGACGTGCCGATCCATAAGCGCAATATCGGCCTGGTGTTCCAGAACTACGCGCTGTTTCCGCACAAGACGATCTACGACAATGTCGCCTTCGGCCTCAAATACCGCGGCACGGCGAAGGACGAGATTTCCGCCAAGGTGAAGCGGGCGCTGGACATCGTGCGCCTGCCGGGGGTTGAAAAGAAGGTGCCCTCCGAGCTTTCCGGCGGCCAGCAACAGCGCATCGCGCTGGCCCGCGCCATCGTCATCGAGCCCGACGTGCTGCTGCTCGACGAACCGCTGTCGGCGCTCGATGCCAATTTGCGCGAGGAGATGCGCACCGAGATCAAGACCATCCAGCGCGAGGTCGGCATCACCACCATCTTCGTCACCCACGACCAGGAAGAAGCCCTCGCCATGTCGGACCGCATCGTGGTGATGAACCACGGCGTGATCGAGCAGGAGGGCACGCCGGAAGACGTCTACAACGCCCCCGCCTCGCGCTTCGTCGCCAGCTTTCTCGGCCATTCGAATTTGCTCGAAGGCATGGTCAAGTCGGTCGGGAACGGCCGGGCATCCATCGCAATCGACGGTGCGGTGGCGATCGCGGCATCGGCCCCCGGGGGGCTCAGGGCCGGGGACCGGGTGACGGTGGTGGTGCGGGCCCAGAAATTACTGGCCGGCGGCGGCGCCGGGGGCACCAACAGCATCAAGGGCAAGATTCTCACCACCGCCTATCTCGGCGGCACCGCCTCCTATGTCATCGGCTGCGGCGCCCTGCGGCTCAATGCCGTCAATCCCATCGCCGGCAAAGTCTATCGCGAAGGCGAGGCGGTCACCGTCAATTTCGCGGCCGAAGATTGCGTGCTGCTCGACGCGAAGGGGCTGAGGATCGGCTAGTTTTTTTGCCCCACCACCATGTAATTGACATCCATATCCCGCGATCTCCGCCACTCCCGCCAACAGGGAGCCATTGGTGACGTCTTGACGGTCTACGATGTCGAGGCGGCCAGCCTTGGCCTGAATGCTGGCGGCGGAGCGCCGCTGGATGCGCCGGGGGAAACCGGGCGAAGGAATGGAGTCGGAAAAAACTCGTAGATACGTATTTTTTCCTAAATTGTGATGGAAGAGCAAAATAATAAGTGGTGAATTTGCAGCCTGTTCTGAATTTGGGGGATTCGCAAATCAGTTAAAGCGTGATTCATGGGGAGTCATCCTGAGGGGACTCGCCGATGAAACGTTATGGTTGGCGCGATGACCAATTCGCCCGGATCGCGAATATGCCGCAACTCCGTCCGGGCTCGGGGACGCGCCCCAACCTGCGCGGCAACCGGCTGTCTGTCGAGGCGGTGATCCGGAACCTGCGCGCGGACTCGTCTTGCCGCGATCTTGCCGCACGCGTCTCCAACATGATCGAGCATTTTCGGATTTTCGCTTCAGGCGATGCAGAAACCGCAGGTCATGCTCTCGCAGGCCATCATTCGATTTGCGCCTTGGCCCGGCGCACATGAGAACAGGCGCTGGAACGACCTTGAGTCGAAACAGCAAGATGCTCAAGGATATGTTTGGGGCGGCCGGGTTTCTCTGCGGTCTTGCGGCGTTTTCGACCGCCGGGCTCGCAGCAGACCAAGCGGCCTATGACTGGACTGGTTTCTTTGCCGGCATCCAGGCCGGATATGGTCTCGGCACGGACCAAATCAACGACAACAATGTTGTCGGCGGGCTTACGGATTATCGGGACAATTTCCCGATCGACGGCTTCACCGGCGGCGTCCATGCCGGTGTAAACCGGCAATTCAAAATGCTTGTTCTCGGTATCGAGGGCGATGCCGAATATTCCAATGTGAATGGCGCGAACCCCAAATGGCCATTTGGCGACGCGACGCGATCCGATTCCAAATCGGGCATCGATGCGCAAGGGTCGTTACGGCTTCGCGCCGGCGTGACCTTCGATCGGGCGCTGATTTATGCAACGGGTGGCCTGGCTCTGGGCGATGTGAATGCAAGTTTTTACGATAGCGCCACTGCCGACCATTTCTCCAGCGTCGAGGCGGGCTGGACGGTTGGCGGTGGGTTGGAATATGCCATCAACGACGCATGGTCGGTGCGTGCCGAATACCGGTACACGGATTTTGAACCACTCACGGGTGAAACCGCAAATACCGATCCGGGCTGGCTGGAGAATGATGACCTGCGCGTCCACGCGGTCCGCATCGGGGCGAGTTATCACTTCTAGGAGATAATCCTAATCGCGCGAAAGGCCCGGTAGGGGCGGCCTTTTTTTGCCGGCCGTGCCGAAGCCGCGCCACAGGAAAGAGACGCGGCGGATCAGCGCTTGGCGCCGGAAGGAATCGTGTTGTTCAATGCCGAAGGGCGGCGCGTACAATAAACCAAAAACCCCAAGACGGCCATTGCCGGCGGCCTTGGGGCATGGCGCCGAGACGCGCGCCGGGCGTTTAGAATTCCTTCTTCATCAGGTATCTGTCGACCGACCACATGCCGCCGCCAAAAGCGGCGTAGAATGCGGCCGTACCGGTCCACAGGAACGACAGCCAATCGGCCTTCTCCTGAACCCGGCTCAGGAACGCCGCCCCGCCGTCGGCAAGCTGCCGGACCGCCTCGGGCGTAAAATACTGAGCGCCGCCGGTTTTCATGAACTCGACGCCGGCATCGGTCAGAAAGCGGTCGCCGTAGGGGTTAGCCATGTGGAAATAGAGGGTGATCGCCAGCATCACCGCATTGGCGAGCGCAATGGGCCGGGTGAACAGCCCCACGGCAATGGCTATGCCGCCGAAGAACTGCATGGCCGCCAGCAAGGGCGACCAGAGCCAGCCGGGATAGAAGCCTAGGCCCTCGACGAACCCGTTCATGGCCATCGGCGCCATCATTTTCGGCCAGCCCGCCACGGCCAGCATGCCGCCGGTTGCGACACGCAATCCGACCCACGCCAAAGGCTGCGCAATGCCGTCATAGAAGCTGCTCAGGAACGGAAGGAACAAGCGCTGCTTTTGATTGCCGTAATCGAATGTCATCGACATGATCGAACCCCTTCTCCAAGTTAATGCACGATATGAATAGCCGCACTAACTTCGAGACGCATTGATCGGGGTCAAATGCCGCCGGGCGGGGAGCGGATACCGAGCGTCACCCCTTCTGGCCCAGCACCATGTAGTTCACACCCATGTCCCGCGACTTGCGCCAGTCGTTTTTGAACGGACTATAGGTGACGCCGCTCTCGTCGACGGTCTTCAGGCCGTTGGCAGACAGCCAGCCCTTCAGTTCGGCGGGGGTGATGAATTTCTCCCATTGATGGGTGCCCTTGGGCAGCCAGCCCAGCACATATTCGGCGCCGACGATGGCGAGGCCGAAGGATTTCAGCGTGCGGTTGAGGGTGGCGACGAAGATGAGGCCGCCGGGCTTCAGCATGGCGGCGCAGATGCGGGTGAAGGCGGCGGGGTCGGCCACATGCTCGATCACTTCCATGTTGAGGATGATGT
>JANMQL010000311.1:0-7470 GCA_031370475.1 Hyphomicrobiales bacterium | reverse complement strand
TCTTCTGGTACACCCAGGCCAAGGTGATCGGCGGCGGCTCGACCATCAACGCGCAGATTTACACGCGCGGCAATGCGCTGGATTACGACGGCTGGGCCCAGGCCGGCTGCACCGGCTGGAGCTACCGCGAGGTTTTGCCCTATTTCCGCAAGGCCGAAGACAACGACACATTTGACAATGAATATCATGGGCGCGGCGGGCCGCTCGGCGTCTCCAAGCCGCGCGCCACGCTGCCGATCTGCGAGGCCTTCTTCAAGGCGGCCGGGCAATATGGCATTCCCTTCAATGGCGATCTGGCGGGGCCGGATCCCGCCGGCGTCGGCTTCTATCAACTTACGCAAAAACAGGCACGGCGCTCGTCGACTGCGACCGCCTATCTGCGGCCGGCGATGCGGCGGCTCAACCTCACCGTCATGCTGGCCGGGATGGTGACGCGCGTTCTGGTCGAGAAGGGCCGCGCGGTGGGCGTCGAAATCCGGCGCGGCGGCAATCTCGAGAACATCAAGGCGGAACGCGAGGTGATTGTCTCTGCGGGTGCCATCGGGTCGCCGAAGCTGCTCATGCTTTCCGGCATCGGCCCGGCGGATCATCTGAAGCGCGTCGGCATAACGCCGGTCCACGATCTTGCCGGTGTCGGAGAGAATCTACAGGATCATCTCGATATCTGCGCCATCGCCGAATGCACCGGCGATCACACTTACGACAAATACGGCAAGCCCCATTGGGCGGCGCTGGCGGGCTTGCGCTATCTGCTGACGCGCTCGGGGCCGGTGGCCTCGAGCCTGTTCGAGACCGGCGGCTTCTGGTACGCCGACAAGAACGCCGCCGCCCCCGACATTCAGTTCCATTTGGGCCTCGGCTCCGGCATCGAGGCGGGCATCGCCAAACTCACCAATGCCGGCGTCACCCTCAACAGCGCCTTCATGCGCCCGCGCTCGCGCGGCACCGTCAGGCTGACGAGCGCCGATCCCAAAGATGCGCCGCTGATCGATCCCAATTATTGGGCTGATCCTTACGACCGTGAGATGTCGATCCGTGGATTGAAGATGGCGCGCGACATTTTCCGCCAGGAGGCGCTCAAGCCCTATGTACTGGCCGAGCGCTTGCCGGGGCCGGATTGCGAGAGCGATGCCGAACTCGCCGCCTATGCCTGCCGCATGGCCAAGACCGACCATCATCCCACCGGCGCCTGTTCCATGGGGCAGGGCAAGATGGCGGTGGTGGCGCCCGATCTCAAGCTGCACGGACTTGCGGGCTTGCGCGTCTGCGACAGTTCGGTGATGCCCTATGTGATCTCGTCCAACACCAATGCCGCCACCATCATGATCGCCGAGAAGGCCGCCGATCTCATCCGCGACCGATCAGCGGCATCTTCGTCGCCATGACGGTCATGAACTGGACATTGGCGTCGAGCGGCAGGGAGGCCATGAAGACCACGGCGCGGGCGACATTGTCCACCGCCATGGTGGGCTCGGGCGCGGTGGAGCCATTGGCCTGGGGCATGCCGGTTTTCATCTTCTCGGTCATGTCGGTGGCGGCGTTGCCGATGTCGATCTGGCCCACGGCGATATCGTATTTGCGGCCATCGAGGGAAGCGGATTTGGTGAGGCCGGTGATGGCGTGCTTGGTGGCCGTATAGGGGGCCGAATTGGGGCGCGGCGATTGGGCCGAGATTGAGCCGTTGTTGATGATGCGGCCGCCGCGCGGGTTTTGCGCCTTCATGATGCGGAAGGCTTCCTGGATGCAATAGAAGACGCCCGACAGATTGGTGTCGACGACGGCGCGCCACTGCGCAACGGTCAAATCCTCGAGATTGATGGTGCCGGGCGCTCCGGTTCCGGCGTTGTTGAAGAGAACGTCGAGGCGGGAAAATTTCTGTTTCGCTGCGGCGAAGAGGGCGGCGACCGATTGAGGATCGGTGACGTCGGTGTGAACCGCCAGACTGTTGGGGCCGATCGCCTTGGCAGTTTCCTGCAGGGCATCGATGCGGCGCCCCGCCAGAACCACGGCGTAACCTTCCTTGCCGAGCGCCAGAGCCACGGCCCGGCCGATGCCGGAACCGGCGCCCGTCACCATTGCTATCTTCATGGTCTTGCTCCCCGTCACGCGATCAATCCTGCTTCCTTGGCGATGCGCGCCAGGCCCTTGACGATCGACTTGGGGTCGCCAAGGCGGGCCTTCAGTCCGGCGATTTGCATGGCCTTCACATAGCGCGCGCCAATTTCTTCCGATGCCAGCACCACATAATTCGCGTCTTTCGGATTGGTGGAGCCGGCGTGGGCAATTTCCGTCCCGATCACCTGACCCGACAGATAGGACGCGAGATGCTCCGGCGCCATTTCGTCGAACAGGCCGAGGGTGCGGGCGGAAAAGATGCGGTGCAGAAAACCGGCAGGGTCGGCGAGTGCCGCGCGCACGCCCTGGGCGAAGGCCGCTTCATTGTCCGGGCCGTCACGCATGAGCTTGCCGAGGATCGTATGGCTCTTGAGTGCGGCGAAAACTTCGCCGGTCATGTAGGTGGCGAAACGCACGATCCTGCCGCCCTCGGCCGCGATCCATTTCGAATGGGTGCCGGGGGTGACGAAATGGCCGCCGCTGCCTTCGAGACCGCCGAAGACCTGGGTTTCCTCGCTGCGCATGACATCGGGAATGCCTGAGCCTGAGCGCCAGGAGAGGCCGGTGGAAAAGGCGATTGGCCTGCCGCGCCTGCTGGTGTGGCGATGCATGGCGGATGCCAATTCGGCGGGACCGGCGGGGCAGGGCACATAGGGCAATTCAATCCAACCCTGGCGGCTGGTGATCATGCCGGCGGCGATGACGGGAAGCGAGACATCCCATGCGCCGATGTGGCGTTCCAGCGCCGCATCGAAATCGCCGTCCGTGACCGCGAGAATTCCCTCGGGCGCTGCCACCGTCTCAAGCACACGACCGTTGCTGTCCGCGATATAGGCGCGGAACGAGGTGGTTCCCCAGTCGAGGGCGATGAAACGCCGGGGCATGGTTTATCAGAGCGCCTTCACCGCATCCGGCTTGAAGCGCGGCTTGACCTCCTTCAACCTGTTGCGCAGAGCCGCGCCGAAGGTGGGCGCCTCGATCTCGAATTCATCGCCGTCTTCGGTCTTGATACCGTCGGCGATCGACAGGGTGCCGGTGCCGAAGAAATGCACGTGCAGATCGCCGGGGCGGCGGAAACCGTCATATTTGAAATGGTGAAATTCCAGATTGGCGATGGTGTGGGACATATTGGCCTCGCCGGTGAGGAAAGGTTTCTCCCAGATCACTTGGCCCTTGCGGCGGATGCGGCTTTGGCCTTCGACATGCTGTGGCGGCGTCCCCACGATCATCTCCGGACCAATGGCGCATTGCCGGAGCTTGGAATGGGCGAGACAGAGATAGTTCTGCCGCTCCATCACATGATCGGAGTATTCATTGCCGAGCGCGAAGCCGAGACGATGGGGCCGGCCGGTAGGCCCGATCAGATAAATGCCCACGATCTCCGGTTCCTCGCCGCCATCGAGTGCGAAGGCGGGACGTTCGAGTGCAGCGCCCGGAGCCACCAGCCAGCTACCGTCGCCCTTATAGAACCATTCGGGCTGAACCCCTTCCTTACCCTTGGCAGGTTTGCCGCCCTCCAGCCCCTGCTTGAACATCTTGAGGGAGTCGCTGAGCTCTTCGGCGGTGCCAGCGAGTTTCTGGTGCATCTTGTCGCGTGCCGCGGCGGAACCCAAATGGGTGAGGCCGGTGCCGGTCACCAGGCAATGGGCCGGATCGGGATGGTCGGCGGGAACCAGCAGGCGCCTTTCCTTGAGTGCGGCGGCATAATCTTCCACAATTCCGCC
Source organism: Hyphomicrobiales bacterium (assembly GCA_031370475.1). GTDB lineage: Bacteria > Pseudomonadota > Alphaproteobacteria > Rhizobiales > Aestuariivirgaceae > Aestuariivirga. The sequence goes on along the minus strand of JANMQL010000311.1, from coordinate 3,631 downwards.
AGCCAGCATCTTGGTCATTACGGCGAGGCTGCGGCCTTGCTTGATCGCCAAATGGGCGAGATCGAGAGTGCGGGTGACGCGGTTCAACAACCTGACGCCGCCGCCTTCGATAGCGCCAACGCGCCGCTTCCCCTTGCCGTCGAGCAACTGAACGATATGCATGGCGAACCCGCTTGTTTCTTCAGGGAGGCAGTCCTAACACAGGCCGAAATCAAGTACGAGGGGACGGCCCGATGACGGCATCCAAACTGGCGATCTATCCGAGCCTCGAAAGCCGCAGCGTGTTTGTAACCGGCGGCGGCTCGGGGATCGGGGCGGCAATCGTCGAGGCTTTCGCCGGGCAGAAATCCAAGGTCGCCTTCATCGACATCGATGAGGCGGCGAGCACGGCGCTGGTGGCGCGGCTGGCGAAAGAGGGCCACGCGCCGCCCTTGTTCATCAAGACCGACATTCGCGACATCGCGGCGCTTAAGGCTTCGATCGAGCAGGCCCGCGCCAAGCATGGGCCGGTCACGGTGCTGGTCAACAATGCCGCCAACGACCAGCGCCACGCCTTCGACACGGTGACGCCGGACTATTGGGACGAGCGCATGGCGATCAATCTGCGGCCCATGTTCTTCACCGCCCAGGCGGTGCAGCCGCAAATGGCGGCGGCGGGCGGCGGCTCGATCCTGAATTTCGGCTCGACGTCGTGGCGCATCGGCCAGGGCGGCATGGCAGCCTATACGGCAGCGAAATCGGCGGTGCTGGGCTTGACGCGCAGCCAGGCGCGCGATTTCGGACCGCAGAATATCAGGGTCAATTCGCTCTCTCCCGGCTGGGTGATGACCGAGCGCCAATTGAAACTGTGGGTGACGCCGGAGACCGACGAGCTTATCAACCGGTCGCAGTGCCTGAAGCGGCGGTTGCAGCCCATCGACATTTCGCGCGTCGTCCTGTTCCTCGCCTCCGACGATGCCGGCGCCATCACCAATCAGGATTATATCGTCGACGGCGGCTGGGTTTGAGGTTCACGGCCGCCCATCCACGGGCCAGGTGTCGGCAATCTTGTAGCCGGCGGGCCACGGATCGGCGGGGTCGAGCATCAGGGCCGATTGGCCGGTGATCCAGGCGCGGCCGGAAATCGACGGGATGATGGCGGGCAGGCCTCCCAGCGTGGTTTCCGCTTCGATGCGGCCGAGAAATCGGCTCTCGATGATCGAGCGGCCGATGAAACTCTCTCCCGTCTTCATCAACCCCTTGGCGTGCAGCACCGCCATCAGCGCCGAGCAGCCGGTGCCGGTGGGCGAGCGGTCGAGCTTGCCGGGATTGATCACGCAGGCATTGCGGCTCGACAGCGCACCGTCGATTTTTTCCAGCGGACCCACCATGAAACAGAAGGAAAAGTGGCGCCAGTCCGGGAGCGTCGGATGGGCGAATCCCAATTGTTCATTGGCGGCCTTGGCAATCTTGCGGCCGGCCATGGCAATGTCGCGCGCTTCGTCCGGCGTCATGGCGAAGCCGAGCGGCCCGGCCTCGGCGATCGCGAAACTGTCGCCGCCGAAGGCGGTATCGACTTTCATTGTGCCGAGGCCCTCGACCTCCAGCACGGCGCCCAGCCGGTCGGCGAAAGAAGCCACGTTGCGCAATGTGATGCGCTCGGCCTTGCCGGCGCGGCATTGGGCGGTGATCTCGACGAGGCCGGCGGGGGCTTCGAGCACGAGACGGGTTTCGGGCTCCACCATCGGGATGATGCCGGTGTCCAGCAGCACCGTCGCCACGCAGATGCAGTTGGAGCCCGACATGGGCGGGGTGTCCTCAGGCTCCATGATGATGAAGCCCATCTGGGCCTTGGGATTCTTGGGCGGCACCAGCAAATTCACATGACGGAAGACGCCGCCGCGCGGCTCGTTGAGCACGAAGTTCCGCAAGGCTCCGTCCTTGGCGATGAAGCGCGACTGCTCCCACACCGTGTTCCCGGGCGGCGGGGCGACGCCGCCGACGATGACATCGCCCACTTCCCCCTCGGCGTGGCAGCCGATAATGTGAATGGCCTTCCCCGTGCGCATCCCCTCCTTTTGCCGGATCGATCCAGCCCATGACAAGCCCCGCTATCATTACCGTCGCCATCACCGGTTCGGTGCCGCGGAAGAAAGACAATCCGGCGCTGCCCATCACCGTGGCCGAGCAGATTGAATCGACCCATGCTGCCTTCGAGGCGGGGGCAAGTGTGGTTCATGCCCATGTGCGCAACGACGACGGCAGCACGTCGTCGGACCCGGACAAATTCGCGCGGTTTCAGGAGGGCGTGCGCAAGCATTGCCCCGGCATGATCGTGCAGTTCTCGACCGGCGGCCGCTCGGGCCGGGGCGCGGAGCGGAGCGGCATGCTGCAACACCGGCCGGACATGGCGTCGCTGTCGACGGGTTCGGTCAATTTCGCCAGCATCGTCTATGAGAACGCGCCGGCGCTGGTCAACGAGCTGGCGGCGAAGATGACCGAATACAATGTGAAGCCGGAAATCGAAGTCTTCGATCTCGCCATGCTCTATGCAGCTCATGCAATGGCGAAGGACGGGCGGTTGAAGCGGCCTTTGCATGTGCAGTTCGTGTTCGGCATTGCCAACGCATTGCCGCCCTTGCGCGACATTCTCGAATTCGAGGTGGCGCAGCTGGCAAAGCTCGAACCCGATGCCACCTGGGCGGCGGCGGGCATCGGGCGGAGCCAGCTCGATGTCAACCGCTGGTGCCTGGACATGGGCGGCCATTGCCGCACCGGGCTTGAGGATAATGTCAAATTCGACCGGACCCGGCTGGCCGCCAGCAATGCGGAGCTCGTCGCCAGGTTGCGGGATCTGTGCGGCGAATATGGCCGCCATCCGGCGAGTATCGCCGAAGCGCGGCGGATTTTGGCCCTGCCGGAGGCTTGAAACCGGCCCCAGCCGCCACTATTTCGCTATGAGCGGCGCCGGGCCCCTCTGGCAGGATTAATCATCTTGTGATGTCGGAGCCGCCATTCGTAAACCAGAGACAAGGGCGGTCCGGCGATGGAACTGGTGCAGTCGGCTTTATATGCGGAGTTCCTGGGAACTCCGGCCTTTTTCTGGGCCGCCTTCGCCGGGGTGGTCGCCGCCCTCCTGATCTTCGACCTGGGCTTCCTCCATAAAGGAACGAAGGAGATCGAGGCCAGGGAAAGCTTCATCCTCTATGGCGGCTATATGGCGATCGCCTTCGGCTTCGGCGCCTGGGTGTGGTGGGCGAAGGGCAGCCAGGCGGGGCTCGAATTCTATACCGGCTATCTGATCGAGCAGTCGCTGGCGATGGACAATATCTTCATCATCGCCATGATCTTCGGGTTTCTCGGCATCCCCCGGCTCTATCAGCACCGGGTGCTGTTCTGGGGCATTCTCGGCGCTATCTTCTTTCGCGCCATCCTCATCGGCGTCGGCGCGGCATTGGTCGCTTCGTTCTCGTGGATATTGTTCGTGTTCGGCGCCTTTCTGGTGTTCACCGGACTCAAGATGTTCCGCGGCGTGGGCCACCAGCCGGACATCGAGAACAACGCCGTGCTGAAATGGCTGCGCGGCCATTTCCGCATCAGCGACAGGCTGCATGGCGAGAAGTTCACGGTGCGGCTGCCCGATCCCAAGACG
>JANMQL010000265.1:0-1598 GCA_031370475.1 Hyphomicrobiales bacterium | reverse complement strand
GAAGCGGCGCTTGCCGCCATGCCCTTGTCGGGCAGCCTGTTCAAGCTCGACACCGATGTGAGGGGCTTGCCCGAACCGCTGATGCGATTGCGCTGAGACTCACTGCACCGTGCCGCGGGCATCGACCTTGACGGCGCCGAGGACCTCATTGCCCTTCACGAAGACGACCTTGTCATAAAGATTGCTCACCGGGCAGACGTGATTGGGCGTCACCCGCACCAGATCGCCGACTTTCGGCTTGTTGGTGACGGCGGAAATGTCGAGATAGCCGTGCTCCTCGTTGACGTCATAGACGCGGGCCAGCCCCAACTCCTGCACCGCGCCATAGCCGGAAAGCCCCAGGAGATCGCTGGTCAACGCCTTGGAGCCCGCATCGATGATGGCGCGCTCGGGCGTGGGCCGGCTGACCACGGTCGCCAGCACGGTCAGCGCACAATCGTCATAGGAGCAGGTGCCGCGCTCGGCCAGCGAGCGATCGAAATAGATATAGGTGCCGGCCCGGTATTCGGTGATGTGGTCGAGGCCCTCGTCCTTCCACATGTCGGGCGAGCCGCCGGTGGTGATGACCTTGCAGCCAAGACCCGAGCGCGCCGCAAGATCGCGGGCGGCCACGAGGAATTCATCGGCCTGGACGCGGGTGCCAGGACGCGCATAGGTCATCAGGCCGCCGAAGCGCAGGCCCTTGGTGGAGTCGATCGTCTTGGCCAAATCGGCCGCTGCCTGCGGCGATTGCACGCCGTTGCGCTTGGCGCCCGTATCGCATTCCACCAGCACGGAAATATCGCGGTCGGCACTTTTCCCGGCAAGACCCAGACCGCCCACCACCTCGGCATTGTCCGCCACCACGGCGATATCGGTGCGCCGCGCCAAAGCCGCAAGCCGTTGCAGTTTGTGTTCGCCGAGAATGTTGAAGGTGAGCAGCATGTCGCGGATGCCGGCATCGGCCATCGCTTCCGCCTCGCCGAGTTTCTGCACGGTAATACCACGGGCGCCGAGTGCTATCTGGTATTTCGCCAGCGCCACCAGCTTGTGAGTCTTGATATGGGGGCGGTTGGCGAAGCCTGTTTTGTCGCAGCGTTCCTGCCAGCGCGTCAGATTGCGCTCGACGATATCGATGTCGATTACCGGCACCGGCGTCTCCAGATCCTCGAGGCGGCGGCCGACGGGTTCGAATTTGAAATGGTCGAGAATGTCCATGGGTGTTTCAATCCGGATTGAGGCGGAAGTCCTTGCCTTCGGGAAGCGTCTGGCCGCCATCGACGACGATGGTGGTGCCGGTAATATAGGAGGCCTCATCGGAGGCGAGGAACAGGGCGGCATTGGCGATATCGCGCGGCGTGCCGAGGCGGCCGAGGGGTACGGCGTCCTGCATCGACTTGATGAAGGCGGCGCTGCGCTGCTGCCGCATGCCTTCGGTCAAGATGTTGCCCGGCTCGACGCCGTTGACGGTGACGCCGTAGCCGGAAAATTCCAGCGCCGCCGCCTTGATGAAGCCGTTGATGCCGGCCTTCGACGCCGAATAATGGCCGTGGCCGGGGCTGGTGACGCGGGGGCCGGTGATCGAGGAGGTGAACACCATGCGGCCGTGGCGCTTTTGT
>JANMQL010000231.1:0-3348 GCA_031370475.1 Hyphomicrobiales bacterium | reverse complement strand
TGATGTCGCGGGGATGCACGATGCCGCCGATGCTGAGCACGCGCGCCTCGTAATTGACCAGCACCTCCTGGGAGCCGCTGATGACCAGCGAGCCGTTCGGCAAGACGCCGGTGACGACAGCGGCCACCGAAAGGTTGATTTTTTCGGAGCGCACCGTCGATCCCTGCCCGGTCGAGGAGGTATTGGAGTTTACATCGCCCTTGCCGTTCACATCGGCGCCGACCACGCCGAAAACATCATAGGTGAGGCCGAGATCGCCGGCAGTGGCGGATTTGCGTGAGCGGTTGGATGTATTGTTGAGCGCCGCCTTGTCGTCGATCGAGATATCGACGGTGATGATGTCGCCCACCCGGTTGGCGCGGCGGTCGCGAAAATAATCGGCCTTGCCGCCTTCCCAGGCGCCGCGGTCCGGCTCCGCCACGGGATAACGATCGGCGACTTGTGCCGCCGCCGCGCTGGAGAGGCCGGTGCCGACCGGCGTGAGTTCCGGCGTCTTTCCCGCCTCGTGGAAATCCGCCGAACAGCCGCCAAGCATGAGAACGGCGGCCAGCCATGATCTGCGCTGCATCATGATCCGCGCCCGTCCTTGCCCTGGCGGGGAGCGTTGGCCATGGCTTGCATGAGTTGCGCCGCCCGCGCCGTTTCCATTTCGTTGAGAATGGCGCTGGCATTGCGGGTGCCGAGTTGATGCAGGATCGAAACCGCGGTTTCGATGTCGAGCGTGGCAAGCTGGATGGCGGCGGCGTCGGGGCGCATCTTGGCGTAGATTCCGACAATCCCCATTTCGGCCTTTTTCATCTCGGCATCGCGTTGCTTGAGCCAGTCCTGGTATTCGCTGCGCTTGGCGTCGAGTTCGGCGATTTTGGCGTCGATCTTGGTCTCGAGGTCCTGCAACATTCCGGTCTGCCAGGCGAGGCGTGCATCGGCGGCCGCGTCGGCGATATTGCTGCAATAGGATTCGTCGGCCGTAGCCGGCGCCGCGGCCACGGCAGGCGCGGCGGACGGACCAGGCTTGGCCGCAAGGCGGTCCGCAGTCATGGCGGCGAAGGCGGTGGCGAGGCCGATTTGCATAACCAGGCGTCGGCGAGAAACGTGATGGCGGTCGGGCCCGTTCACTATTGCACCACGAGCTCGGCCTGGATGGCGCCGGCCGTCTTGATCGCCTGCAGGATGGCGATGATGCCGGTTGGCTTCAATCCGATCTTGTTGAGGCCGTCGACCAGGGTCTGCAGATCGGGTCCCTCGAGGATGGCGAGCTGTCCGCCCGCCTGGTTGGCGCTGATGGTGGTCGCCGGTTCGACCGCCGTTACACCGTCCGACAGTGGTTGCGGTTGCGACACGGTCGGCGTTTCGGTGATGCGCACCGTGAGATTTCCGTGGGTGACGGCGATGCGCGCCAGCTTGACCTTTTCGCCGATGACGATGGTGCCGGTCCTCTCGTCGATAACGATCCTGGCCGGATTGTCGGGTTCGACGGCAAGATTGCCGATATCGGCCATGAGACGCGAGGCGCTGACCTGGGCCGGGCGTTTCACCAAAACCGTGCGAAGATCCTGTTCGCTGGCGATCGCTTCGCCGTAGTTTTGCTTGGCAAATTCGTTGATGGCGTCGGCGATGGCGACGGCGGTGCGGAAGTCGGGATTGCGGATCTGCAGAACCAGTTGCGGCAGCCCGTTGAAGTCGCCGGTCAGCTCGCGTTCGATGAGCGCGCCATTGGGGATGCGGCCGCTGGTGGGAACGCCCTGGGTCAGGCTCTCGGCCTGGCCGGTGGAGGCAAAGCCCGAAACCGCCACCGGCCCCTGCGCCACCGCATAGGCGTTGCCGTCGGCGGCGACCAGCGGCGTCATCACCAGCGTGCCGCCGGCCAGCGATGCGGCGTCGCCGAGCGAGGATACGGTGACATCGATGCGCGTGCCCTTGCCGACGAAGGGTGGCAGCGTGGCGCTGACGATGACCGCGGCCACGTTGCGCGACCGGATGGTGCCGGCGGCGACATCCACCCCCATGCGGTCCAGCATCGAGCGCATGGATTGCTCGGTGAAGGGCGAATTGCGCAGGCTGTCGCCCGTCGCCTGCAGGCCGATCACCAGGCCGTAGCCGACCAATTGATTGTCGCGGACGCCCTGGATCGCCGTCATATCCTTGATTCGCGAAGTTGCCAGTGCCGCGTTCACCAGACACGGCAGCAGGAGGAGGCACAGGAGAATTCTCATAAGCCTCCGATCGACAGGGTTCCATCCGGCTGCACCAGCGCCTTGACCACGACGCCGGTTTCGGGATTGCGGGCTTCCACGACGCTGCCGGCCGCCGCCGCCCGCAGCGGCGTGAGGTAGGTGGTGATGGTGAGACCGGTGCTCCGGAAAACCGCCAGCACCGGCGTTCCCTGCTGCACCGCGTCGGGCAGCTTGATTGCCGAGAGCGGCACCGGCTGGCCCGGCAGCAGGGTGCGCTTGGCCATGCGGCCCTCGAGTTGGCCGCGGACCAGTACAAAACCGCCGAATCCTGCGCTTGCGGCGGAGAACTGCTTGTCGACGATAATGCCGGCCGGGACGATATCGCCCGGATAGACGGTAACCGAGGGAACCGGCAAGGAACGCAGTTCGGCGTATGCCGGCATCGCGGCGAGCCATGCCAGGAGGGTCAGTGACGCGGCAACGGCCCTCATGGCATCACCTTATGCCCTTGCTGACCACGCCCGACATGTCGTCGGCCGCCTGGATGACTTTGGAGTTCATTTCATAGGCGCGCTGGGCGGATATGAGTTCGGTTATTTCTTTGACCGGATCGACATTGGATTGTTCGAGATAGCCCTGTTCGACCTGGCCGAAGCCCGGATCGGCGGGAGCGCCGGTGACCGCCGCGCCGGACGCCGCCGTCTCGCGGAACAGATTGCCGCCGAGCGCCTCGAGGCCGCTGGGATTGGGGAAATTGGCGAGCGCGATCTGGCCGATGTTCTGCAGGTCCGATTGACCGCCGACCCGGGCGAACACTTGGCCCGCCTGGTTGATATGGACGTCGACGGTATTGGCGGGGACCGTGATGCCGGGTTCCAGCGGATAGCCGTCGGGGGAAACGATCTGGCCGGTGTCGTTGGTGTTGAAGGCCCCCGCCCTTGCGTAGAGCGTCTCGCCGTCCGCTCCCACCACCTGAAACCAGCCCGGACCGTTGATCGCCAGATCGTAGCGGTTGCCGGTGTTGACCAGCGGTCCCTGGATATGCAGGCTGCGGATCGCCGTGAGCCGGGTGCCGAGACCGAGCTGGGCGCCTTCCGGAATGGCGCTCTGGCCGCCGCGATTGGAAATGCCTTGGGTGCGTTCGACCTGGTACAGCAGATCGGTGAACTCGGCC
>JANMQL010000192.1:0-19257 GCA_031370475.1 Hyphomicrobiales bacterium | reverse complement strand
GAGACCATTGCGGCCGAAGATATCTTGCATGACATCGGTGCCATCAGCATGTTCTCGTCGGACTCGCAGGCCATGGGCCGGGTGGGCGAAGTCATCATCCGCACCTGGCAGACGGCGCACAAGATGAAAAGCCAGCGCGGCAAGTTGCCCGGCGACAGCGAGCGCAACGACAACTTTCGCGCCAAGCGCTACATCGCCAAGTACACGATCAACCCGGCCATCGCGCAGGAGATGAGCGCCCATATCGGTTCGGTCGAGGCCGGCAAGCGGGCGGACCTGGTGCTGTGGAACCCGGCGTTCTTCGGCGTGAAACCGGACCTGGTGCTGATCGGCGGATCGATCGCGGCGGCGCCGATGGGCGATCCCAACGCCTCGATCCCGACGCCGCAGCCGGTGCATTACCGTCCGATGTTCGCGAGCTTCGGAAAGATGCGGACCAATTCATCCGTCACCTTCGTGAGCCGGGCGGCGCGCGACAACGATCTGCGCAAGACTCTCGGCGTGGAAAAACAGTTCGTGGCCGTCGCCAACACGCGCGGCGGCATATCCAAGGCCTCGATGATCCACAATTCGGCAACGCCTCATATCGAGGTCGACCCGGAAACCTACGAAGTCCGCGCCGACGGCGTATTGCTCACCTGCGAGCCGGCAACCGTGCTGCCGATGGCGCAGCGGTATTTCCTCTACTGACGATGGCGGACGGGCTGCGAGCAACATCCTTCCGCCGCGCCGGTCTGGCGGAAGGAGCGCGCTTCGGCAGCGTCGTGCTCGATGCGCAACAGCGGCATATCCGCCGCAAGCTGGTCACGCTACAACAAAGCAATGAGGTGCTGGTCGATTTCGACAAGGCGGTCATGCTCGAACACGGCGATTGTCTGATGCTGGAGGATGGCCGCCTTGTGGAAGTGATTGCCGCCAAGGAGGAGTTGATGGAGGTGCGCGGGCGCGATGCCGCCCATCTGGCACAACTTGCATGGCATATCGGCAACCGCCATCTCGACGCACAGATCGACAAGGACCGCATTCTCATCCGGCGCGATCACGTTATTGCCCATATGCTGGAGCACCAGGGTGCCGCGGTGCGGAATGTCGCGGAACGGTTCAAACCCGAACATGGCGCCTATCATGCCCACGAGCATTGAAGCGCGGCAGCTTCTCCTGCTGCTCAACTGGATGTCGCCGGCTTTCCCGACCGGCGGCTTCGCCTATTCGCACGGGCTCGAATCGGCCATTGACGACGGCACGGTCACGACCGCAACCGGGCTGCGCTCATGGATCGAAGACGTGATGACGCGCGGCTCCGGCTGGAACGATGCGGTGCTGTTCGCCAATTGCTGGCGGCACGACGCCGCGGAGCTGAATGAGCTGGCGCTGGCGCTCGCCGCGTCGTCGGAACGCCATCTCGAAACCACCCAGCTCGGCCGGGCGTTTCGCATTGCCGCATCGGCGTGGATGCTTCCGATCGCCTTGGAAGAAGGCGACATAGCCTATCCGATCGCCGCGGCAACCGCCTGCCGGGCCGCCGGCATCGAGCCGCACCACGCTCTGCTCGCCTATCTGCACGGCTTCGGCACGGCGCTGGTCTCGGTTGCGGTCCGGCTGGTGCCGCTGGGACAGACGCAGGGGCTCGAAACCCTGCGCGATCTCATGCCGGCCGTCGCCGCCACGGCGGAGCGCGCGGCGCGGGCGGGACTCGACGATCTCGGCGCCATCGCCATCGCCGCCGACATCGCCGCGATGAACCATGAAACCCTGCGTTCCCGGGTGTTCCGCACATGAGGCACGGTCCCTTGCGCGTCGGCATCGGCGGGCCGGTCGGCTCCGGCAAAACCACGCTCACCGAAAAACTGTGCAAGGCGATGCGGGACAAATATTCCCTCGCCGTCATCACCAACGACATCTACACCAAGGAAGATGCGCTGATCCTCAGCCGCTCCCAGGCACTCTCCGAGGATCGCATCATGGGGGTCGAGACCGGCGGCTGCCCGCATACGGCGATCCGCGAGGATGCCTCGATCAATCTCGCCGCCGTCGACGCAATGACCCGGCGATTTCCCGATCTCGACGTGATCTTCATCGAGTCGGGCGGCGACAATCTGGCCGCCACCTTCTCGCCCGATCTCGCCGATCTGTCGATCTATGTGATCTCGGTCTGCCAGGGCGAGAAGATCCCGCGCAAGGGCGGCCCGGCCATCACCCGCTCCGATCTCCTGGTCATCAACAAGGCCGATCTGGCGCCGCATGTGATGGCCGATCTCGATGTCATGGAGAGCGATACGAAAACGGCGCGCGGCGCGCGCCCCTATGTGTTCACCGACCTGTTGCGGCAGAAGGGCCTCGCGGCGGTGATCGCCTTCATCGAGAAGGCGGGCGGTCTTGCCTGAATGAGAAATGGTACAGCTGCCCCGGCTCGAACGGGGGACCCCTAGATCCACAATCTAGTGCTCTAACCAACTGAGCTACAGCTGCATCCGCGGCCGTTTCCTAGCGCGATTTCCGGCGAAGTGGAACCACTTCGCCGAAAAGAAATCGCGCCAGGTTAAATGCTTGGAGCATGTTCTTGTCGCCAAAGTGCGCGCACTTTGGCGGAACATGCTCTAGTCGCAAGTGCTATCAAATTCAAGACAGCAAAAAGGCCCGCGATACGCACGGGCCTTCCGCTTATGCGCCCTCAGCCGGGAGGAGGTGGCCGGGGCGCGGTGTCTCTTGCAAATCAGGCGGCGAAGGTCTTGGAGAAATCGCCAAAGGCCTTGGTAATACCTTCTTGCATGGGCTTGGCCGTTTCCTTGGCAAGCTGCATGGAAAGCTGGCCGAGTTCGGCGGCCTGACTCTGGAAGCTCCCGGCCTGCCGGCGCAGGAAATCCTGCTGCAGGGCGAAGAATTCGGCCGGCTCCTTGACCGCGAAAAGGCTGCGGGCATGGGCGAAAGCCGCGCTCACGGCGGTCTGGGTGAATTCCACCGACTTCATCTGCAGATCGGCGAGACGGCCGCGATAGGCGCTGGCGGCGGCGTCGAAAAGCTGGACATTGCCGTGGGCCACATCGCTCACCTTATCGAAGGCGGCCTGGGCCTGGTCGACGGCCTTCTGGGCAAGGGCGGTAACTTCGGCCGGAAGTTCGCCGGTCATTTCAATCTTGGCCTTCTTGACGGTCATTTTCTCTCTCCATGAATGGGCGGCATGCAGTCCACGCCCCTGCAAACCATATAATTCGACTTATTGTGCATTGCAACATAAATCTTGCATTGCACCAATTTTTCCACATGGACGGCGGCTGGTTAATGAAAAGTGGACGAAACCTTAACAATTCGTCTAGTTTGCCTGTCATGGTGAGTGGTGGTTGGGGGAGTAGCCGGTGACCGAGGCGGTGACACCGACGCTGGAAGATCTGCGGGATGTTCCCGAGGCCGCCTGGCTGTGGGACGGATCGCGGGCCCGTATTGTTTGGGCCAACGGAGCCGGCCTGGCTTATTTCGGCTGCGAAACGCTCTTCGACGTGATCGATCGGCCCTTCGATTTCGGCGAGCCGGGCGTCGAGCGGGTGGCGGCCCTGGCGCGCAGCCTGCGGCGCGGCCAAATGCAGACAGCACTTCTGCATTTTCCCTCGGCCGGCACCACCACGCCCGTCTCCTGCAAATGCACGATCCATGCGCTGCCCGACGGCCGCCCGGGCCTGCTCGCCGTGGTGGCCAAATCCCCAGGCATGGCGGACAGCGCGGCGAGCGCCGAGATCGTCGAGGCCTTCGATCTCATGCCGACGCCGGCCGCGCTTATTTCCCGCGACGGGGCGATCCGCCATCTTAATGCCGCCTCGCTCTTGCTGCTTGGCGCCGGCCAGCGCGCGACACTCGCCGCGCTCCTCGCCGACGATGCGGCGGCGGAAGATTTGATCGCCCGCATCGAGGCGGCCGGCACCGTCAGCCTGGTGCGTGCCGTGCCGGTGCGCATCGGCAAGCGCGATCTGCGCATCACGGCGCGCAAACTCACGCCGTCGAGCGGCAACGGCGCCCACGCCCTCCTGCTTCTCGACGACATTACCGAGCGCCGCGCCCTTGAGCGCACGCTGGCGCCGGGACTGGCGCCGGCCCCCAAGGCGGTCGCGGCGGAGAGCGAAGTGGAGACCTTCGAGCGGATCGGCAAGGCACTGAAACGGGAGACTGCTTCGGCGCCGGAGGCGCCGCCGCCCGTTGCGGCCCGGCGGCCCCTTCCCTTCATTCCCGAGACCATCCGCGCGGCAATCGACCGGCTCGCCGATCCGGTGCTCATCGCCAAGGACGGCCTCCTGCTCTACGCCAATAGCAAGGCGCTGGCGCTCTTCGGCTACGAGACCGCCGAGGATGCCATCAACGATCCGGCGCTGCGGCAACGCTTCGCGGCGCTCGCTCATTCCCTGCCGGTGGGTGCCATCGACCTCGGCAACGGGCGGCGCATTTCCGCCGCCGTGCAAACGAGCACTATTCCCTGGCTCAGCGGCCCGGCGTGGCAGTTCCTGTTCAAGCCGGCGGATGCCGCGGTCGCGGTGCCGGCCGTCGTCGCCTTGCAGCGCAAGATTGAAGCAGCGCCCGCGGCGGAGACGCCCGCCGAACCCGCCGAGGTCATTCCTCTGCCGCCGCGTCCTCCTGAACCCGCGGCCGACGATGAATTGCGCGCCATTCTCGATACCGCCACCGACGGCATCATCACGCTGGACGCGGCGGGCAAGATTCACACCTTCAGCGCCGGGGCCGAGGCGATCTTCGGCTATCGCATCGCCGAAGTGGCGGACAAGCCCTTTGCCGAGCTGCTGACGGCGGAGAGCCGCAAGGTGCTGCGCGATTATCTTGCCGCCCTGCAGGGGCCGGGGCTGGCCGCGGTGTTCAACGACGGGCGCGAGGTGACGGCTGTGGTCAAGCAGGGCGGCACGGTTCCGCTCTTTCTCACTCTCGGAAAATTGCAGGCGCCGAAATCCCAGGCCGCCTTTTGCGCCGTGGTGCGCGACATCACCCAGTGGAAAAAGACCGAGACGGAATTGCGCCAGGCCAAGGACGCGGCCGAGGCCACCAGCCGGCAGAAATCCGAATTCCTGGCCCGCATCAGCCATGAGCTGCGCACCCCCCTCAACGCCATCATGGGCTTCTCGGAAGTCATGCGCCTGCAGCGCTTCGGCGAGATCGGCAACGACAAGTATCGCGGCTATGTCAACGACATCCATGCCTCGGGCGGCCACCTCCTGTCGTTAATTAACGATCTGCTCGATCTCTCCAAGGTCGAGGCCGGCAAGCTCGAGCTCAATTTCACCTCGGTCAATCTCGGCGAGGTGGCCGAGCACGCGATCAAGATGCTGCAGGAAGCGGCAACCGCGGCCCGTGTCGTCATCCGCAAGACCATGCCGGCGGATTTGCCCAATGTGGTGGCCGATCTGCGCTCCATGCGGCAGATCATGCTCAATCTTCTGTCCAATGCGCTCAAATTCACCGATCCCGGCGGCCAGATAATCGTCTCGGCCCAGATGGCCGGGGGCGGCGAACTGAAGCTCCGAGTCAAGGACACCGGCATCGGCATGAATGCCGAGCAGTTGCGCGACGCGCTGGAACCGTTCCGCCGGGTTGTGACCGAGGGCCGCGAGGTTCCCGGCACCGGCCTTGGCCTGCCGTTGACCAAGGCTTTGGCGGAAGCCAACCGCACGAAATTCGATGTCGTCAGCGAGCCGCGCAAGGGCACGCTGGTCGAGATCACGTTTCCCACCACGCGGGTTCTGGCGGAATAGACCCGGCCCATGTTCATCGCAGACCGGCAGAGCGTTCCCGGCGGCATCCAGAGACTCGCCGCCGAGCGCTGGCTGGGTCTCGTCGCCCTGCTCGTCGGCCTGGCTCCGATGCTGCCGATCGTCACCATCGTCTATCTGGCGGCGACACCGGTGGAGAATATCTGGCCGCATCTCATGGCGACCGTCCTGCCCGGCTATGTCTGGCGTACGCTGGCCTTGATGGTGGGTGTCGGCGCCGTCACTTTCGTCACCGGCACGGCCGCCGCCTGGCTCGTCACCATGTACCAGTTTCCGCTGCGCCGCATGTTTCAATGGGCCTCGCTGGTGCCGCTGGCCGCGCCCGCCTACATCGTCGCCTACACCTATGTGGATTTTCTGGGTTACGCCGGGCCGCTGCAGACCTGGTTGCGGGGAGTCTTCGGCTGGGCGTCGCCCACCGACTACGCCTTTCCGGAAATTCGTTCGCTGGGCGGCGCCATCTTCGTCATGTCGATGGTGCTTTACCCTTACGTGTTCCTGACCGCCCGGGCGAGTTTCATCCGCCAGCCGGCCACCCAGCTGGAAGTGGCGCGCGCGCTTGGCCAGACGGCCTGGGGTGCCTTCCTCACCGTCGCCCTGCCCCAGGCCCGTCCGGCGATCGCCGTCGGCGTGAGCCTCGCATTGATGGAGTGCCTGAACGACATCGGCGCCGTCGGCTTCTTCGGCGTGCGCACGCTTTCGCTTGGCATCTATACGACCTGGCTCGGCCAGGGAAATCTCGGCGGCGCCGCCCAGATCGCCGCGGTGATGCTGGTCTTCGTCTTCGCGCTCCTGTGGGTCGAGCGCACCGCCAGGCGGCGGCAGTCCTTCGCCATGCCCGCCAAGCGCTCGCATCCGGCGGCGCGGGTGAAGCTTTCCGGCTGGCGCGGCTGGCTCGCCTTCATCGCCTGCGCGCTGCCGATCTTCCTCGGCTTCGTCCTGCCGGGGCTGGTGCTGCTGAATTTCGCGCTCAGGCGGCTCGAGAGCGCCCTATCGCTCGCCTATGTCGAGGCAGTCGGTCATTCGCTGGTGCTGTCGGCCACGGCGGCGCTGATCGCGGTGGTCTTCGGACTGATCCTCGCCTATGCCAACCGGCTGTCGCATGGCGGTTTCACCCGCCGGGCGGTGCGCCTCGCCGGCACCGGCTATGCCATTCCCGGAACCGTGCTCGGCATCGGCGTGCTGATTCCACTGGCCGCCTTCGACAACGCCTTCGACGGCCTGATGCGCGAAAGCTTCGGCATCTCGACCGGCCTGCTCTTGTCCGGCTCGATCGCCGCCGTCACCTATGCCTATGTGGTGCGGTTCCTGGCGATCTCGCTGGGTTCGATCGAGAGCGGCATGGAAAAGGTAACCCCCAATCTCGCCGCGGCGGCGCGCACCCTGGGCCGCGGCCCGATCGCGGCGCTGCGCGAGGTGCATCTGCCGCTGTTGCGCCCGGCACTGGTGTCGGCGGCTTTGCTCGTTTTCGTCGACTGCATGAAGGAACTGCCGGCGACGCTCATCCTGCGGCCCTTCGATTTCGAGACGCTGGCCACCACGGTATTCGCGCTTGCCTCCCTCGATCAGCTCGAGGACAGCGCGCTTCCCGCCCTCACCATCGTCGCCGCCGGTCTCATTCCGGTGATCCTGCTGTCGCGGTCCCTGCGGGACCGGAGACCGCGGGCCTAGCGCAACGGGCCCTCAAGTGGTCTCCGCTTGAGGGCGAAAACTTGCGCTGAACTTCTCAGTCCCCATCCTTCTGCAGGCCGGTGATTATTTCATCGGGAGAAGCCGCGGAATATTGCGGCAGCCCATCTCCGATCACCTCCCACTCCGCTTTCGATCGGATGTAAGCGTGACTCTCGGAGCCAGGCGGGTGACCGGGGTGCTTTCCACCATCGAGAGTAGCTGGATGGAAGTACATGATTTGCGGTTCGCTGTCTTCGTAGGAAAACAGCCGCCCCCCGCAGGTCCGGCAAAATTGCCGTTCGAATGATTTCGATGTGCGAAAGCCAACGAGGTTTTCTTGTCCGGCAATCCCGATGTCCGACCGCCGGACAACCGCTCCCGAAGAACAGAATTCGCCGCTCACCTTCCGGCAAATCTCGCAGTGACAGTGCTGCACGCTCAATGGCGCATTATGAAGCGTGTAACGTACCGTACCGCAGAAACATCCACCTTCCATCGGATAGACCGCCATAGCATCCCCCATGCCCTTCAGGGCCAAGGTCTATTTGCCAAACTGCCCGCCAAATCCGGCCTCCTGCAAGCCCAGTTTAACACGCTCAATATCCGAGTTCAATCGGAACGGATTTCGCCTCGGAACAAACTCCAAGACCGGGAAGATGCCGTTGAGCACCCACCGGCCGTTCACGCGCGGTACGCCACGCGGCCTGTTCGAAAACATCGGCTTGATGGCGCCCCACTCATTGTCACTGAGCTCATGACACATGATTCCTCGCTCCAGTTCCTGAGTTTGAATCACGTTTCAGACGACCGCATCGATGGCAAACCGCCATGTCCGGAATGGCCCAATGACCGGACATATCGGAGAAACGGCGAGACCGGCGCGATTGACCCAAAGCGGTCATTCCGGCAGGCCGGCGGCGCGTAAGCTGTCAATCAGCCGCTCGGCGTCCTCGGGATTCCGGTAAGGCGCTCCTTTCATGTAGAGCTGGATGGTGAGACCGGGGCAAAGCTCCATGGCCCGCGCAATGGCATCGCGCCCTTCCTTCAGCCTGCCGAGCTTGAAGCAACAGACACCGATATCGGCGTAACTCCACCAGAACAGCTGCGGCAAATGCCGCAGTGCTTCCAGCGCTTCTTCGTATTTCTCCATCGTCAACAATACGACCGAGCGGTTCTCCCAATACCAGCTTGGAGGATAAGGGTCGTGGCGGACAACCCGATCGAGGGCCTCGATCGCCTCCTGTGACCGCCCAACCCGGCATAGCCAGTGCGCCCTGATCGACAGCGCCAGCATATCGGCGGGATTGAGGTCCAGGGCCTTTTGGCTGTGAATGTCCGCAAGCTCAAACTGGCGTGAAAAAGTATAGGCAAAACCGAGATGCATGTGGCAGATCGAGTCGCCTTGATCGAGCGCCACGGCGATTTTTCCGATAGCCACGGATTCGGCGATGTTCTTGTCGTTATAGTCATTGAAGTATTTCACCCAGTAGACCATGGCCATCCAGGCATGGGCCTGGGCATAGCGCGGATCGGCGGCAATGGCGCGGCGCAGCAGCGGTTCGGCGGACTGCGCGTCAAACGTGTCAAGAAACTTTCGGGCTTGCAGCACACATTCATAGGCGACAATATTTGATGGCGTCTGCCGCCGCGACTGGCTGGCAACGGTACTGGCAACCTGTCCCTCAAGGGTTGCCACTATGGTGCGGACCACATCGTCTTGTACCGCGAAGATATCTTCGATGACCCGGTCATATCGTTCCGCCCAGAATTCACTGCCGGCATTGGCATCGACCAGCCGGGCGGTGACTCGTACGCGGTCGCCGGATCGCCGCACGCTGCCTTCCAGTAGAAATCGGACGCCGAGCTCGTTGGCGATGGCGGCGATGCCGATCGATTTGGCCTTGAAGGCGAAAGCCGAATTGCGGGCAATGACGAACAGGCCCTTGAAGCGCGACAGTTCGGTGATGATGTCTTCGGTGAGGCCGTCGGCGAAATACTCCTGCTGGGGATCGCCGCTGAGATTGGTGAAGGGAAGGACGGCGATGGAGGGAAGTCTCGCGTCCGGCCGGTGCGGCATTGGCGGATTGACCGCGGGCTCCCGATCGATCGGCTGCCCCTGGCCCTCGGCGATACTCTGGCGCAATTCACGCGTCGGTTGGGCAGGCTCGGCAGCCAGCTCGTCCATCAGCAGTTTTCGGCAGGTTTCATATTGCTTGAGCGCCAACCCATTTTCGCCCGCCGCCGCATAAGCGCTCATCAGGGCGCGGTGCGAAGCTTCGCGCAAGGGATCGAGGCCGACCAGCCGCTTCGCGGTGTCGATGGCGGCGCGGCCGGTTTCCAGACCGCACAGCTTTTCCAATACCGCAACCGCACGGTCGGCGAACCTCCGCCGCTCGCCGGCGAGCCAATCCTCGAAGGCGGTATTCCTGATGGAAGTGTCGGCCAGGAGTTCGCCGCGAAGAAGGGCGGCCGCCTGGCGCAGAGAGTCTGCATCGGTGGCGCCGGAGAGTTTGAGGAATTCCGCGGCATCGCTGTGCAGCGAACCCAGGCGCAGCGCCACCATGTCGTCACGGGTGTGCAGCACCTGGTGTTCGGCATCGCCCAGTTCCTTGCGGAGGACGGCGAGCGACTGGCGCAGGCTGCTGCGCGCCTGGTCTTCGCCTCGGTCGCCCCTCAGGAGGCCGCACAGACGCTCGCGGTTGGCCTGGCCGCCGGGTGAAAGGGCAAGGATGGCCAGCAGGGCGCGGTTTTTCTTGGTGGCAATGACAATGGCCCGGTCATCGGCGCCGCTCAGCGAAAAGCTGCCAAGGAGTACAAGCCGGATCATGCGCTGACCCTCTTCATGGCCGTACAACTGCCGATTTTCCAGTTGCTGGCTCATTATTGACGGAGTTTTACGCTGCTCTTACGCTGGTCTCTCAGTTGGATTGCGACGGCCGGCTAGTTTCCTCCCATCGGCTTCGGACACCGCTTCGGGTGCCGGGCACAACCGGAGGAGACCGCCATGTACGCTTATCTTGCAGATACGTTCCGTTTTCAACCTGAACGTCAGGTTCCCGCCACCACGGTATTCGCCTGGCTGAAGCGCAAGCTCGAAGCCCTGCGCGCGGCTCGCCGGGTTCTGTATCTGCGCCACCTCGACCGTGAGACCCTTGCCGACGTCGGCGTCGACGCGGCGATTCTCGGTGACGTTCGGCAAAGCTCTGCAAGCTTCGATCCCCATGCGGTTGCCGCCAGCATCTTTGCCGGTTCCTCCCGGCGGCCGATCCCGTGAGATCGACATGGCACACACCCGCATGATCGAACGCGTTGCCCGGGCAATTGCCGAAGCCCAGGGGCATGGCGATTGGCAGAGCCAGGTGGCCACGGCGCGTGCCGCCGTGGCCGCCCTGCGCGAACCGACGGTAGAGATGTTGGAGGCGGCCCTTCCCCGCCTCCCTGATTGGGGCTACTTCCCGGAAGAATGGCAGAACATGATCGCATGCGTGGCAGGGGAGCCCCTGCAATAGCCGGCGTCGGAATGCCAAGCCTCGAAGACTTGGGCGAGAAACAGCACCATATCAATTCTTGGCCGATGAAGTTCAATGTCCGCTCACGGCTCATCTGAGGCCTCATGGCGGGATTGCATCTTGTCCGCCTATCATCGCACAGCCGACTTTCAATCTGTGATGTCCGCTTCCCGGGAGAGTTAGTCAGCAGGTGGCTATACTGCAGGCAAGGCGCGAGGATCGACTGACTTCTCACTTTGACCCATTGCAGACATCGATCATCCGTCAGACCTCTCCGCCAAGACAACCTTGTCAATCTGGTTGAACTTCCGACGTACCTTGTGAGTTGGTATCCGGCCCATGCCTCGCCGACGTTGAAATCCGGTGGACGCAGGCCCCTACCTTGTCGGCAGTGATGCCGAGGCGTAGCTTGCCGGTAGTCGCTCTTGCAAGACGGGCTCGTTCGCGCGCACTTCGTCAAGGATCTCCCGCTTGAGGCCGCAGACGGGGGCCCGGCTGACGAGTGGTGGCATCCGTCAGAACATTGGAGTCACGTAGTCGGGATTCAGCAGAAACGGAGTTTTGGCATGGCGACGTACATCGTGATGATAAACTACACCGACAAGGGCATCCAGACGATCAAGGAATCTCCAGGACGTCTGGCGCGGTCGAAAGACGAGGCCCGCTCCTTCGGCTGTGAGGTCAAGGCGTTCTACCTCACGATGGGTACATACGACATCATCGAGATCGTCGAAGCGCCGGACGACCAGAGCATAGCAAAGCTCACCTTGGCCGTGGCCTCGGGCGGCAACGTACGAACCACCACGTTGCGGGCCTTCCCGGAGACGGAGTTCAAGGCGATCGTGCAAGGATTGCCGTAGCCTCCGTTTGGTGAGCACAGCTTGGCCTGGCCGGTACGATCAGACCATTCACCACTGGCGGTCAAAGAGGCAGCAGGGTCACAGCTAAGCCGCCCATGGCGATAGCGTGTCGCTCGACTATTTCCGGTGTTGGCCCTTCTGCGACATGGCGAGGGGCGCGGGCCAAGGCCGCTTTCAACCCGGAAGCAGACCACCGCACACCGGTTCAGCTATGCCCGTTTATGAGTTCAAGCCTCAATTCACACCCGCAATTCCGGAAGATCGCGGAACAACTCGAGCGCCTCGGGATTGGCCAGCGCCTCCTTGTTCTTCACCTCGCGGCCGTGCACCACGTCGCGCACCGCGAGCTCGGTGATCTTGCCGGACTTGGTGCGCGGAATATCGGCGACGGCGACGATGCGGGCCGGCACATGGCGGGGCGAAGCCCCGTCGCGGATCTTCTTCTTGATCGTGGCGGCGAGTGCCGCGTCAAGCACCGCGCCGGGCCTGAGGCGCACGAACAGCACGACGCGCACGTCATTATCCCAGTCCTGGCCGATGGCCAGGGCCTCGTCTACCTCCGGCACCTGCTCGACCTGGGCATAGATCTCCGCCGTGCCGATCCTGACGCCGCCGGGATTGAGAGTGGCGTCGGAGCGGCCATGGATGATAATGCCGCCATGCCCAGTCAATTCGGCGAAATCGCCGTGGCACCAGATGCCGGGAAAGCGGGCGAAATAGGCGTTGCGATATTTCGATCCGTCCGCGTCGTTCCAGAACATCGCCGGCATGGACGGAAACGGCCTGGTGCAGACGAGTTCGCCCTTCTCCCCGCGCAGCGGCCGCCCATCGTCGTCGAACACGTCCATCGCCATGCCCAGCATCGGCCCCTGGATTTCGCCGCGCCAGACGGGAGAGAGCGGATTGCCGCCGACGAAACAGCCGCAGATATCGGTGCCGCCGGAAATCGAGGCCAGATGCAAGTCCGTCTTGATGGCGTCATGGACGAAATCGAAACTCTCCGCCGCCAGCGGCGAGCCGGTCGAGAGCATGGCGCGCAGTGCACCGAGATCGTGAGTCTCCTTCGGCCGCCAGCCGGTCTTTTTCACCGCATCGATATATTTGGCCGAAGTGCCGAAAATCGTCATTTTCTCTTCGGCGGCGAAATCGAAAAGCGCCTGCTCGCCGGGATGGAAGGGCGAGCCGTCATAGAGCAGCAGCGTGGCGCCGGCACCGAGGCCCGAGACCAGCCAATTCCACATCATCCAGCCGCAGGTGGTGAAATAGAACAGCCGGTCGCCCCGCTTCACATCGGTGTTGAGCACATGCTCGCAGAGATGCTTCAGCAGGATGCCGCCGGCCCGGTGTACGATGCATTTGGGAATGCCGGTGGTGCCGGAGGAATAGAGAATATGGAGCGGGTGATCGAAGGGCAGCTGCGCGAAAGCAACGGCTGCATCGCTGTGGGGCGCGAGAAACTCCGCGAAGGAAACGCCGCGCGGAATCGCCGCGGCCTCGCCGGTATAGGAGATGACGACGGTGCGCTCGACGCTGGGCAATTGCTTCAGCACGTTGGCGATCTTGCCGCCGAGTGGAATCGTCTTGCCGGCGTAATAATAGCCGTCGCAAGTTATCAGCAGGCGCGGGGCGATCTGGCCGAAGCGGTCGAGAATGCCGCGTTCGCCGAAATCCGGCGAGCACGACGACCAGACGGCGCCGAGGGAAGCGCAGGCGAGGAAGGCGACGATCGTCTCCGGCATGTTGGGAACCACGGCACAGACGCGGTCGCCGGCCTCGATGCCCGCCGCCGTAAGCGCCCGCTGCATGCGGGCCACGGCGCCGTTCAGCTCGCGCCAGCTCATGCGGCGGCGGACCTTGTCCTCGCCGCGGAAAACGATGGCCTCGCCGTCACCCGTCCGGCGCAGCAGGTTTTCGGCATAGTTAAGGCGCGCCTCGGGGAAGAAGCGGGCGCCGGGCATCTTGTTGGCGTCAATCAGGATTCGAGAGCCGCGGGTCTCGGCTTTGACGGCGCAGAAGTCCCAGACGGCGGACCAGAAGGCTTCCGGCTCGTTAACCGAAAACCGGTGAATGTCGGCATAGGTTTCAAGACGCGGATTGATCGTACCGGTGAATCGCCGCAGATTCGACCGTGCCACGCGCGCTTCGCTTGGCGACCACAGGGGGCGTGACGTCATTAACATATCCTCCGGGGCGCGGAACCTAAACAGGTCACGAAACAGCCGCAAGTGCCGGCGATAAGGGCGAAGGATGACGGAGTTACCGATGCGCAAAATGGAAATTGGCGCCGGGCTGGCGGTGGCCGGCCTGGCCGGCACGGCGATCGCCCTTACCATGTCGCCGGATTTCGCCGTGGCGCAATTGCAGACCTATGTGACCGAGCACACGGCCCGCAGTCTTACGGTTTCGGGCGGTGCCCACATCGAATTCACCCCCTCGCTCGCCATCCGCCTCGACGATGTCACGTTGTCAAACCCGCCGGGCATGGAGGGCCGGTTGGTCAGCGCCGGATCGCTCAGGCTTCCCATCGCCTACGGCGATCTGATGCAACGGCGATTGCCGGTGGGCCGGGTGACGCTCACCGATGCCAATTTCAACTTCGTCATCGACGGCGACGGCCGCGCCAACTGGACCGCGAGCGGCGGCAAGAGCGATGCCGGCGGCACGGCCTTTTCTTTCGTGCTCGAGAACGCCTCGGCCGCCTTTCTCGACCAGCGCCACGGCCAGGCTTTCGGCCTGAACGAGATCGATGCCGCGGCGGAGATTTCGGAAGCGGGCGAGCTGACGCTGCATGGCAACGCGGCGATCGCCGGGCAGCGGGCGAAATTCGAGGCCTATGTGAAATCGCCGGCGCGGGCGGCCGGCGAAGGCTCGCCGGCCACACTCAACTTCGAGTCGCCTCTGTTGAATGCAAGTTTCGACGGAAGACTGGCGGCCAAGGATCAACTGGGACTGGCCGGCCAAGTGACCGCCAACGCCGCCGATCTCCGCGCCGCGGCGCGCTGGCTGGGTGCCGCACCCGGCGGCGAGCGCGGCTTCAAGAATTTCACCCTCAGCGGCAAGCTCGACGGCGCCGGCAAGACATTCAAGCTGCGCAAGACCGAGGTGGGCTTCGATGCCTTCAAGGGCACGGGCGTGGCGATCCTCGATTTCGGCAAGCCCGTGCCCTCCGTCGCCGTGTCGCTCGATGCCGATGCCGTCGATCTCAATCCCTATCTGGCGCCGAACGCGGCCCCTGAAAGCGAGCCTGCCGAAGGCGCCTCCGCCTGGAATGCGGCGCCGCTCGGCTATGGCGCCCTGCGCGGCGTCGATATCAAGGTGCAGCTGGCGGCGAAGAAGGTCGTCTATGGCGCCGTTGAGACGGGTCCCGCCACCATCGAGGCGGCGCTGGCCGAAGGGCGTCTGAATGCCAGCATCGCCGATGTCGCGCTCTATGGCGGCAAGGCCGATGTCCAGATTGTGCTGGACGGTTCCGGCGAAACGCCCGGCATGGAAGTGACTTTCACCGCCAGGGGCGTGGCGGCCCGCGATTTCCTCGGCGATTTTGCCGGCCTCGACCGCATCGAGGGCGAGGCGCTGCTGACCGCGGTGCTGAAGAGCCGCGGCAACAGCCAGCAGGAAATGATTTCGACGCTGCGCGGCCCCGCCGCCATCAAAATAAGCAAAGGCAGCATTCGCGGTCTCGACGCATCCGCCGCGGCCGCCGCGGCGGTCGAAGCGCCGCTCTCCGGCTGGCCCCTGCGGGAGTCCAATGCCACGGAGTTCGACACTCTTTCGGCCGAATTCGCCGTCGACGACGGCATCGCCAGCCTCTCGGCATTCACGCTCGACGGCGACGGTCTTAACCTCACCGGCCGGGGCGACGTCGATCTGCTGCGGCGCAATCTCGATCTTGCTTTCGCCGTCGGGCTCGGCGCGGCCGATGTCGCGCCCGTCAACATCGGCGTCACCGGCCCTTGGGACCGGCCGAAAATCGCCGAGACCGCGGCAGTGGCAACGGCAAGCGGCAAGCCCAAGATCGTCCGGGAAATCGGCAAGGCCGCCGACGAGATCGCCGCCAGCAAGCCGGTGCAATCGGTGAAGCGCGGCACCAAGAAGCTGTGGCGCAAGCTGTTCGGCAATTGATCCGATGATCCGTGTGCAGAGCGAGCCCTTCGATGCGGGCGCCGAGCTGGCGAAGCTCAAGGCGGGCAACCACAATATCGGCGGAACCGCGCTCTTTATCGGAACGGTGCGCGATATCTCCGACGGCGGCGGGATCGGCGCCATGACGCTCGAACATTATCCCGGCATGACCGAGAAGGCGCTCGAGGACATCGAGGCGGAGGCGCGGCGGCGCTGGCGGCTCGATGCCTCGCTGATCGTGCACCGCTACGGCAGGCTGGAACCGGGCGACGACATCGTGCTGGTGATCGCGGCGTCCGCCCACCGCGAAGCCGCCCTTGCCGCCTGCCACTTCCTGATCGACTGGCTGAAGACCAAGGCGCCCTTCTGGAAGCTCGAGGAAGGTCCGCAAGGCGCCCACTGGGTCGAGGCCAAGGATAGCGACGACGACGCGGCGTCGCGCTGGGAAAAGCCCAAGCCGTGAGACGCTTCGCCGGCGGCGTCGTCGTCATCGTGCTGCTGGTCCTGATACTGATGGCGCTGCAACGGTCGGGGCTGCTCGATCTCGGCAGCGGCGGCTATGAGGCGGTGGATGGCGATTCGCTGCGCCGCGGCGAAGCCCAAATCCGGCTGCAAGGCATCGACGCGCCGGAATTCCGCCAGATGTGCAGCGACAGCACCGGCCGCGACTATGCCTGCGGCCGGGAAGCCGCCGCGCCGCCAGGCGAGGCCTTTGGCAGGGCCGTTTCGAAAATCCGCAAGACTGGCGGGCGCGGCACCGGGCGGTTCAAGGCAATTTGGCCGGAGAGCCATCGGCCGACGATTGATGCCGGAGTCTTGAGCAAGCCTGTCCCCGATTTCCCCTTCTCCCCTCCATCTTCGGAGGGGAGAAGGTGGCCGAAGGCCGGATGAGGGGCCTCTATCCGCGCGACGGCGGCTTGAATTTCATCTCGGCGCTGTCCTGCGCCTCAAGCCTGTTCTCCAGAGCCTCGACGATTGTATCGAGAACCGCGTGCCTGTCGGCCATGATGTCGGTGTTGTTGAAGCGAATTACCGAATAACCTTGCGTGACAAGCCATGCATCGCGGATTTGGTCATGGGCGTTGTCTTGATGTTGGGAGCCGTCGGCCTCGACGATCAACTTCTTCTCGCGGCACAGGAAGTCGGCGCAGTATCTGCCGATAGGTGCTTGTCTGATGAATTTATAGCCGTTGAGCGACCTGTTTCTCAGGGCGGACCAGAGAAAATCCTCGGCATCGGTCGAGGTCCGCCGAAGGCTTCGCGATCTTGCATTGGTACCGGGTTTGCTGCCGCGCATTGCCATAACTTGCAATACGGCCGCGAGAACGGCAAGCGGCGCCACACCCCTCATCC
Source organism: Hyphomicrobiales bacterium (assembly GCA_031370475.1). GTDB lineage: Bacteria > Pseudomonadota > Alphaproteobacteria > Rhizobiales > Aestuariivirgaceae > Aestuariivirga. Next base: position 1,980 of record JANMQL010000192.1, on the reverse strand, counting down.
GGCCGTTGGCCACCTTCTCCCCGCACTGCGTGCAGGGAGAAGGGGATTTTCTTGGACGCCGTTACTCAATTCAGCCATTGCCAGCGTTACGATAGTGTTATTACATTCCACCGCAATCCGGGAGGACACCCATGGCAGCGCGCAAGAAAAGCAAGGTCAAGGCCGTCAAGAAGAAGGCCGTTAAGGCCAAGGCGAAAAAACCCGCGACCGGAGGCCCGGCGCAAATCGTCAATGGCTGGCTCGGCAAATTCGCCAGGGCGCTGGCGGCGGGCGATGCGGCGGCGGCGGCAAAGCTGTTCGGCGCGGACGGCTATTGGCGCGATCTCGTGTCCTTCACCTGGAACATCAAGACCATGGAAGGCCGCGGCGACATCGAAGCGATGCTGAAGGCAACGCTCGCCCGTGTGAAGCCCCACAACTGGAAAATCGAGGGCGAGGCGAGCGAGGCGGGCGGCCTGACCGAGGCGTGGTTCACTTTCGAGACGGCGGTGGCGCGTGGCCGCGGTCATGTGCGCCTCAAGGACGGCAAGTGCTGGACGCTGCTCACCACCATGGTCGAGCTCAAGGGCCATGAGGAACCTTCCGGCCCGCGCCGCGACATGGGTGTCGCCCATGGCGCCTTCAAGAACCGCAAGAACTGGCTGGAGCGCAAGAGCGAGAGCGAGGCGCGGCTCGGCTATGACGAGCAGCCCTATTGCGTCATTATCGGCGGCGGCCAGGGCGGCATCGGTCTCGCCGCGCGCCTCAAGCGGCTGGGCGTTCCCTCCATCGTCGTGGAAAAGAACGCGCGCCCCGGCGACAGCTGGCGCAAGCGCTACAAGTCGCTCTGCCTGCACGATCCCGTGTGGTACGACCACATGCCCTATCTGCCCTTCCCCGATCACTGGCCGGTGTTTTCGCCCAAGGACAAGATCGGCGACTGGCTGGAAATGTACACCAGGATCATGGAGCTCAATTACTGGGGCTCGACGGTATGCGAGCGCGCCTCCTACGACGCCAATAAAAAGGAATGGACCGTCGAGGTCAGGCGCAACGGCAAGCCGGTGACGCTGAGACCCAAGCAACTGGTGCTGGCCACCGGCATGTCGGCGGTTCCCAACATGCCGAAATTTCCGGGCGCGGAAAACTTCAAGGGCGAGCAGCATCATTCCAGCGCCCACCCGGGGCCCGATGCCTATGGGGCCAAGAAGTGCGTCGTCATCGGTTCCAACAATTCCGCCCACGACATCTGCGCGGCGCTGTGGGAAGCGGGCGCCGATGTCACCATGGTGCAGCGTTCCTCCACCCATGTGGTGAGGTCGGACACGCTGATGGAGGTCACTCTCAAGCCGCTCTATTCCGAGCAGGCGGTGAAGAACGGCATCGACCATAACAAAGCCGACCTGATCTTCGCCTCGCTGCCCTACGCGGTGCTGCCTCCCTTGCAGGTTCCGGCCTACAAGGAAATCGCCAGGCGCGATGCGGAGTTTTACAAGAAGCTCAAGAAGGCCGGCTTCATGCTCGACTGGGGCGAGGACGACAGCGGGCTATTCCTCAAATATCTGCGGCGCGGCTCGGGCTATTATATCGATGTCGGCGCTTCCACCCTCATCGCCGACGGCAAGATCAAGCTCAAGAGCGGAGTCGCGGTCAAGGAGATCAAGGAAAATTCCGTGGTCTTGAGCGACGGCAGCGAGCTTGCCGCCGATCTCATCGTCTATGCCACGGGCTACGGCTCGATGAACGGCTGGGCGGCGAAGCTCATCTCCCAGGAGGTGGCCGACAAGGTCGGCAAATGCTGGGGCCTCGGCTCCGGCACCAGCAAGGATCCGGGCCCGTGGGAGGGCGAACTCCGCAACATGTGGAAGCCGACGCAGCAGGAGGCGCTGTGGTTCCACGGCGGCAACCTGCACCAGTCGCGCCACTATTCGCAGTTCCTGTCGCTGCAGCTCAAGGCGCGGAAGGAGGGGATTGCGACGCCGGTGCATGGCCTGGCGCCGG
>JANMQL010000385.1:0-6262 GCA_031370475.1 Hyphomicrobiales bacterium | reverse complement strand
TTCTTGATCTTGCCCATGCCGGGCAGCATGTTCATGACGCCGCCCATGCCGCCGAGCTTCTGCAACTGGCGCAATTGTTCGGCGAGATCGTCAAGATCGAAGGCGCCCTTGCGCATCCGGTCGGCGATCTTCCGGGCCTTGTCGTGGTCGATCTCCTGGGCGGCTTTTTCGACCAGGCTGACCACGTCGCCCATGCCGAGGATGCGGCCGGCGATGCGTTCCGGGTGGAAATCCTCGAGCCCATCGATCTTCTCGCCCGTGCCCATGAGCTTGATCGGCTTCCCCGTCACGGCGCGCATGGAGAGGGCGGCGCCGCCGTGGCCGTCGCCGTCGATGCGGGTCAGCACGATGCCGGTGATGCCGATCTTCGCGTCGAAGGCGCGGGCGAGATTGACCGCATCCTGACCGGTGAGCGCGTCGGCGACGAGGAGGGTTTCATTGGGCTTGGCGATGTCGCGCACCGCTGCCGCTTCGGCGAGGAGTTCCTCGTCGATATGGAGGCGGCCGGCGGTATCGAGCATGACCACGTCATAGCCGCCCTTGCGGGCCTCCGACATGGCGCGCTTGGCGATCTGAACCGGGCTCTCGCCCGCAACGATCGGCAGCGTATCGACCTTCACCTGCCGGCCTAGGATGGCAAGCTGCTCCTGGGCGGCGGGGCGCCTGGTATCGAGCGAGGCCATCAGAACCTTGCGCTTGTCGCGCTCGGTCAGGCGCTTGGCGATTTTGGCGGTGGTGGTGGTCTTGCCGGAGCCCTGCAGGCCGACCATAAGGATCGGAACCGGCGGGCTGGCGCGCAAATTGAGGCTCGAGCCTTCCGAGCCCAACATCTCGACGAGGGCGTCGTGGACGATCTTGACCACCATCTGGCCGGGGCGGATCGACTTGACGATCTCGGCGCCAACCGCCTTGGCTTTCACCTTCTCGGTGAAAGTCTTGACCACTTCCAAAGCCACGTCGGCTTCCAGCAGGGCGCGGCGCACCTCGCGGAGCGCTTCATCCACGTCGGATTCGGACAGGGCACCGCGACCGGTGATCTTGTCCAATATGCCGGACAGGCGCTCGCTTAAGGTTTCGAACATTGTCTTCCTATTTTTCTGTCATCCCCGGACTTGTTCCGGGGACCCATCGCAAAGTCAGGCAAAGCGCCCGAAATATCCATGGGTTGCCGGGACAAGCCCGGCAATGACAAAATTGGTTGTCACCGCCCAAACGCAATCCGCACCCGGGGGCGAAACTCGCTGCCGGATGTTGGCCCCTTCACCTCCCGGGAATGTAAATCCCCATGTGTGACGTGGCCGGAAGACGTTCAAGCGTCTTTGAGATGGGCGGGGGTGTAGGGGAATTGGGGGGAGAAGTCAAATTGGGGGAGCTTGACCGCCGCCTCACGCCCCAAAAATCTCTTCCACCTTTTTCCGCATGCTCGCCGGATCGACGTTCACCCCGGTCCAGTATTCGACGCCGATGACGCCCTGGTTGATCAGCATGCCGAGGCCGTCGATGACGCGGCAGCCGCGTGCTTCGGCGTCGCGGATCAATCGCGTGCGCGGCGGGTTGACGATGACATCGGCCACCACCATGCCGGGTTTGAGGGACGCAATATCGAGGTCCAAAGCAGCATTGCCGTCCTCAAGCCCGATGGAGGTGGCGTTTACCACGATGCCGGCGTCCGCCGGAACGGAGAAAGTTGAGGTCCAATTCACCAGCTTGGCCTTGGTCTTGGTCTTGCCGTTGAGAAGTTTCACCAGCGCCTCGCCGCGCGCCGAACCGCGATTGACGACGGTGATTGACGCGGCTCCCGCCAGCGCCAGCTCGACGCCGATGGCGCGGGCGGCACCACCCGCACCGAACATGACGATGGATTTGCCTTTCGGGTCCACGACCTCCATCAGCGACTTCAGGAAGCCTTTGCCGTCGGTGTTCTCGCCGATGAATTTGCCACCGCGCCGCACGGCGCAATTTACGGCTCCCATGATCGCCGCGGATTCGCCCAGTCCATCGAGATGTTCGATCACCGCCACCTTGTGGGGGATCGAGCAGTTGAAACCCCTCCAGCCCATGGCACGGGCGCCCTTCACCGCGCCGCCCAAGAGCTCCGGCGGCACCTCGCAATTGATGTAGCGCCAGTCGAGCCCATGGTGGCGGAAGGCCGCCTCGATCATGGCCACCGTCGGATTTCCGGCGGCGCCTTGCGAAAAGGAGCCGACGAGCTGGCTGAGGAAGTTCATCTCTGTCATGGGACGCTCCCGATGGCGAAGTCAAAGGCTTAGCATCGCGCCATGAACCGTCACAAGTGCGTCAGACTCCCGGATGTTTTACTTCCCAGGGCTTTTCCCAATTTCCCGCGACGCGCAATTCGACCCCGGAATCATCCTCGATCACCTTGCATACGGTCATCTCGCCGGCCGCCATGCCGTAGCGCCTGCCTGCCTCCTTGAAGCGGTCACGGGTGGCGCGGGTCAGCTCGTTGCGGGTGCCGACGGACGTCATCAATTCCTCGATGAGCCCCAAATCCTTGAGGCAGAGCGCGATCGGAAACGACGGGTCATAGTGACCGGCGAAGATCGACGGCACATCGTGCTGCATGACGAAGCTGTCGGCGGCGCCGCCTTTCATCACCTCCCACCAGACGTCCGGTTCGAGCCCCGCCAGCTTCGCCGTCACCATGGCCTCGCCGATGGCGGCGGCATGGATTTTCCATAATTGATTGTTGACCAGCTTGGCGACATAGCCGTTGCCGTAGCGGCCGACTTTGCGGAGCTGCCCCATGGCCTCGATCACCGGCCGCACCTTTTCGATATCGGCGTCCTCGCCGCCCACGAACATCGGCATGTCGCCGCGGATCGCCGCATCGACGGAACCGGTCACCGGCGCATCGACTGGGTGGCCGCCCTTGGCCTGGAACTGGGCGGCCAGTTCGCGCATCAGCTTCGGGCTGCTGGTGGTCATGTCGATCCAGTATTTTCCCTCGCAGGATGCCGACAGGAAGCCGTTTGCCCCGCGCACCACCTGTTCCACTTCCTTGGGTCCGAAGACCATGGTGACCACCACGTCGCAGCGGTTGAGAACGTCGGCCGGGTTCTCGCCGCGCCTGGCACCCTTTGCCACCAGCGGCTCCGCCGCCTCGGGGCGGATGTCGTAGACGACCATGTCGAAACCCGCCCGCCTGACATTCAGCGCGGCGTTGCGGCCCATGGTGCCGAGGCCGATGAAACCAACGATCATATTTTGCAAACTCCAGTCGTGATGGGGCGAAGACGGGAAGGTTACCTAAGCGGCAGCGGGGACAACTCCCCGGACGGTCCGGTTTTCCTTCAGCATATAGACCATTACTCCCGCCACAATCGCCGTGCCGAAGGCCAGCCACCACATTTCCGTATAGCGGGCGAAGAGATCGAACAGATAACCGCCGAGAAAGGCACCGAGGGCGCCGCCCAGCGCGTGGCCGCCGGAAATCAGGCCCATGGCGAGACCCATGATCTTGAGGCCCAGATGCGAGGCGACAAGGCTGGCGGTCGGCGGCACGGTGGAATAATCGAAAATTCCATAGACGATGGCGAAGAGCATCATCATTTCATAGCTGGTGCCCACGAACATCAGCACGAGGAAGGAGAGCGAGCGCACGATATAGATGGTGCCGAGCAGCAAGGGCCGGTTGACCCGGTCGGTGAGCCAGCCCGACAGGAACATGCCGCCCAAATTGATCGCCATGGTGAGGCCGTAAATACCCGACGCCGGCACCGGCGGAAAGCCGCAGAAGGCGGCATAGGGCAGGAAATGGGTTTCGATGGCGCCGGTCGTGGTGATGCCACAGATGAAAAAGCTCCAGTAGAGAATATGGAAGGTGGGATTGGAGAGGAGGAAGCGGAGCCTGTCCCACAGGGGATCCTGCGAGATGATTTCGGCTTTCCGTGCCTTCTCCTCCCGGGTCGGCTTGAGCATGATCCAGATGACCGCCGCCATGACGGCGCAGGCGACGGCGACCGCCATGATGCTCCAGCGCCAGGAGAAATAGGTGAGGCCGGCGGTGACCAGCGGCACGGTGATGAACTGACCGGCGGTCGCCCCGGAATTGGCGATGCCGGTGGCCAGGCCGCGGTTCTCGTGGAATATCTTGGCCAGAGCCGTCGAGATCAGATGCATGTTGGCGGTGGCGAAGCCGACGCCACCCACCAGGCCGTAGCCCAGAATATAGATGCCGGCGATGGGCACGGCGGCGAAGGCGAGGAGGCCCGCCGCGACCACCAGCAAACCCGCCACCAGCATGATTCGGGCGCCGAACCGGTCGGCCAGGTTTCCGGCGACGGGGGCGAAGACCGCCACCATGATTAGCGCCACCGATTGCCCCGAGCCGATGAAGGTCTTGGACCAGCCGAGCGTATTGGCCCATTCGTCGGTCATGATCGACACCGACTGGCGCGCCGACATGACGATGGCGAGTGTCGCAAAACACAGCCAGACGGTGATCCAAGGATTGATGCGATGGGCGGGAGACAGGCCGGTCATGGCGGCCATGCTCACCATAAAGACCGGCGCGCCGCAAGCGGGCTGGATTTTGGAACCGGTTTCACCATATAAGCCCCGTCCATGACAGCGGCATCCGCCATTCCTTTCCGCAAGATGAACGGTCTCGGCAATGATTTTGTCGTGCTCGATGCCCGCTCGCGCCCCATTCACCTCGACGAAGCCAGGGCCCGGGCCATCGCCGATCGTGCGACCGGCATCGGCTGCGACCAGTTGATCCTGCTCGAACCGTCCAAGACGGCGGATGTGCGCATGCGCATCTTCAACAATGAGGGCGGCGAGGTCGAAAGCTGCGGCAATGCCTCGCGCTGCATCGCCGATATGCTGTTTGCCGAAAAGCACACGCAGCGCGCCACCATCGACACCAAGGGCGGATTTCTCGTCGCCGAGAAGGCGGGCGAACATCTGGTGACCGTCGACATGGGAGCCCCGCGCTTCGGCTGGCAGGACATTCCCCTGGCGGAGAAATTCCACGACACCCGCCACATCGAATTGCAACTGGGCCCCATCGACGCGCCGCTCATCCACTCGCCCTCGGTGGTCAATGTCGGCAATCCGCACTGCATCTTCTGGGTGAAGGATCTGAATGTCGTCGATCTCGGCAAGGCGGGGCCGATGCTGGAGCATCATCCGCTCTTTCCCGAGCGCGCCAATATCACGCTGGCACTGGTCCATTCCAAGGATCACATGACGCTGAAAGTGTGGGAGCGGGGCGTTGGCCTGACGCGGGCCTGCGGCACGGCGGCCTGCGCTGCGGTGGCGGCGGGCGCGCGCATCAGGCTGGTCAACCGCAAGTGCCAGGTAACGCTTCCCGGCGGCGATCTTCAAATCGACTGGCGCCAGAGCGACGATCACCTGCTGATGACCGGCCCCATCGCCTATGAATTCGACGGCACGCTGCCCGAGGGCCTCCTGGCATGAGCGCGCCCGAGATCGTCACCTTCGGTTGCCGGCTCAATGCCTATGAGTCGGAAGTGATGCGCGATCATGCGGCGAAGGCGGGGCTTGCCGATGCGATCGTCTTCAACACCTGCGCGGTGACGGCGGAAGCCGCCCGCCAGGCGCGTCAGGCGATCCGCAAGGCGCGCCGCGAGCATCCGCAGTCGCGCATCGTCGTCACCGGCTGCGCCGCCCAGACCGATCCGGCCTCATTCGCCGCCATGCCGGAGGTCGATCTCATTCTCGGCAATGCCGAGAAGATGAAGCCCGAAAGCTGGCAGGCCGCGCCCGTTACCCGCGTCGCGGTCGGCGACATCATGGCGGTCAAGGGCTCGCCGCGGCACTTGATCGACGGACTCAAGGAGAAAACCCGCGCCTTCGTCCAGGTGCAAAACGGCTGCGACCACCGCTGCACCTTCTGCATCATTCCCTTCGGGCGCGGCAATTCGCGCTCGGTGGCGGCGGAGGATGCGGTCGAGCAGGTGCGCCGCTTGGTGGCCAATGGCCATTCGGAAATCGTGCTTTCCGGCGTCGACATCACCTCCTGGGGCAGCGATCTGGCGGGGGCGCCGAAGCTCGGCCGGCTGGTTGCGCAAATTCTGAAAGGGGTGCCTGAACTCAAGCGGCTGCGACTGTCGTCGATCGATTCAATCGAGGCCGACGCCGAGCTGCTGGACGTAATGGCCGGCGAGGAACGGCTGATGCCGCATATCCATCTGTCGCTGCAATCGGGCGACGACATGATCTTGAAGCGCATGAAGCGGCGGCACTTGCGGGAGCATTCCATCGCCTTCTGCGA
>JANMQL010000126.1:0-16968 GCA_031370475.1 Hyphomicrobiales bacterium | reverse complement strand
CGTCCACGACCACGTCATCGTCGGCCGCGACGGCCATGTCAGTTTCCGGTCCCTGGGCCTGATCTGAGCCGCGCCAGCGCCGCGGGCGTGTCGGCGTCGATGAGCACGCCGTCATCGGCCATATCGACCTCAACCAGCTCTTCCGCCGCCTGCTCCATCAGGGCCTTGGCGCCCCGGTCGCCGTCAAGTGCTGCCATGGCGGCGAAATGCTTGGCGCCCCACAACACTGGATTGCCGCGCCGGCCCTTGTGCACCGGAACGCAGATGGTCCGCTGCTCCTCGGGATTGAAGGCAGCCATCAGCTTTTCAATGGCCTTCGGCGTCACCCGCGGCATGTCGCCGAGACACACCAGAACCGCATCGGCATCCTCCGGCACCGCGGCGAGTCCGCGTTTCAGCGAAGTGGCCAATCCATGGGCGTAATCGGGATTATGCACGACCTCGATGCCGAGCCCGTCGAGGGCGGCGGCGATCTTATCGGCCTCGTGCCCGGTGACGGCGATCACCGGCTCGGCCCCGGCGGCCTGCACCGCTTCCACGCTGCGCCGGATCATCGGGGCGCCGCCGAGATCGGCCAGCAGTTTGTTGCTCCCCATGCGCGTCGATTGCCCCGCCGCCAATATGATGGCCGCGACCTTGGCGGCCCGCGCCACCTTTGATCTTCCCTCACGCGGAGTTGGACGGGTGGGAATTTCGGCCAGGAGTCCGCCTGCCCCCATGTCCATGATGTCCTCGGCCGCCACATGCACGCCCGCCATCACCCGTTCCAAGACCCAGTCGAAACCGTTGACCTTGGGCGAGCGGGCGCAGGAGGGAACGCCCAACACCGGCACGCCTTGCAGCCGGCCATACATCATCAGATTGCCGGGATCGACCGGCATGCCGAGATGCACGACTTCGCCGCCCGCCGCCGCTACCGCCGCCGGGATGACATCGCCGCGGTCGACGATGGCCGAGGCGCCGAACACCAGGATGGGATGGCAATGCTGCGCCCGGAGCGTGAGGATCGCCTCGCTCACCGGCGCAATGGCGTGATCGCAGACGATGACCGGCCCAAGCTCGCCATCGAGGGCGGCAATCCGCTCGCGCATCGCCACTTCCGATTTGGCGATCAGCGACGGCTTGGTCTGCGGCAGGCGGGTGATGACCAGTCCCGCCAGCCGGTGCCGGAAGGCTTCGACGCGGATGACGGGTTCGCTGCCGATGATGCTGAGGGCCCGGGCAAGAATGTCGCGCGGTACGGCGAAGGGAATGATTTTCACGGTCGCCACCATCTGGCGCTTTTCCACCACCGCATGATTGGCGGCGGTGGCAAGCGTCAGGCTCTCATGCAGCCGGTTGAGCCCCTTGACCCGCGCCACATCGACCAGTGCCAGCCCATGCACGGATGCATGCAGATTGGCGCGGCCGGTGAACGGCGCCTGGGCGGATATACCGCCGCCGCCCGCCACTTCGGCGATGGCCGAAGCCGCTTCGTCTTCGGCGACGTCGTCGGGGCCGAGCCGCGCCGCGAAGACCTTGGCAATTCCCGCTTCCTTGATTGCCGCCACATCGGCCGCCGACAGCACCCGGCCCTTCTTGAACACGCCCCCCGCATGTTTCACCGAATGGGCCAAAATGGCGCCCGCCGCCCGGCTTACGGGAATTTCGCCGAATTCCATGTCATGTCCCCAGCCGCAAGGCGCGGGTCATTTCCGCCATGATGGCGATGGCGATTTCGGGAGCCCCCTTGGCGCCGATGGCCAGCCCGATGGGCCCATGGATGCGGGCGATTTCGGCCTCGCTGAAGCCCTCGTCCTTGAGCCGCTGCATCCGGCTGGCCTGAGTCTTCTTCGAGCCGAGCGCGCCGATATAGAAGACGTCGGACTTGAGCGCCGCCATGAGCGCCGGATCGTCGATCTTGGGATCGTGGGTGAGGGCGATCATGGCGGTGTGCGCATCGAGTCCGATTTTCCCGATCACCTCATCGGGCCATTCGACATGCAGCGCCACGCCGGGAAAGCGCTCGCCCGTGGCGAAGGCGCCGCGCGGATCGATGACGGACACGTCATAGCCCGCCTGCTGCGCGATGGGGATCACGCCTTGCGCGATATGCACCGCACCGATCATCACCAGCCGCAGCGGCGGATTGTAGATGTGGACGAAATGTCCTTCATGCAGGCCGCTCCGGTCGAAGCGAAAGGCATCTTCAAGCACGTTTGCGAGAGTATCTTTTCCCGCATCGCCGCGCGCCACGATGCGTTGTGCACCGCTGTCGAGATGGGTGACGAGAGCCACCGCCTTGCGCTCCGCCCGCGCCGCAAGTAGTTGATCGAGGATGGCGCGCTTCACGCCAGCGGCTCCACATAGACGCGGATTTGGCCGCCGCAGGCGAGCCCAACTTTCCACGCCGTCTCATCGGCGACGCCGAAATGCAGGGTCTTGGGCTTGCCGGAAGCGATGATATCCAGCGCCTCGGTGACGACGGCACCTTCGACGCAGCCGCCCGACACCGAACCAGCGAAATTTCCCTCCCCGTCGATTACCAGCTGGCTGCCGACCGGCTGCGGCGCCGAGCCCCAGGTTTCGATGACCGTGGCGAGCGCCACCTTGCGGCCGCTCCTGAGCCAGTCCGACGCCCGATCGAGAATGTCTTGCATGGCTCTCGTACTCCTAATGCAGCGTCTTCCCCAGCCAGCGGCGCGGATCATGCGCCGGGCCGCCGGGCCTCGCAAGCGTGGCGGCCAAGTCCGCCAGGCTGTCGAGACTGTGAACGGCACGGAATTCGTCGACATGGGGCATGATGGCGCGGATGCCGGCGGCGCGTGCCTCGAAGCCGTCGTAACGCAGCAGCGGATTGAGCCAGACGATGCGCCGCGCCTGGCGCCCGAGCCGCTCCATTTCATGCGTCAGGAGCCCTGCATCCTCGCGGTCAAGCCCGTCGGTCATCAACAGCACATGGGCTCCTTGCGTCAGCACCCGCCTCGCCCATTTGTAATTGAACTCCTTGAGCGAGGTGCCGATGCGCGTTCCCCCCGACCAGTCCTTGACCGCGCCCGACACCTTGCCCATCGCCTCGTCGATGTCGCGGCGAGAGAGTTCGCGGGTGATGTTGGTTAGGCGGGTGCCGAACAGGAACACGCTCACCCGGTCGCGGTCGTTGGTCAGCGCATGCAGGAAGTGCAGGAACATGCGGCTGTAATTGGAGCACGAGCCTGATATGTCGCACAGCACGACGAGCGGCGGCTCGCGCCTGCGCCGCTCGCGCCGCTCGAGATCGATATAGCGTCCGCCCGCCCGGAGCGAGCCCTTGAGACTGCGGCGCATGTCGATCGACGGGCCCTTGAGCGCCCGCTGGAAGCGGCGCGTGACGACATCGGTGCGGCGCAGGCGGAGCCTGGCGATCGCCGCCTTGGCCTGTGCCTGTTCGGCGACCGTCATCTGCTCGAAGTCCTTGCGCCGCAGCACTTCGTCGGCCGAGGCCGTGAACGAGGCATCGAGCTCGAGGGCCTCCGGCTTCTGCTCGCGCCGGCTCTGCGTCTGTACTTGATCGAACATGGCTTCGGCCAGCCGCCGGAATCCCGCCTGCCTCGATTTTTCGTCCGCCGCCCTTGTGATTTGCTGGAACATGAGCTGCATCAGTTGCTCAAGCATTTTCGGCTTCTTCCAGAACACATGGAAAGCCTGGTCGAAGAGTTCCTTGTGGTCGCGCCGCTTGACGAAGACGCTGTGCAGCGTCCAGTAGAAATCCTCGCGCGTCCGCAAGCCCCCGCACTGCGCCGCGTCGAGCGCATCGATCACCGAGCCGGGACCGACGGGAATTCCCGCCTCGCGCAGGACGCGCGCGAAATGCATGATGTTGGCGGCCAGCTTGCCCGAAGGTACCGATTGCATCACTGGAGTCACCCTTCTCCCGTCCGAAGGATGGGAGAAGGTGGCCGCGCCATGGCGCGGACGGATGAGGGCCGGCGGCTCGCAAAGCGAGGCGCCGGAGACGGTGGCACGGCCGCGCCGCGTGCCGCGTCGCAGCCCTCATCCGCCCTTCGGGCACCTTCTCCCATTCGCGATGCGAACGGGAGAAGGATGAATTTGCTACACATGCGCCATGGTCCTGATCTCGTCCTTGATCTGGTCGAGAATGCGCTTGGCTTCCGAGCCTTCCATGCGCACGATGTCGTCCTGATATTTGAGCAGCACGCCCAGCGTGTCGTTGACCGTCTGCGGATCGAGCGTCACGCTGTCGAGCTCGTGCAGGGCGGACACCCAGTCGAGCGTCTCGGCCACGCCCGGCGCCTTGAACAATTCGCCGCCGCGCAGCGCCTGCACGAAGGCGACGACCTCTTTCGCCAGCGCCGCCGAAGCCTCCGGCCGCTTGGCCATGACGATTTCCAGCTCGCGCTTGGCGTCCGGGTAGCCCACCCAGTGATAGAGGCAACGGCGCTTCAGCGCGTCGTGCACTTCGCGGGTGCGGTTCGAGGTGATGACGACGATGGGCGGTTCCTCCGCCTTGATCGTGCCGAGTTCCGGGATGGTCACCTGGAAATCCGAGAGGACTTCGAGCAGGAAGGCCTCGAAGGCCTCGTCGGTGCGGTCGATCTCGTCGATGAGCAGGACGGGCGCGGCTCCCTTCGGCGCTTCCAGCGCCTGCAGCAGCGCCCGCTTGATCAAGAACCGCTCGCCGAAGATGTCGTGCCCCAGCCGTTCGCGGTCGAGTTCGCCCGAAGCTTCCGCCAGCCTGATCTCGATCATCTGGGCCGAATAGTTCCACTCATAGACGGCGGAATTGACGTCGAGCCCCTCGTAGCACTGTAGCCGGATCAGCTTGCGGCCCAGCGCCTCGGCCAGCACCTTGGCAATCTCGGTCTTGCCCACCCCCGCCTCGCCCTCGAGAAACAGCGGCCGGCCCATGCGCAGCGCCAGATACACCACCGTCCCCAGATCGCGGCCGGCGATGTAGCCGGCCGATTTGAGCAGCGCGACCGTGTCGTCGATTGACTTGGGAAGCTCCTGCATCAATCCTCTCTGCGAATACAAAGACCCGCGAGCTTCTACACCCGCGGGCTCGAAAAATCGCAAGTGCCGGCCGTCACTTCGCCGCTGCTACCGCCCGGCGCGCCATGACGCCGATCAAGTGCGCCCGATATTCGGCCGAGGCGTGCATGTCGGAATTGAGGCCCTTGGCCTTGACCGAGATCCCAGCCAGCGCCTTGGCCGAGAAATCCTTGGCCAATGCCGCTTCCATTTCCGGAATGCGGAACACCGCGGGGCCGGCACCGGTTACCGCGACCCGCACCGCGCTGTCCTTCATCTTGGCCACGAATACGCCGACCATGGCGTAGCGCGAGGCGGGGTTGGGGAACTTGGCATATCCCGCCTTGGCCGGAAGCGGGAACTCGACCGCTGTCACGATCTCGTTGCCCTTGAGCGCCGTGGTAAACATGCCGGTGAAGAACTTATCCGCTGGAATCTTGCGCTCGCTGGTGTGCACCGTGGCGCCGAGGCCCAGAACCGCCGCCGGATAATCCGCCGCCGGATCGTTGTTGGCGACCGAGCCGCCGATGGTGCCGCGATTGCGCACATGCGGATCGCCGATGCTGGAGGCCAGCACGGCAAGCGCCGGAATGGCCTTCCTGACACCCTTGTCGGCGGCGACGTCGCCATGCGCCGTTCCGGCCTTGACCGTCACCGATTTGGCGGAAACCGAAACGCCGGCATTCTTGATCCCGCCGAGGTCGATGACGTCCGATGGCGTGGCCAGCCCCTGCTTGATCGCCGGCAGCAGCGTCATGCCACCCGAGAGGTATTTGCCGTCCTTGGCCTTCTTCATGATCTTGACGGCGTCCGCCACCTTGGCGGGACGATGATAACCGAAGTTTTCCATTTTTTCCTCCCGGCCTTACTCGGCCGCCTTTTTCATTGGCTGCATGGCTTTCCACACGGTTTGCGGAGACGCCGGCATCGGCAGATCGCGCACGCCGAGCGCATCGGTGACGGCATTCATCACCGCCGCCGGAGACGCAATAGCGCCCGCTTCGCCGCAACCCTTCATGCCCAAGGGATTAGACGGGCACTTGGTCATGGTGAAGCCAAGCTTGAAGGACGGCACATTGTCGGCCCGCGGCATGCAGTAATCCATGTAGGAGCCGGTCAGCAGCTGGCCCGACTCTGTGTCGTAAACGCAGCCCTCGGTCAGCGCCTGGCCGATGCCCTGGGCGATGCCGCCATGCACCTGGCCTTCGACGATCATCGGATTGATGATGGTGCCGAAATCGTCGACCGCCACGTAGTTGACCACTTCGGTGACCCCCGTGTCGGCGTCGACTTCAACTTCGCAGATGTGAACCCCGGCCGGGAAGACAAAGTTCGACGGATCGTGGAAGGCGCCTTCCTTCAGCCCCGGCTCGATTTCAGCCGAGTTGAACTTGTGCGCCACGTAAGCCGCAAGCGCCACTTCGCCGAAGGCCATCTTCTTGTCGGTGCCCTTGACCGTGAAGGTTCCGTTCTTGAACTCGACATCGTCGGCGGAAGCTTCCATCACCGCCGCCGCCACCTTCTTGGCCTTGGCCTCGATCTTGTCGAGCGCCTTGGAAATGGCGGTCATGCCGACCGCACCCGAGCGCGAGCCGTAGGTGCCCATGCCGAACTGCACCTTGTCGGTGTCGCCATGGACGATCGAGACATTGTTGATGTCGACGCCGAGCCGCTCGCAGACGAGCTGGGCGAAGGTCGTCTCATGGCCCTGGCCGTGGCTGTGGGATCCTGTGAGGATTTCCACCGTGCCAACCGGATTAACCCGCACTTCCGCCGACTCCCATAGGCCGACACCGGCGCCCAGCGAACCCACCGCCGCCGAGGGTGCTATGCCGCAGGCTTCGATATAGGCCGAGAAGCCGATGCCGCGCAGCTTGCCGTTGCGGGCCGAGGCCGCCTTGCGGGCCGGGAAGCCCTTGTAGTCGGCGAGTTCCAGCGCCTTGTTGAGGGCGGCTTCATAGTCGCCCGCGTCGTAGCACATGATCACCGGCGTCTGGTGCGGGAAGCTCCGGATGAAGTTGCGGCGGCGGAACTCCGCCGGATCGAGCTTCATCTCGCGCGCCGCCGTCTCGACGATGCGCTCGACCACATAAGTGGCCTCGGGGCGGCCGGCGCCGCGATAGGCATCGACGGGAGCCGTGTTGGTATAAATCGCATCGACCTCGGCATAGATGCTGGGAATCGCATATTGGCCCGACAGCAGCGTCGCATAGAGATAGGTCGGCACGCAGGAGGCGAAGGTCGACAGATAAGCGCCCATCGCCGCCTTGGTCTTGACCCGGAAACCCAAAATCTTGCCGGAACGGTCCATGGCCAGTTCCGCGTGGGTGACATGGTCGCGGCCATGGGCGTCGGACTGGAAGCTCTCGGTGCGCTCCGCCGTCCATTTGATCGGCCGGCCGCCGATCCGCTTCGACGCCCAGACGCACACCACTTCCTCGGCATAGATGAAGATTTTCGAGCCGAAGCCGCCGCCCACATCGGGGGCGATCACCCTGAGCTTGTGCTCGGGTGCGAGGCCGTGGAAGGCGGAAATCACCAGCCGCGCCACATGCGGGTTCTGGCTCGTCGTGTAGAGCGTGTAGTGATCCGAGCCCGTGTCGTAGGAACCGATCGCGGCGCGCGGCTCCATGGCGTTGGGAATGAGGCGGTTGTTGACCAGATCGATCTTGGTCACATGGGCGGCGGTCTTGAACGCCGCATCCGTCGCAGCCTGATCGCCGATCGACCAGTTAAACACCCGGTTGTCGGGTGCCGCGTCATGGATCTGCACCTTGGACGTCATCGACTTGCCGACGTCGACCACATGCGGCAGCACGCCGTAGGATACATTCACTGCGGCGGCGGCGGCCTTGGCTTGATCCTTGGTTTCGGCGACGACCACGGCGACATGGTCGCCGACATAGCGCACCTTGCCCTGGGCCAGGATCGGATGCGGCCCCGCCTTCATCGGCGAGCCGTCCTTGGAATGGATCATCCAGCCGCAGATGAGCCCGCCGATCTTGTCCTCGGCCACGTCTTTGCTTGTGAAGATGCCGACCACGCCCGGCATCTTGGCGGCCTTGGCGGTGTTGATCGACTTGATCGTCGCATGGGCATGCGGGCTGCGCACGAAATAGGCGTAGGTCTGGCCCTTGAGATTGATATCGTCGGTGTAGCGGCCCTTGCCGGTGATGAATCGCTGGTCTTCCTTGCGCTTCACGCGCGCGCCGATTCCGGTCTCGGTCATTGCATGCCTCCCTTACATTTTCTCGGCGCCGGCCTGCACGGCCTTGACGATGTTGTGATAACCGGTGCAGCGGCAGATATTGCCTTCCAGCTCGTGGCGGATGGTCTCCTCGTCGAGCTTCTTGCCGTTGCGCTTGACGATATCGACCGCCGCCATGATCATGCCCGGCGTGCAGAAGCCGCATTGCAGCCCATGATGCTCGCGGAAGGCTTCCTGCATCGGATGCAGCTTGCCGTTCTTCGCCAGGCCCTCGATCGTGGTGACCTCGGCCCCGTCGCAGGCCATGGCCAGCGCCGTGCAGGATTTGATCGCCTTGCCGTTGACATGCACCACGCAGGCGCCGCACTGGCTGGTGTCGCAGCCCACATGGGTGCCCGTCAGTCCCAGCGTATCGCGCAGGAATTCGACCAGCAGGGTACGGCCTTCGGCTGCGCCGCAGACCGCCTTGCCATTCACTTTCATTGAGATTGCCGGCATCGACTTCACCTCCCAAAACCGCCCCTTGTAACCCGGGTTCAGCCGGCGTTGCACCGGCTCTGTGTCTATCCCGGCGGGGGCTTTTGACTTTGCCGCGCGCATACTCATCCGAGTTCACGGCACGGTCAAGCGCTACCAAAGTGCCGGGCGTAAATTTATGAGCCTATTTGAATTGTTGTGCAGCGCACACTTGAAATCGGGTAGCGATCGGTGTCGTATCTGCATACGAAACGTGAAAGATCGCGGGAGTCGTACCATGCCCCGAAGCCTGCTGGCATTGCTTGCCGCCATCTTGCTTGCCCTCCCGGCCTGGGCGCAGGCGCCTTCGCCGGCCGATCGCGCCGAATTCCAGCGCATCATCTCCGGGCAGATCGCCGCCTTCCGCGCCGATGACGGCAAAACCGCCTATGGCTTTGCCGCCCCAGCGATCCGGCGCCTTTTCCCCACTCCGGAAATTTTCATGCGCATGGTGCAGCAGGGCTACCGGCCGGTCTACCGCCCGCAATCTTTCCGCTTCGGCGAGGCGGTACCGGACCCGCTGGGCCGCCCGGCCCAGCGCGTCACCATCGTCGGTCCGGATGACAAGACCTACGAGGCGCTCTATTCCATGGAGCGCCAGCCCGACGGCTCCTGGCGCATCGACGGCTGCACCCTGCTTGAGATTCCCGGCGTCGATGCCTAGGCTTGCAGATAATGAGTCTTTCCCGCCGCTACATCGCCGTCTCCGCCGGCTTCATCGTCCTTGCTGCGCTTACCCAGTTATGGATGGGCCGGGAGCTTATCTGCAAATGCGGCTATGTGAAGCTCTGGCATGGCGTGGTCTTCAGCTCCGAGAACTCCCAGCACATTTCCGACTGGTACAGCTTTTCCCACATCATTCACGGTTTCATCTTTTATGGGATGTTTTGGCTGATCGGCCGCAATTGGAACTTGGGTCTCCGCCTGACGCTGGCGGTGGCCGTCGAGGCCGGCTGGGAGATTTTCGAGAACACCGATTTCATCATCAACCGGTACCGCGAGGCGACCATCTCGCTCGACTACTACGGCGACAGCGTCATCAATTCGGTATTCGACATTCTCGCCATGGTGCTGGGTTTCCTCGCCGCCGCCCGTCTGCCCGTCTGGCTGACGGTGGCGCTCGCCCTGGCGATGGAACTTGGCGTTGCCGCCGTAATCCGCGATAATCTCACCCTCAATATCATCATGCTGCTGTGGCCGCTCGATGCCATCAAGCAGTGGCAGGGCGGCGGCTGAATGCCGAGCCGCCCCCTACCCCCTGAGTCCCATCGCCAGCACGAAGAGTTCGGCGATGTCATCCATGCAACGCTCCGCGGCTGACACCTGCTGGCACTCAATGGTGGGAACGGGCGCATTTGCCGTGGTCGGCAAGCACCTCGATCACCCGGCATTCCGCGACATGGCCATGACTGCACCCTTTGATCATCGTTTTCAGTTCGACTTTGAGAGCTGCCAAGCTGCGGATACGCCGCTCGACCTCGGCCAAGCGGGCCCTGGCGATTCTATCGGCGGTAGCGCAAGGCTGGGCGGGATCGTCCTGTAACGTGAGCAAGGTGCGGATCGCCTCGATCTCGAAGCCCAGTTCGCGGGCATGGCGGATGAACGACACCCGGCGAATGTCGGCCGCCGCATAGTGGCGGCGGTTGCTTTCGCTTCGGGCCGGGGCAGGCAAGAGCCCGATCTGCTCGTAATAGCGGATTGTCGGCACTTTCACGCCACTCTGCCTCGCCACCCCGCCAATCGGATATCCCGGCATTTTTCGCTTGCTCCTCTAGTCGCTATAGAATGTAGGGTCACCGTCAAGAATTCAAGGAATAGATCATGACAGAGACTGCGACACAGACCCGCTACCGGGTGGAAGGCATGGATTGCGCAAGCTGCGCCACCAAGATCGACACAGCTGTGCGGCGGATGCCGGGCGTCGCGGATGTGGTGGTCTCGGTGAGGGCAGGCACCATGATGTTGTGTCACGACGGAACAAGCGACCTCGGTGCCATTGAAAAGAAGGTGACCGGTCTCGGTTACAAAGTGACTCCAGTGTCCGAGGCGGCCGCCAGTGCCGGACGGTCTGCTCGCGACGGACTTGACCACGGCAGCCATGCCGACGCAGCGGCGTCCGGACTGCGCGGCAAGGGGAAAGCAAGCCAACCGTGGTGGCGGAGCAAAAAGGGCTTGCTTACGATCGCCTGCGCCGTAGCACTTATTGCGGCCTATGGTGCGGGCAAGCTGGTTCCCGCGATTGCTCCCTATGCCTTCATTGCGGCGCTGCTGGTCGGCCTGGTGCCGATCGCCCGCCGCGCCATCGCCGCAGCGCTTGCTGGCACACCCTTTTCCATTGAAATGCTGATGACGATAGCGGCCGTCGGCGCCGTTTTCATCAACGCGGCCGAAGAAGCGGCAGTCGTCGTGTTCCTGTTTCTGGTGGGCGAACTGCTGGAAGGCGTCGCCGCCGGGAAAGCCCGCGCCAGCATTCAATCGTTGGCCGCGCTGGTGCCCAAGACTGCGCTGCTCGAAGAGGGCGGCCAGACTCGCGAGGTCCCGGCGGACAGCCTCAAGGTCGGCGCGGCGATCCTGGTGCGGCCCGGCGACCGCATCGCCGCCGACGGGGTCATCGTTTCCGGCGACGGCGCCATCGACGAAGCGCCTGTGACCGGCGAAAGCGCGCCGGTGCGCAAGAGCGTGGACGACAAGGTGTTTGCGGGCACCGTCAACGGCGACGCCGCCCTGCGCATCCGCGTGACGGCCGCCGCCGAGGACAACACCATTGCCCGTGTCATCAGGCTGGTCGAGGAGGCCCAGGAAAGCAAGGCGCCGACCGAGCGCTTCATCGACCGTTTTTCCCGCTATTATACCCCGGGCGTCGTTATCCTCGGGGCGCTGGTTGCTGTCATCCCGCCACTGCTGCTGGGCGCCTCATGGGATGTGTGGATCTATAGAGGCCTTGCCATCCTGCTGATCGGCTGCCCCTGCGCCCTGGTGATCTCGACGCCTGCCGCGATCGCCGCTTCGCTCTCGGCCGGGGCGCGGCGCGGCCTTCTGCTCAAGGGCGGTGCCGTTCTCGAAAACCTCGGCAAGATCACGATGGTAGTGCTCGACAAGACCGGAACCCTCACCGAAGGCAAACCCAAAGTCACCGACGTGATCGGTTTCGATTATTCCGGGGCCGACGTGCTGAAACTCGCCGCCGCTCTGGAAACCGGCTCAAGCCATCCGTTGGCGTCGGCCATTCTTGCCAAGGCTGCGGCGGACAAGATTGCGGTGCCGCCTGTCACCGAGGCCAAAGCGGTCGGCGGCAAGGGCATCACGGGGACAGTGGATGGCGTGGAGGTGTTTCTCGGGTCGCCACCGGCGGCGGGCGAGCGGGTGCCGCTCTCCGCCGTTCAGATGGCCCGGATCGCGGCCCTGAATGACGAAGGCAAGACGGTTTCGGTGCTGATCGCCGGACCAACCCTCGCCGGGGCGATCGCCATGCGTGACGAACCGCGTCCTGACGCGGTTGCGGGTCTCAAGGCCCTATCCGATGCGGGCATCAAGACCGTGATGCTGACCGGCGACAACCTTCGCACCGCTTCGGCCATCGGCAGGCAGCTCGGCATCGAAGTGCGGGCCGGACTTTTGCCCGAGGACAAGCAGAGAATCGTCGTCGAGATGCAAGCTCAGGGACTGAATGTGGCCAAGGTCGGCGATGGCATCAACGATGCGCCGGCACTCGCGGCGGCCGATGTTGGCATTGCCATGGGCGGCGGCACCGACGTTGCGCTTGAAACCGCCGATGCGGCGGTGCTGCACGGCCGGGTTGGCGACGTGGCCAGAATGATCGATCTGTCGAAGCGCACCATGGCCAACATCCGGCAGAACATCACGGTCGCGCTTGGATTGAAGGCAGTGTTCCTGGTTACAACGGTGATTGGCCTGACGGGCCTGTGGCCCGCCATTCTCGCCGATACGGGAGCAACGGTGCTAGTGACAATGAACGCGCTGCGGCTGTTAAATCCAGCGCGCAATTCTTGACGTGCGCGGCGGCCATCAAGGAGCGGTCCCCTACCCCCTGAACCCCATCGCCAGCACGAACAGCTCCGCGCTGTCGTCGCGGCTCGCCTTGGGCTTCACATGCCTCACCTCGGCGAAATCCTTCTTCAAGAGCTTCAGCATTTCGCCCTCGGTGCCGCCACGCAGCACCTTGGCGAGATAGGTGCCGCCCGGCTTCAGCACCAGCCTGGCGAATTCATAGCCCGCCTCAGCAAGCGCCATGATGTTGATGTGGTCCGTCTGGCGATGACCGGTGGCGTGCGCCGCCATGTCGGAGAGCACCGCATCGGCCTTCTCGCCGCCGAGAGCTTCGATCAGAAGCTGGGGTGTGTTCGCGTCGTAGAAGTCTTTCTTGAAGATAGTGACGGCCTTAATCTGATCCATGCCATGCATGTCGATGGCGATGACCCGGCCGCGCCCCTCCTCCGCCTTGACGCGCACCGCCGCCACCTGGCTCCAGCCGCCGGGTGCCGCGCCGAGATCGACGATCCGCCCGCCGGGCTTGAGGAAACGGTATTTGTCGTCGATCTCGATCAGCTTGAAGGCGGCGCGCGAACGGTAGCCGAGCTTTTTCGCCTCCCGTACATAGGGATCGTTCAATTGCCGCTCGAGCCAGATTTTTTGGGAAACGGTGCGGCCCTTGCCGGTCTTGACCCGGACCTTCAACGCCCGCCCACTCGGGCCTTTGCCCTTGCCGCTGCCGGGCCGGCTCAAGCGGCCCTCCCGTAGGTTCCATCCTGTTTCATCATCATGGTGAGAATGCCTTCGCGCAGTCCGCGATCGGCGACCCGGATTCGCCGGCACGGAAACGCCAGGCGGATTTCCTCCAGGATGGCGCAGCCCGCCAGAACCAGATCGGCGCGCTCGCGGCCGATACAGGGACTCTGCGCCCGTTGCTCGTGGCTCATCTTCAAGAGATCGCCGGTCACATCGCCGATAGAATCGCTGTCAAGCCAGCAGCCGTCGACCTTGGACCGGTCGTAACGCGGCAACCCGAGCTGTACGCCGGCGATCGTCGTCACGGTTCCGGAGGTGCCAAGCAAATGCGACGGCTCGGGCTGGCGGCCGGTCGCCGCCACGATCCGCCCGCGGAATTCCGCCAGCATCGGCTGCACGTGCGCGCGCATCGCCGCGAAAATTTGCGGCGTGACATCGACACCGCCGCCGAAGCGTTCGGAGATCGTCACCACGCCGGCGGCGAGCGATGTCCAGGCGGCGATCTCGAACCGCTCCTCCCGCCTCGCCATCCACATGATTTCGGTCGAGCCGCCGCCGATATCGAAAACCAGTGCCGTTTCGGCGGCGGCATCGATCAGCGGCTCGGCCCCCGTCGCCGCCAGCAGCGCCTCGGTCTCACGGTCGATGATTTCCAGTCGCAGCCCGGTTTCAAAAGCGACCCGGGCGATAAATTCATCGCCGTTGGCCGCCATGCGGCAGGCTTCGGTCGCCACCAGCCGCAGCCGCTCGACCTTGTGCCACTTCAGCTTGTTGGCGCAGATCCGGAGGGCATCGATGGTACGGCTCATGGCCTGGTCGTGCAGCCTGCCCGAGCTGCTCAGGCTTTCGCCCAGCCTGACGATTCTGGAAAAGGCATCGACGACGGCAAACCCCTGCGCCACCGGTGTCGCAATCAACAATCTGCAGTTGTTGGTTCCCAGATCGAGAGCGCCATAAAATTTGCTCCCTTCCTGCCGGGGTGCCGGTCTGCGCCGGGAGCGGTCACGGCCCGCCCCATGGATTGCATCCACGTCCTGAACCTTCCACGGGCGGCCCGCGCTCGACGGCCAAGTGGCCGGAGCGCGGTATTTCACCCGAAAACATTGCGTTGGCGCCAGTCTAGCAACTTCTTAACGCGCGTAAAGCAATTGTGTCGGGGGAGGCTCGAATGCTGGCCGGCGCCTTAACCCCGTGTTGAGACGTTATTGGCTAACAATGGATCAAGGAGGGGTTTGCATGAGGACATTTGGCACGCGCTGGTTCCGGGAAGGCTCGCTCATCAGCGACTATTCCGAGCTATTCGGCCAGGCCGTCACCCGCCACAAGCAGACGCTGGCGCTCAATGCCGCCAAGGTCGACGCCGAATTCGCTTCCAAGGCGAAGTCGGAATTCATCGCCAACATGAGCCACGAGCTGCGTACGCCCCTCAACGCCATCATCGGCTTCTCCGACATGCTGCTCACCCAGCCGGTCAGCGGCATGGACAAGGTCAAGCAATATTCGGGCTATGTGAAGCAGGCGGCCGAACACCTTCTGGCGCTGATCAACGGCATCCTCGACGTCTCGAAAATCCAGGCCGGCCAACTCGAGGTCGAAACCGAGCCGATGGACATCAAGCCTCTGATCGCCTCTTGCATCCTGATCATCCAGGCCAAGGCCAAGGAGAAGGACATCACAATAGAGACCGGCATCGCCGCCAACATGCCGATGATCATGGGCGATCCGCTTCGCATCAAGCAGATTCTCATCAATCTCGTCGGCAATGCGGTGAAGTTCACGCCGAAGAAGGGCCGAATCCGCATCGAGGCGGGCGCCGCCCAACAAGGTTACGCCGTTGTCGCCGTAACCGACACCGGCGAAGGCATGACGGCATCCGAGGTCGAAACCGCGATGCGGCCCTTCGGCCAGGTCGAAACCGGTTTCAACAAGCGCCATGAAGGCACCGGCCTCGGTTTGCCGATCGCCTACGCGCTCGTCCGCATGCATGGCGGCGATTTGCGCATCGATTCGCAGAAGGGCGCGGGCACCCGCGTCACCGTCATCCTGCCGGTCGTGTCCAACAAACAGGCAAACCCCGCCGCAATCCCGCACCCCGAACCCCAGCTTCATTGATGGACTGACCCATGTACCGCCAGCAGCCGCAGCCCCCAGCCAGCCAGCCCGGCCACCTCGCCCAACCCGGCGCCGTCGAGCGCGTCGGCCGCATCGTTGCGGTGACCGGTGCCCTCGCCATCATTCTGATCGATTTCGAGGACGATCAGCGGTCCGGCCGGCAGTTGCGCAGCCCTGAAATCGGTACGCTGCTGAAGGTCGACTCGCCGAAATCGATATCGCTGGCCCTGGTGTCGGCGCTGAGCTCGCCCATGCCGTCGCACAATGCCGGCGATAAGGAACTGCGTATTATCGAAGTCGAATTCATCGGCGAACTGCCGAAGGATGCCAGCGGCACGCCAAAGTCTTTCCGGCGCGGCATTTCCTGCTACCCGTCATTGGGCGACATTGTTTACCGCGCCAACAAGCAGGAACTCGAAAAGGCCTATGCCTGCGACGCCGAAACATCCATCCGCGTCGGTCACATCCAGCAGGATTCTTCCATCCCGGCGATGATCAAGATCGACGAGATGCTCGGCAAGCACTTCGCCGTCCTCGGCACCACCGGCACCGGCAAATCCTGCGCCGTCGCCCTGATTCTCAGGCGTATTCTGGAGAAGAACCCGCAGGCCCACATCCTGCTCCTCGATGTGCACCGCGAATACGCCCAGTCGTTCCAGGGCCTGGCGGAAATCATCACCCCCGACAACATGAACCTGCCCTTCTGGCTTTTGAACTTCGACGAGATCGTCGAAATACTTATCGGCCAGCAGTCCAGCCGCGAGACCGATACCGAGGTTCTGCGCGAACTCATTCCCATGGCCAAGCTGCGCTACATGAGCAACCAGCGCCGCGACAAGGGCCAGATCATGCGCGGCCGCGAGATCGTCGAAAATCCCAATATCGGCGTCGATACGCCCATTCCCTACCGCACCTCGGACCTGACCGGCCTGCTCGAGGAATATATCGGCAAGCTCGACATGCGCGGCGAACTCGCCCCCTACAAGCGCCTGAAGGCCCGCATCGAAACGATTTCGCGCGATCCCCGTTACGCCTTCATGTTCGGCGGCCTGACCGTGCAGGATACGATGGCGCAGGTGCTCTCCCGCCTGTTCCGCATTCCGGTCGCCGGCAAGCCCATCGCCATTCTCGAGCTTGGCGGCCTGCCCTCGGAAATCATCAACGTCGTGGTCTCGGTGCTGGCCCGGCTCGCCTTCGATTTCGGCGTGTGGGGTGCCGGGCGCATTCCCATCACCTTCGTCTGCGAGGAGGCCCACCGCTACGTGCCGATCGACAAGACGCTGGGCTTCGAGCCGACCAAGCGCGCGATCTCGCGCATCGCCAAGGAAGGCCGCAAATACGGCGTTTCCCTGTGCATCATCACCCAGCGCCCGTCG
>JANMQL010000045.1:0-3218 GCA_031370475.1 Hyphomicrobiales bacterium | reverse complement strand
TGAGATAGGCGGAGGTCACTTGCGGAAAATGCAGCTTGAACCAGCGGTCGAGCCGCATCCCCGCCTCGTCGGCGGTCACCGCATGGCGCTTGACCTCGTTCATGCGGCCAGCGCGCGGACCACGGCGAGGCCGGCAAAGATGGCGGCCAGCGACAGCAGCACCGAGCCCGCCGCATAAAGTCCCGCGGTAGCGAGCGCCTTGCGTTCGACCAGCAGGGCAAAATCACGGGAAAAGGCCGAGAAGGTGGTGAAGCCGCCGAGAATGCCGGTGGTCAGGAAGGCGCGCATCTCGTTACCGACATTGAGCTTGAGCGCCATGGCCTCGACCAGCAGGCCCATGATAAAGCAGCCCAGCACATTGACGATGACGGTGTGCCAGGGAAAGGCATCGCCCAACAGGCGCCCGGACCAGACATTGACACCGTAGCGCGCCGCCGCACCGATGGCGCCACCGGCCGCCACCCAAAGAACGACCGGCATCAGAGCCAGCCCTTCTGCTTGAAATAGAGGAAGGGCAGGATGGCCGAGAGCACCATCAATGCCAGCGCCATGGGATAGCCGAAAATCCAGCCGAGTTCCGGCATGACGCGGAAATTCATGCCGTAGACGCTGGCCACCAGAGTGGGCGGCAGGAAGACCACCGCCGCCACCGAAAAGATCTTGATGATGCCGTTCTGCTCGATCGAGATGAGGCCGAGCACCGCATCGAGCAGGAAGCTGATCTTGGCGGAGAGAAACGAGGCGTGATCGGTGAGCGACTGGATATCGCGCCTCAAGATGTTGATGCGGGCGCGGTTGTCCTTCATCTCGCGGGTCTGCTTCATCTGCTCGGTCAAGGCCTGCATGAAAGCGACGATGCGGCCGATGGAGACCAGGCTCTCGCGCATCTTCGAGGTGAAGTCGCCCTCCTCGCCGATATTTTCAATGAGCTCCTGGAGATTGACGTCGCGCCGGCGCTGGCGTTTGCGCTCGCCCTTAAGGGTGCGGCCGGCGCCGAAGGTCTTCTTCGAGGTATCCTCGACGATGAGACCGACGCGCTCGAGGTGGTCGGCGGCGCGGTCGATCACTGCTTCAAGAAGGCTGATGTAAACGCCCCAGCCGGTCATGGCGGTCGTCTGGGGCTTCATCGCCCGCTTGACATAGGCTGGGAAGGCCTGGGGATGGTGGTAGCGGACGGTGATCAGCCGGTTATCCTTGACGATGAAGGTGACGGGCGAGGATTCGGGCCGGTCGTTCTCGCCGCGGCGGATCAGGTTCGCCGTCATAAAGGCCGCGCCATCCTCCTGGTAGAGGCGGCTCGAGGCCTCGATTTCGGCCAGCTCCTCCCGCGTCGGAATGTCGATGCCAAGGGCCTTTTCGACGGCCGCCTCCTCGGCCGCCGTGGGCTCGACCAGATCGAGCCACACCGCATCCTCCGGCACCACCGGCTCGGGCGCGGCGGCGAATTCGGTCAGACAGCCATTGGCGGTTCCATAAGTGGCGAGCATGGCTGTCAGTTATCAACTCCGGCCCCCATCGCGCAAGGGCGGGATTGGGGGAGCGGGCCTTCCTGGCGTTTTGCCAATCGGGCCTCCTTCCGGGATCAAGACATCCGATTCAGGGCGTGTTAGAAAGTGCCCATGTCTAAGTCCCGTGGCAAATCCAAGAAGGCCGGTGAATCCCGCTTCGTGTTGGGGCGCGCCCGGTTCGCCATGATCAGCGCGGTCGAGGGAATTTCCCTGACACCCGCCATGACCGGACGAGCCGCCGCATTCGATCGCAGCGCACTGACCGCCGCCGAGCGCCGCCGGGCAATCGTCAGCGTCCATCGCAAGAAATAGGCCGACGTGGCATATCGAGCCATCGCCGACCCTTATTGCTATCCTGGAACCAGCGTTCTGAAGAACCGGCTCGGCATACGGCGCGCGGCGGAGTTACGGAATTTCGAGGCCGAGATTACCACCCAGCGGGCGAATGAGCCGCTACCGGCAGGGCGACTCACGATCACCCACTACAGGGCGATCCACCACCACATGTTTCAAGACATCTATAGCTGGGCGGGAAACTATCGGACGATCCGCATCCATAAGGATGCAAGCACCTTTTGCTACCCCGAGAACATCGCCACAGAAATGAAGAAGCTGTTCTCCAGACTTCGCAAAAAGCGGAATCTGCGCGGGCTGACCGCTGCCGAGTTTGCGACTGAAGCCGCCCATTTCATTGCCGAGATCAATGCCATCCACCCTTTCCGGGAAGGCAACGGCCGCACTCAGCTTACTTTCCTGACCATTCTGGCCGACGCTGCCGGGCATTCCCTCGATCTCGAACAGATGCGTCCGCGCATGATGCTCAATGCCATGATCGCGAGTTTCGGCGGCAACGAGGCGCCATTGCGGAAGTTGATCCGAAATCTTGTCTGACGGTGCAGGCCGGAGACCTCGTCTACTCCAGATTGGTGTGATTGGCGCGCATTTGCTCCGGGCTGACGCCGAGCAGTTCGCGCAGTTTCAGGACCATCACCTCGAACAGCACGAAGAGGGCGCCCTCATAGAGCGAGCCCATGGGGAGGACCGAGGTCTTGGCAGCCCGGTCGTCGGCCATGGTCTGGGCGGGAATGGCCAGCACGAAATCGGCGAGCGCCGCCGCGGGGCCTGAAGGCTGGGCGGTGATAACCAGGGTCTTCGCCCCCGCCCTGTGGGCGATTTCGAGGAGTGCCTGGGCGGTGGCAAGCTCACCCGGCCCCACCGTGGCGACGAACACATCGCCCTTGCCCGCCGGCGGCGTGGTCATGTCGCCAACCACCGCCACCCGCCGCCCAAGATGAAACAACCGCATGGCCAGCCCCATGATCTGCAGGCGCTCGCGGCCGCAGCCGAAGACGAAGACGGTGCGGGCCTCGGCGATCATCCGCACCGCCCGGTCGACGGCGCCATCGTCGAGCTTTTCGAAGACGCCCGAGAGTTCGGCGAGGGCCTGGGAGTAGAGGGTGGTCACCCCCAATCCAGCACCACTTTTCCGCAGCTCCCCTGCTTCATCAGCGCAAACCCTTGCGCATAATCCGCCGCCTTCATGCGGTGGGTGATGACTTTCCGCACATCCAGGCCCGATTGCAACATGGCGATCATCTTGTACCAGGTCTCGAACATCTCGCGGCCATAGATGCCCTTGATGGTGAGGGCCTTGAAGATGATCGAATTCCAGTCGACCGGCATCTTGCCCGACGGGATGCCGAGCATGGC
>JANMQL010000067.1:0-2471 GCA_031370475.1 Hyphomicrobiales bacterium | reverse complement strand
TTCGCAAGTACGATCTTGCCTGTCAAAACCTCATAGACGGCAGGATCAAACCCTTCGGCTAGCCTATAGCGTCCTGACAATTTAAATATCCGATTACAATCTTTGAAAATCATGCCTTGGTGTTTAGCCCATTTGAGAAATTGGCTAAAGCATACCATTTCCGTGTAATTTTTAACGACGTCCCAATTGTTGGTGAAATCATGAATTTTCCTAATCTCCGGATCACCGGAATAATCAAACACTTCAAAGCATCGACTTTTGAAAGTAAGCTTCTCGTTTGGGGTCGGTGATGATTTTCCGCCCATTTCAACCAGTATGATACGCGCACCGGGACAACGTTCTTCTATGCTATCTAATGAAGCGAGCGATTGAGCAAGCCGTTCTTGGCTCGTGTAGACTCCAAACTTTGTATGGAGAGCCGATGTTACGATGAATGCAGGCCTCATAGTTAGGAGAGCCTATAATTGTTACGGTCGCCCAATGAGGAGTATGCACAAAGTATTGTGTATCCAGGTGATCGCCAAGGGTGCCGTCGCGGGGTTGGTAGGAAATGAGGGTGACGTAGTCTCCGGGGTGATCAACCTCGAACCATCCGGCGTTGAGCGGCCACATGGCTGCCGCCTAACTGCCGCACGTCACCGTTGATGGTGTATTGGAACACCCACGATTCGTTCGCCCTTCCCATCGAGCAACCTGCAGCCAAAGGCCGCCACCGTCGCCGCAGCGGCCGGGCTTTTTCTTCGTCTCGACTTCGCGGCGCTTAATTTGTTGATGACTATCCCCCGGCGCTGATTCTCGACGTCATGGGGCAGATGGACAGTGGTTCTAGCCATGCTGCTACCCATGTTTTCGGAGTAGAATATATTGGATTCTTCGAGACGGTTCCAGACCAAAAATCGCTTAAATCATTGAGCTGACTACAGTTTTTGGAATGTTCTAGAACGTATGAGAAGTCGATGATAAGGACACCCTCTCCGCCAATATTCAAGCCGACAATCTTCAAGTCCTGGTCGAGCGCGCGATGAATCGGAAACAGCGCCGCGCCGCAGCCAAACGCAGAGAAGCTGGCGGCGCGTCGCGGACTTCGACTCCAATTGCCAACCTGTTTGCCGAGGCAGTCCGACAGCACCAACTCGGCCGGACGTTCGATGCCGAGGCGCTCTGTCGCGCCGTGCTCGGGCGCGATGCCGAGCACGCCGGCAGCCTGCATCTGCTCGGCGTGATTGCCATGCAGCGCGGCCTGTTCGACGACGCCGTGGCGCATTTCCGCAAGGCGGCAGAAATCCGGCCCGATATCGCCATAGGCCATCATAGCCTGGGCAAAGCACTCACGGCGGTCGGACGCCCGGAGGCGGCCGCGGCCGCGCTTACGCAGGCGCTGGCGCTCAAGCCGGATTTTGCCGAGGCCCACAAGGATCTCGGCGTCATGCTGATGGCGCAGGGCAAGTTCAGGCAGGCGTCAGCTTGCTTCGCCCGGGCGTTGGAACTGGTTCCCGAACTGGCCGAGAATTTCGCCGACACCAGCGCGACGCTGCTCAAGGTCAATCCGCTCCTCGGCGAAGCCGTGGCGCGCGCCGGGGCCGCCTGGCCCAAGCTGGTATCTGCCGATGAGCTGCTCGGCGCGCCGGGATTGGCCGCCATTGCCGATGATCCGATGCTGCTCGGCGTGCTCAAGACCACGCCGGTTCGTGACCTGGCGCTGGAATGGTTTTTGACCTCGGTGCGCGCCGCTGTGCTCCAGCGGGCGGCCGATGCGCCCGCTGATGTGGACGAGAGCGTGCTGGGGTTCTGCTGTGCCCTGGCGCACCAGTGCTTCAACAACGAATACGTTCTCGCCGAAAGCCCCGGCGAACTCGATGTTCTGGAACGGCAGAACAGGGCGCTGATCGACGCTCTTGAGGACAACAGCGATATTCCGCCGCTGCGGCTCGCCGCGGTGGCCAGCTATCGTTCGCTGTCTTCGTTGCCCGATCCGCGCAGGCTTCTGGACCGCGCGTGGCCGGACGCCGTCGATGGGCTTTTGACGCAGCAGATCCGCGAGGTCGACGACGAACGGCGGATGCGCGAAGCCATCCCGCGCCTGACCGCAATCGAGGGCGAAATCGCCAGCGTGGTGCGCCAGCAATACGAAGAAAACCCATATCCCCGCTGGGTTGTGGCGCCGTCACGGCCCGTTGCAATGACGGTCGACGAATATCTGCGAAGCCGCTTTCCGCTCGCGCCGGTTCGCCCGCTTGGCGATCGTGCCGGCGTCGACATCCTGATCGCCGGCTGCGGCACAGGAGAGCATTCGATCGGAACGGCACGCCGCTACAAGGGCGCCAAGGTGCTGGCGATCGATCTCAGCCTATCGAGTCTGAGCTACGCGCAGCGCAAGACCCGTGAGCTCGGTCTGCAAAACATCGAATATGCGCAGGCCGATGTCCTTGCGCTTGGCTCGATCGGCCGGTCGTTCGATGTCATCGACGCAA
>JANMQL010000027.1:0-8425 GCA_031370475.1 Hyphomicrobiales bacterium | reverse complement strand
GTTCAAACGTATCGCCATGCGCAGCGACAAAACCGATCAATGCTTCTCCGCAATGATCCACCTCTGCTCAGCCGTCATCAATTCAAGATGAATCTCAACAGACCCTAGGACAGGTTGAATTCTTCTCACCCGCCGGATTGTTGCGGGATGCCGCCCATGTCGTCTATGGATGCGGTCCGAAACCTCTCCCCATAAGGACATTCCCATGAAATCCCAGGCTCGCGTTGTGGTCGTCGGCGGCGGCGTGGTCGGCTGCTCGGTGCTCTATCATCTCACCAAGGCGGGCTGGAAGGATGTCGTGCTGGTCGAGCGCGACCGGCTCACCTCGGGCTCCACCTGGCATGCGGCGGGCGGCTTCCACACGCTGAACGGCGATCCCAATGTGGCGAAGCTGCAAGGCTATACGATCGGGCTTTACGACGAACTCGAGAAAATATCCGGCCAGGCCTGCGGGCTGCACCGGCCTGGCGGTCTCATCCTCGCCGATACGCCCGAGCGCATGGAATGGCTGAAAATGGCCCATGCGCGGGGCCGCTATCTCGGTCTTGAAACCGAGATACTGACGATCAAGCAGGCCAAGGCCATGCATCCACTCCTCGAAGAGAAATATTTCGTCGGCGCCCTGCTTGACGCGGCCGATGGCAATCTCGATCCGGAAGGCACTACCCATGCCTATGCCAAGTCGGCGCGCATCGGCGGCGCGGAAATCTACAACAACTGCCGCGTCACCGACCTCAGGCCCCGCAAGGACGGCACCTGGGATGTGATCACCGTCAACGGCAACATCCGGGCCGAGCATGTGGTCAATTGCGGCGGGCTGTGGGCGCGCGAAGTGGGCCGCATGGTGGGACTGGAACTCCCGGTGCTGGCCATGGAGCATATGTATCTGGTCACCGACGACATGCCGGAGGTCATAGCTTACAATAAGAGCCACGGCCGTGAGCTGCCGCACATCATCGATTTCAAGTCCGAAATCTACATGCGCCAGGAACGCTCCGGCATCGTGCTCGGCACTTACGAGAAGGCCTGCAAGCCGTGGCAGCCGAAGCAAACGCCGTGGGATTTCGGCACCGAACTTCTGCCCCCCGATCTCGACCGCATCGCACCCTCCCTCGAGCTCGGCTACAAGCATTTTCCGGCACTCGCCAAGGCCGGCATCAAGCGGGTCATCAACGGGCCCTTTACCTTCTCGCCGGACGGCAATCCTCTGGTGGGCCCGGTGCAGGGCCTCCGGAACTTCTGGTGCGCCTGCGCCGTCATGGCGGGCTTCAGCCAGGGCGGCGGTGTCGGCCTGGCGCTGTCGCAATGGATGGTCAACGGCGATCCGGGCTTCGATGTCTGGGCCATGGATATTGCCCGCTTCGGCGAATGGGCGACGCGCAGCTACACCAACGAGAAGGTGCGCGAGAACTACGCCCGCCGCTTCTCGATCAAGTTCCCCAACGAGGAACTGCCGGGTGCCAGGCCGCAGCAGACCACCGCGATCTACGACACGATGATCGCGCAGGGCGCGGTGATGGGCGATTCATGGGGCCTCGAAACACCTTTGTGGTTCGCGCCCAAGGGCGTCGAGCCCAAGGACATTTTCTCCTTCCACCGCTCCAATGATTTCAAGCATGTCAAAGCCGAGGTGCTGGCGACCCGCAACGGCGTGGGCGTCACCGAGATCGCCAATTTCGCCAAGTACCGCTTCACCGGCTCGGGTGCCGAAGCCTTCCTATCGCGGCTGATGACCAACAAGATGCCGAAGCCGGGCCGCCTGATCCTCACGCCGATGCTCAACCCGCAAGGACGCCTCATCGGCGATTTCACCATCGCCAAGGCCAAGGACGAGTGCTTCTACATGTGGGGTTCGAGCCAAGCGCAGAAATACCACATGCGCTGGTTCGAACAACATCTGCCTACGGACGGCTCCGTGCTGATCCGCCGCTACGACATGGATCTCGTGGGCCTCTCGATCGCCGGCCCCAAATCGCGCGAGGTGCTGCAGCGGCTGACCGACGAGGATGTCTCCAACGCCGCCTTCAAATTCATGGATCACCGCGCCATGGATGTGGGCCACTGCCCCGCGCTCATCAACCGTGTCACCTATACCGGCGATCTCGGCTATGAAATCTGGGTGGCGCCGGACTACCAGCGCCGCCTTTATGCCGAGATCATCAAGGCGGGAAAGGATTTCGGCATCGTCAATTTCGGCATGCGGGCGCTCTTGTCCATGCGACTGGAAAAGAACTTCCCCACCTGGTACCGGGAACTCCGCCCCATCTATGGCGGCTTCGAAGCGGGCCTCGACCGCTTCATCGATCTCACCAAGAACTATTTCATCGGCCGCGACGCGGCGGTGGAGGAAAAGCGCTCGGGCGGCAAGCTCAGGCGCGTGTCGATGGTGGTCGAGGCGCGCGACGCCGACGTGCTGGGCGACGAGCCCATCTGGCACAAGGGCAAGGTCGTCGGCTGGGTCACGTCGGGCGGCTATGCCCATTTCGTCGACAAGTCCATGGCCCAGGGCTATGTGCCGAAGGAGATCGCCACCGACATGGCGAAGGGCGCCTTCGAAATCGAAATCATCGGCGAAAACCGCAAGGCGACGATCATCGCCGAGCCGCTGTTCGATCCGGAAGGGAAGAGGATGCGGGGGTAGCTCATTCCGTCATCCCGGCGAAAGCCGGGACCCACGGGAAACCCGATACGGAAATTCCCAGATTCATCGCGCTGGCTGATGGACCCCGGTGTTCGCCGGGGTGACGGATGATGGGTCGTTAGCCGGCGAACTCCAGTGCCGCGTCAGTCAGCCAATCCCAAACCGTGACCGCGAAAGTGCGGAGCGCATAGAGTTCGAAGCGGTGGCGGCTCAGGCAATGAACCAGCAGCGGCGTGTGGTGCAGGCCGGTCATGGCGAACATGCCCGGCTTGAATGCGCTCTCGTGAAAATCGAGCGCGATGCCCTTGGCGAGGACATCGCGGGCCGGCGCGCCTTCGAGGAAGATGCGGGTGCGGCTGTGCGACAGCGGCGTTACCGCGCAGACGCCCGTCAGCTTGTCGGCGAGACCGTCGCCTTCCGCGCCGACGAACCAGAACTGCCTGGGGCCGACGCGCATCAGGGTGCATCCGCCGGCTTCAAGTGCTGTGCCAATTTTCGCCGGTAACTTGCCGGTAATATTGGAGATTTCCTTTTCGGCGTCCTTGCTGAAAACCGCCGCCTGGACGAGCGAGAAGCCGCGCGCTTCGGCCAATTGCAGCACCGCGCTGCGATAGGGCGCGACATTCGCCAGTGCCGAGTGCCGCTCAAGCATGGAGGCGGGCTCCTTCCCGGTCGATGAAATGCGGCGAGACGATGCGGGCGCGGGCCTGCTCGTTCTTCAGCGGATAGGCGCAGACGATTTCCGCGCCCTCGTGTTTGAGCCCACCCCGATAAAGTCCAAGGGCGATGAACTTGCCGAGTTCCGTCGACCAGGTGACCGAAGTAATATAGCCGCGGCCGTGGCCCTTGATCTCATCGCCCGCCGCGAACAGGATGGCGCCGCCGCGCAGCTTCTTGTCAGGTTCCAGCAATTCGATGCCGACCAGGCTCCAGCGGTCCTCGGCCTGCAATTTTTCGCGGAAACGCAGCTCGCGGCCGACATAGGGCTTGTCCTTGCCCGCCATCCGGCCGAGGCCCAGATCGTCGAGGGTATTGCGATGATCGAGCTCGAGCCCCGCCACATGGCCCTTCTCGATGCGCAAGCTCGCCAGCGCCTCAAGCCCATAGGGCTTGATGCCGAGCGGCGCCGCCGCCTTCAAGACGTGTTCCCACAGCGAGATCGCATAATCGGCCGGCAGATGAATTTCATAGGCCAGCTCGCCGGAGAAGGAGAGGCGCAACAGTCTCACCCGCACGCCGTCGTGCAGAATATCGAGGCAGCCCATGTAGGGCAGGTTTTCATTGGAGACATCGGCGCCGGGGAAAGCCAGTTGCAGGGCCTCGCGCGACTTGGGGCCGGAGATCGCCATGCCCGCCCATTCGTCGGTGAGCGAGACGACATGGACCTTGAGATCGGTCCATTGCGTCTCCAGCAGATATTCGAGCCAGGACATGACCTCGCCGGCCTGGGCGGTGGTCGTGGTCATGTAATAATGATCGTCGGCGAGCCTCGTCGTGGTGCCGTCGTCGAGCACCACGCCGTCGTCGTTGAGCATGACGCCATAGCGCGCCTTGCCTACGGCCAACTTGGCGAAGCCGTTGACATAGACGCGATTGAGGAGCTCCGCCGCATCGGGCCCCTGCACGTCGATCTTGCCGAGCGTCGAGACATCGGCGAGGCCGACTCCCTTGCGCACCAACTCCATCTCCTTGACATAGGCGGTCTCGGGCGAATTTCCCGCCCAGGCATAATACCAGGCCCTGAGCCACGGTCCCGCTTCGATGAACGTGGCGCCATTGGCCTTGTGCCAGTCATGCAGCGGCGGCAGGCGCGTCGGGCGGAAATGCCGGTCGATGCCGCGGCCGGCGATCGCTCCCATGGCGACGGGCGAATAGGGCGGCCGGAATGTGGTGGTGCCGGCGGAGGCCAACGGCAGATCGCGATGGCCCGCCATCAGGGCAATCGCATTGATGTTGGACGTCTTGCCCTGGTCGGTGCCCATGCCCAGCGTGGTGTAGCGCTTCAGATGCTCGACCGACTGGTAGCCTTCCTGATGCGCCGTCGCGATATCCTTCACCGTCACATCGGTCTGGAAATCGACGAAGGCCTTGCCCTTGCCCGTCGCCGGCGGCGCCCATGCGGGCAGAATGGAATAGGCGCGCCCGCCGGCGATGTCCGGTGCCGCCACATCTTTCACCTTCTTGTCGAAGCCCGCCATGGCGGCGGCCCTGCGGCCGGCTTCTCTGCCTTCGGCGACGGCGGCGGCGAGACCGAATGTGCCCAGCATGGCGCCGGCGCCGAAATGGGTCGGGGCGAAGCCGCCAGGCACGAAACCGGCAATCTTCCCGTCATAGCGGGGCTTGATGCCGCCATGGGAGGAAAGATGCACAACCGGCGACCAGCCGCCCGACATGGCCAGCACGTCGCATTCGACGGCGGCGGCATGGGCGCCGGCGAGCCTGACGCGCGCCAGCGACTTGGCACCCTCGACATCGGCAACCCCGGTTGCCGGGAAAATCGCCATGCCGAGGCCCGCCGCCCGGCCGAGAAGCTCCGGCGCGATGGTTGCGCGATGGTCGGCGATGGTGACGGCGATGCCGGCCTTGGCCAGATCGAAGCCCGTTTCATAGGCCGTGTCGTTGTTGGTGACGATCACCGCCCGCTTCTCCGGCGCCACGCCGAAACGGTCGAGATAGGTGCGCACGGCGGAGGCCAGCATGACGCCCGGCCGGTCGTTGTTGGAGAACACCAGCGGCCGCTCCAGGGCGCCAGCCGCCAGCACGATGGTCCGTGCCCGGAGCAATATCGCGATCTGCCGGGCCTCGCCCTTCCGGGGATCGGGCTTCAAATGTTCGCGGCGCTCCACCAGTACGGCGAGATTGCCGTCATAGAGCCCCTGCGCCGTGGTGCGAGGGCGAAGCCGCACATTCTTCAGTGCTTTAAGTTCGACAAGGGCCGAAGTCCGCCAAGCTTCATTGGCCTCGTCATGCTCCGACAACAAGCTGCCGCCGAACAGCGAATCCTGCTCGGCCAGCACCACACGCGCGCCCGAACGGCCCGCCGTCAGCGCCGCGGCAAGGCCCGCCGGCCCCGATCCCACCACCAGCACATCGCAGAATTCGTGGACGGTCTCATAGCGGGCCGGATCGCGCTCGTAACTCCCCTTGCCCAGTCCCGCGGCGCGGCGGATGAAAGGTTCGTAAAACATCCAGGCGCCCTTGGTCGGCCCCATGAAGGTCTTGTAATAGAAACCCGCCTGGAACAGAGGGGCCGCCAGCGAATTGACCGCCATCAGATCGAAGCCAAGAGAAGGCCAGGCATTCTGACTCTTCGCCGCCAAACCCTCGACCACATCCACCATGGTTCCCGGAATATTGGGTTCGGTCTCCCCGCCTTCGCCCAGCGTGAACAGCCCGTTCGGCTCCTCGATGCCGGCGGCGAGGAAGCCGCGCGGCCGGTGATACATGAAACTGCGGCCCACCAGCGTCGCATTTGCCGCCAGCAAGGCCGAGGCCAGCGTGTCGCCGGCAAAGCCGTTGCGCCGCCTGCCGTCGAGCGTGAAATTCACCGGTGCGGCGCGGTCGATGCGGCCGCCCGAAGGAAGCCTGCGGAACGCGGTCATCGCAAATTTTTCCGAATTTCCTTCTCCCAGAGGGAGAAGGAGGGGCCCGCGCCGCAAGGCGCGGGAGGATGAGGGGTTACGGTGCCTGCAACTGATTCACCGTACCCCCTCACCTTCCCATTGCTTCGCAATGGGCGCCTTCCTCTCCCTTTGGGAGAGGGAAAGACAAAACGGGTCATTGCACCTCTCCCACCTCGTTGGTCGCGGTATCGCGGGTGAGCTTGAACCAGCGGCGGCAACCCAGCACATGCTGCCAATACTCCGTATGCGGACCTTTTGGATTGTCGAAGAGGAAATAATAATCGGCCCACGCCTTGGCATCGCCCGTGCCATGGGCGGGGCGTCGCTTCGAGGCATCGCCGCCATAGCGGAACTCGGAATAGTCGCGCTCACCGCAATGGGGACAGGGCAGTCTCATTGCTTATAGGTCCAGTTGCCGATGCCGTAATCGTCGAGTTCGCCGCCGGTCTCGAAGCGGTCGAGGGAATAGCAGCGGTTCAGTTTGTGTTCCGCGTCGTGGGCCATGGTGTGGGCGAAGGTCCAGCCCGACGCCGGCGTCGCCTTGAAGCCCTGATAGCACCAGCCGCCATTGAGATAGAGATTGCCGATCGGAGTCTTGCAGATGAAGGGGCTGCCGTCGGGCGTCATGTCCATGATGCCGCCCCAGTGGCGCAGGAGCCTGAGCCTCGACATGAAGGGCATCAGCGACACGGCGCATTCGGCGACGCTCTGGATTTTGGCGAATTGGCCGCGCTGCGTATAGGTGTTGAAGCCGTCGAGGTGGCCGCCGAAGACGAGCCCGCCCTTGTCGGATTGCGAGAGATAGAAAAGCTCCGCCCCCCAGGACACCACATGATGCACGATGGGCTTCACAGGCTCGGTGACGAAGGCCTGCAAGATATGGCTCTCGACCGGCAGGCGCAGTCCCGCCAGTTTCGCCACATGGGAGGTGTGGCCGGCCGCCGCGATGCCGGTTTTCCCGGCATCGATCCGGCCGAGCGAGGTTTCCACCGCAACCGCCCTGCCGCCCTCGATGACAAAGCCCGTCACCTCGCAATTCTCGACGATGTCGATGCCGTGTCCGTCGGCGGCGCGGGCATAGCCCCAGGCCACAGCGTCGTGGCGCACGGTGCCGGCGCGGCCCTGCAGAATGCCGCCCCAGATGGGGAAGCGCGCGTCCTTCGCGTACTCGAGATAGGGCAGGAGCTTCATCACCTCGCCGCGGTCGAGCAGCTCGGCATCGATGCCGTTGAGGCGCATGATGTTGCCGCGCCTGGCGAAAGTATCGAGCTGAACCGGATTGACCGCCAGCACGATCTGGCCCCTCTGCGACACCATGCAGTTGAAATTGAGCTCGTGCGAAAGGCCCTCCCACAGCTTCATCGAATGCTCGAAGAACTGGGTGTTGCCGTCGATCACGTAATTGGAGCGGATCAGCGTGGTGTTGCGCCCAACATTGCCGGAGCCGATGTAATTGCGTTCCAGCACCGCGACATTCTTGATGCCGTGGTTCTTCGCCAGATAATAGGCGGTCGCCAGCCCGTGGCCGCCGCCGCCGACGATCACCGCGTCATAGGATTTCCTGGGCACGGCCGCGCGCCAGGCCCGCGGCCAGGGCAGATCCGGCTGCAAGGCGTGACGGGCAAGGGCGAAGGCTGAATAGCGATTGGACACCGGTGCTGCCTATCAGAAACCGGGCGGCATCGGCAAGGATCGGATTATTCACCTCCGCCGCCTCTCCGCCCATTCGGTCAACGCCAGCGCAACCAGGCCGCAGCCGGCGAATGCGGCGGCGAGCGGGATGACCGTGCCGTCATAGAAAAGGCCGACGACTCCACCGATGGCAAGCGCCACGGCCGAAGACAATGAGCCCGTCACGGCGGCGGCGATGCCGGCGATGCGGCCCATGGGTTCCATGGCAATGGCGTTGTAATTGCCGAACAGAATGCCGCTGCAGAAGAAGGTGGCGGCGAGCCAGGCACCCAAAGTCCACAGCGGCGGATGGCCGGCGAAGATGGCGGACAATGCCAGAAAGCCGAGCGACAGGGCGAGGCTTGCCCTGAGAGCCCACTTCGAAAGCTCGCGCATGCCATAGCGCATGACCAGCCTGGCATTGAGCATCATGGCGAAGGCAATGCCCACGGCCAGCACGCCGAACCACACGGCGAAGAGTTTCCCCTGG
>JANMQL010000004.1:0-11250 GCA_031370475.1 Hyphomicrobiales bacterium | reverse complement strand
GCATCCCGAGTCCAGAAGCTGTGACTCAGGCAGCTTTAAGACGAGCTGACGAAAAGGACCGAGATATGGTCGACGAGTTTTGGGTCTACAAGGATAACGTTTATCGGCACGTAATAAATTCGCGATCCGGAACCTTAGCAGATTTTGCCTGCCAATTGTTCATGCGCCGTCACCTCGGCAACCTAAAGGCGGGAGACTATATGACAACTGAGGACCAGATGTTTCGTAAATTGCCCGGACTGCGGAAACTCTTAACCAGCCGTTCATTTGAGACGGAACTTACCCGACTACTGGACAGGCCCATCACCTTTAAGGCAAGGCGGTTCTTCATTGATCCAAGCGCGGACTTCTTTGCGCATGACGACAGGCGGCGCTACCAGCAAATGAAAGTGGACGGCCTTCTATTGCCTCGTGGTGACACTGACGAAGCAGCGGTACCTTTGAAGCGAGATCTATTTGCTTGATGGCGGCGATCGAACGAGCCAAGAAGTTCTCAGAGTCGAAATTAGAAGACCTTCGGACGCGTCTGGTGGAAGTAGTTCCGTCCGATGAGGCAGTTCTGACCTGTGGGTCATATGCAAGGCGCGAAGCGTCCGATGCGTCTGACATCGACTTCTTTATCATTACCCAGCAGCCTGATACGGACAAGTTGCCGTGGGTCGAGAAAGCCAAGTCGATCATCAGTGAAATTGTCTCGATTGAGCCAACTGCGAATGGAACCTTTGCCAATGTTGAAGTAAGAGATTCGATGCTGCGTAACATTGGAGGAGACAACGACAGCAATCAGAAAATCACGCGTCGTATGCTGTTCTTACTCGAAGGCGAGTGGCTCTTCAACGCGAACGGTTTGAAGATTGTCAGACATCAAATTATTGAGCGCTATATCGGCGGCAGTATGACAGATCACCAACTGGCGCTGTTCCTCCTAAATGACATCATACGCTATTATCGAACAATCGCCGTCGACTATGAATTCAAGGCTTTCGAAGGCGAGAAGCCGAAACCTTGGGGTATCCGAAATATCAAATTGGTATTCTCCCGTAAGCTGCTTTATGCGAGTGGTTTGTTCAGTGTCGCGATGACAGCAGATCGGTCGCGCGAAGAGAAGGTGGCAATCCTCGAACGTCTATTTGAATTACCTGTTATTGATCGATTGGTCGAGATTTGTGGCCAGCCCAGAATGGCCCCGGTGCTGAGAAGCTACGACCATTTTCTAACCAGACTTGAGGATTCCAAAGTTCGGAATCGTCTAATTAGTCTGCAGCGGGATCAGCGCGACGATCCAGTTTTCCGTGAACTGAAGAACGAGGGCCACCATTTCACTCGCGAGTTGTTGAAATTGTTTGAAGGCACTTTCGATTCTACACATCCGATCAGAAAAGCCGTCGTTTTTTGAATGCAGTCAGGACATATGATGGGAAGTGTTTCATGAAACCGGCAATTACGTCAGCGCCTATTCCGCAAGACAGCACGTGCCCGCAACACTTCAAAGCCAATTCAAGAGCCACCGTGTCCGCCGCGCTGTCCAAAATTGGTTTTAAGTGCCGTCCTCAGCCACGTGAAGCCGTGACCCTAAATCCCTTGCCCCTCCTCCCGCCTGCCTCTAACCTCCCCGCCGCTTGGTGCCGGCCTCGCGCCGGAGAATCGGGAACGCGGTGCAATTCCGCGGCGTGCCCAACGCTGTAAGGCGGACCGGGCGGCAGATGCCACTGGCACATGTGCCGGGAAGGCGCCGTCAGGGACGATGCCGAAGTCAGAAGACCGGCCAGGCAAATGATGCGGTTCCGCGCGGACGGCGGCGCCAGAGCCAGGCGCATCCGAAGGGGAACCACGATGCAAGATACGTCCAGCAACCTCGTCGCGGCGGGGCCGTTCACCGCCGCCGAACGCGACGCCGTTTACCGCGCCATCTTCACCAGGCGCGACGTGCGCAGCCAATTCCTGCCCGATCCGGTGCCCGCCGATCTCCTCGGCCGCATCCTTACCGCCGCCCACCATGCGCCCTCGGTCGGCTTCATGCAGCCGTGGAATTTCATCGTCATCCGGGATGGCGACGTGAAACAGCGGATCAAGACCGCCTTCGCCGCCGCCAATGCCGAAGCCTCCGCCATGTTCGGGGCCGAACAGCAGCCGCTCTACCGCGCCCTCAAGCTCGAGGGCATCGCCGACGCGCCGGTCAATCTCTGCATCACCTGCGACCGCCAGCGCGGCGGCCCGGTGGTGCTCGGCCGCACCCACAACCGCGACACCGATATCTACAGCACCGTCTGCGCCGTGCAGAATCTCTGGCTGGCGGCCCGCGCCGAAGGCCTGGGCGTCGGCTGGGTCAGCATTTTCAACGATGCCGACCTGCGCGCCATCCTGGCCCTGCCCGATCATGTCGTGCCGGTCGCCTATCTGTGCCTGGGCTGGGTGCGCGAGCTGCATGCCGCGCCGGAGCTGGCAGCCAGGGGCTGGCGCCAGCGCCTCGATCTGCAATCCTTGATTTTCACCGACCGCTGGGGCGAAACCGCGCCGGCCGATATTCCCCAAGCGGCGCCGCTCCTGTAGCAATAGGGCGAACCCGAGCAGGAGCCGCCGTGCCCAACCCCATCTTCCACCCCGATTTCAAGCCCCGCCCCTATTGGTGGGAGCATTACGAACCGAAGCCCCTGCCGGAAATCGCCCTGCCGCGCGAGACCCGCGTCGCCATTGTCGGCGCCGGCTATGCCGGCTTGTCCGCCGCCCTCGAGCTCAACACCCAGGGAATTTCCTGCATCGTGCTCGATGCCAACGAGCCGGGCTTCGGCGGTTCGACCCGCAATGGCGGCATGGTCTCGGGCGGCGTCAATGTCGGCAAGCGCTACATGGCCAAGGCCATGGGCCCGGAAGAGGCCGCCCCCTTCCTCGCCGATGCCGCCGATGCCTTCACCCATGTCGAGGCCCTGATCGCCCGTGAAAACATCGCCTGCCACTGGATCAAGGCCGGTTATTTCCTCGGCGCCTAGTGCTGGAGCCACTATGACGCCATGGCCAACAAGGTCGACACGCTCAACGCCTATGCCAGGTCCGAAGCCTTTCTCGTGCCGCCGCATCGCCAGCGCGAGGAAATCGGTTCCGACTATTATCGCGGCGGCATGGTCATCGGCCGCGCCGCCCAGCTTCACCCCGCCCTTTATTTCAAGGGCCTGCTCGATCTGTGTCGCAAGCGCGGCATCGCCATCGCCTCGAAAACCCCGGTGACCAGGCTTGCCCAGCCGGGTTCGGGATGGCGGGTGGAGACGCCGCGAGGTTCCGTTCAGGCGGGCGACGTCATCATCGCCACCAACGGCTATACCGGCGATGTCACCCCGCAATTCAAGCGCCGCGTCGTCCCCGTCGGCTCCTACATCATCGCCACCGAGGAGCTCGATACCGCACTCGCCGCCTCGATCAGCCCCAAGAACCGCTCCTTCGCCGATACCCGCCGCGTGCTGACCTATTACCGCATGTCGCCCGATGGCAGGCGGCTCATTTTCGGCGGCCGCGCCAAATTCGGCCATACCGATCCGGTCGAAACCGCCGCGATATTACACCGCTTCATGACCGACCGCTTCCCCCAGTTGCGCGGCACGAAGGTGACCCATGCCTGGACCGGCAATGTCGCCTTTACCCTCGACGAGATGCCGCACATGGGCAAGTTCGACAATCTCCATTATGCTTTGGGTTGCAACGGCTCGGGCATCGCCATGATGAGCTATCTCGGCCACCAGACGGCGCGCAAGATCGCCGGCCGTGTCAATAGCGTTTGCGCCTTCGACCGGCCGGAATTCCCCGATCATCCGCTCTACAACGGCTCCACCTGGTTCCTGCCCTGGATCGGCCGTTACTTCCGCACCCGCGACTGGCTCGACCGGAGCTTCGGGTGACGGAGGTTTTCTTCTCCAGTCCCCGCCTCATCGCCCGCCGTTTCGAGGAGCGCGATTTGGATGCGCTGATGGCCATGCGCGCCGATCCGGAAGTCGCGGCCTTGCAGTCCTGGGAGAATTTCACCCCGGCCGAGGCCGGCGAATTCCTCGCCTGGGTGAAGGCCCGCAATCCCGGCGATCCCGGCTGGTTCCAGTTCGCCCTCGAGCACCGCGAAACCGGCGTCTTCATCGGCGACTGCGGCCTGCGCATCATGGAATCCGACAACCGCCTCGCCCAGGTGGGCTACACGATCGTCCGTGCCCACTGGAACCTGGGCTTTGCGACGGAAGCCGTAACCGCCCTCCTCAGCTTTGCCTTCTCCACCTTCGCCCTGCACCGCATCGCCGCCTCGGTCGATCCGCGCAATGCCGCCTCCTGCCGGGTCCTCGAAAAGGCGGGCTTCCGCAAGGAGGGCCATTTCGCCGAAAGCGAATGGTTCAAAGGCCGATGGGCCGACGACGCCGTCTACGGTTTATTGCGGGTTAACTGGGAACTAACTAATTCCCGCCGCGTTTGATCTCCGTCAAATGCCGCCGGAAACGGCGCGTGTATCTGAAGTACATAAATGATGGAGACCGCAAATGATCCTCAAGCACACCCCCCAATTCACCGCCAGCCGCCGCAGCCTTTTGCAGGCCATGGGCCTCGCCTCGGTCTCCGCCGTCGCCGGCCCGGCGCTCGCCGGTACCATGCACACCGAAACCGCCGCCCCGAGCCTCCTCGTCAAGGCGGCCGCCACCGATATTTCCGCCCTGCCGCGGGTCAAGCAGAAGATGGTGGCCCCGCCCTTCCTGCCCGAGCATGAGCAGGTTGCAACCGGCGGCCCGAAGATCGTCGAAGTGACCTTCAACATCGAGGAAAAGAAGCTGGTCATCGACAAGGAGGGAACCGAAGTCTGGGCCATGACCTACAACGGCTCGGTGCCGGGTCCGATGATTGTCGTGCATGAGGGCGATTATGTCGAGCTGACATTGAGGAACCTCCCCGCCAATGTGCTGGAACACAACATCGACTTTCATTCCTCCACCGGCGCCTTGGGCGGCGGTGCTTTGACCAAGGTCATGCCCGGCGAACAGGCGGTGCTGCGCTGGAAGGCCACCAAGCCCGGCGTCTTCGTCTATCACTGCGCCCCCGGCGACGTGATGATCCCCTACCATGTCGTGCACGGCATGAATGGCGCCGTCATGGTGCTGCCGCGCGACGGTCTCAAGGACGCGGCCGGCCAGCCGCTCAAATACGACCGCGCCTATTTCATCGGCGAGCAGGATTTCTACATCCCGCGCGATGAAGACGGAAATTACAAGAAATACAGCATGGCCGGCGAGAACCTGTCCGAGGCCCTCGACGTGATGCGCACCCTGACCCCCACCCATGTGGTGTTCAACGGCGCCGTGGGCGCGCTCACCGGCGACAACGCCATGAAGGCCGCGGTTGGCGAAACCGTGCTGTTCATCCATGCCCAGGCCAACCGCGACAGCCGCCCGCATCTGATCGGCGGCCACGGCGATTTCGTTTGGGAGGGCGGGTCCTTCAACGACAAGCCCGATACCAATCTCGAAACCTGGTTCATCCGCGGCGGCTCGGCCGGCGCCATGGCCTACAAGTTCCGCCAGCCCGGCATCTACGCTTACGTGAACCACAATCTCATCGAAGCCGTCATGCTCGGCGCCACCGCCCATGTGGTGGTCAAGGGCGAATGGGACG
Organism: Hyphomicrobiales bacterium; assembly: GCA_031370475.1. GTDB lineage: Bacteria > Pseudomonadota > Alphaproteobacteria > Rhizobiales > Aestuariivirgaceae > Aestuariivirga. The sequence continues at coordinate 5,619 of JANMQL010000004.1, read as the reverse complement.
ACGACCTGATGATGCAGGTTGCCAAGCCGGGTCCGATCGAAACGTAAGACAATGTTCACCCTTGCCGCACTCAAGGTAACGGCATTGGCCGCGGTGGCGGGGCTCTCGGGCCTCGCCATCTTCGGTCAATTCGCCGCCCGCCCGGTGGAGCCCGAAATAGTGAAGGTCGAGCTCGCCGGCGGCCAGCTTTCCGTGGCGAAATACGAGGTGAGCTGGCGTCAGTGGAAGCAATGTTACGATGCCGGCGGCTGCGCCTTCCGGCCGGACCCGGGCATGAAGGATGCCGGCAAGTCTTTCCCGGTCGCCGGCGTCAACCGTTTCGACGTGGAGCAATATATCGCTTGGCTGAATAGCGAATCGGGCAAGACTTACCGCCTGCCCTCGGCAGCCGAGTGGCGCGAGATCGCCGCCGAAATTCCGCGTCCCCAACGCGCCAAGCTGTTCGACGATCCGCGTCTTGCCTGGGCCGCCGATTACGGCGCCGAGCAACCGGTCTCGGCCAAGCTCGAACTTGCCGGATCCTTCGGCGCAGTGAGCTCGGGCATCGCCGATCTGGCCGGCAATGTCTGGGAGTGGACCTCGACCTGCGCCGTCGCGGGCGTCGAGGAAGCCTCCTGCCCCGCTTTCACGGTCGAAGGCGCCCATGAGGCCGCCATGTCGGTCTTCGTGCGCGAACCGGCCTTCGGCGGCTGCGCCACCGGCGTGCCCCCCGCCAATATCGGTTTTAGGCTGGTGTTGGAGAATTAGGTCATCCGCACTTCGCCTGCAAATTCCACACACCGCCGTCATAGGCGGGCTGGCCTAACAATTGGCCCTGCTGTCCGTCGAGGCAGGCGAAATAGCGCAAGGACGAGGTGGCCACCGCAACGGCGTCCTTTTGCTGCTTGGCGCTCATTCCCGAAACCTTCATGTCGAAGGCGTTGCGGTCCTCGGCATAGGCATAATCGAGCCGGTAGGTCTTGCCATTGTAGAAGATCGGCTCCGAGCGCGCTTTTGTCTGCACGCTCTGCTGATCGGTCATCCGGAATTTCTTGCCGCTCGAGCAGCCCGCCGCCAGGGCCAGGGCGCAAAGGCAAATCACCACGCGAATCTTGAACATGCGCCGCTTATGCCCGCCCCGTCTCGACGCGGCAAGCCCGCCATACTATAGAGCCCGCCCATGAGCCCCTTCGATCCCGCCGCCCTTCTCACCGCCCGCTCCGCCGCCGCCGATGAAGGCGCCATCACCCGCATGGCGCAGAAATCCCGCGATCTCAAGGCCAGGGGCCGGGACGTCGTCAGCCTCACCATCGGCGAGCCCGATTTCGACACGCCCAGGAATATCCAGCGCGCCGCCACGGCTGCCATGGCGGCGGGCTTCACCCACTATTCGCCCATCGCCGGCATTCCGGATTTGCGCACCGCACTCGCCAAAAAGCTTAAGGCCGAAAACGGGCTTGCCTATGCGGCATCCGAAATCGTCATCGCCAATGGCGCCAAGCAGGCCGTCGCCAACGCCGTCTTGTCGCTCGTCGAACCCGGCGATGAGGTGATCATGCTGGCGCCCTACTGGGTCTCCTATGAAATCACCGTGCGCCTGGCCGGCGGGGCGCCGGTCGTGCTGCCGGCCTCCGTCGATGAGAACTACAAGGTCCCCGCATCGCGCATCGCCGCGGCGGTGACGCCGAAAACCAAGCTCCTGATCCTCAATTCGCCGTGCAACCCCACCGGCGCCCTGTGGACCCGTGCCGAGCTCGAAGCCATCGCCGCCATCGTCCGCGCCCATCCCCGCCTGATGGTGCTCTCCGACGAGATCTACGAATATATTTTGTTCGACGGCGAGATGGCCTCGATCGGCGCGCTGCCCGGCATGTTGGAGCGCACCGTCACCGTCAACGGCTTCTCCAAGGGCTTCGCCATGACCGGCTGGCGGCTGGGCTATGCCGCCGCCGCCGAGCCCGTCGCCCGCGCCATGGGCCGGTTGCAAAGCGCCATTACCGCCGGCGCCAACCAGTTCGTCCAGCGCGCCGCCCTCGAAGCCCTCGAGGGCCCGCGCCAGGCGGTGGAGGAGATGCGCCTGCGCTACAAGGCGCGGCGCGATATGGTAGTGGCAGGCTTGCGCACCATTGCGGGCGTCCGTATTGCCGCCATTCCCGCCACCTTCTACGCTTTCCCCGATGTCTCCTCGTTGCTCGGCAAGAAGTCCGGCAACCATGTCCTCGATACGTCGGATCGCCTGTGCGACTGGTTGCTCGACGAGCATGGCGTCGCCACCGTACCCGGCTCGGCCTTCGGCGCGCCGGGTTCGATCCGGCTTTCCTTCGCCGCCAGCGAGCCCGACATCGAAAAGGCTCTGGCCCGCCTCGCCAAGGCCTTGAACTTGCTTAGAGCGGATTGCGACTGAGTTCGGCAATTCCCATTTTTTCCGTCATCCCGGCGAAAGCCGGGACCCCCTCAGCGATCTCCGGATGCAGTGTGCAGCCGGAACGCATTCAATGGGTCCCGGCTTTCGCCGGGATGACGGATGGCGGTCGTTACTCCGCCGCTTCCGGCATCTGCTGGCGCCGCGGCTTGCGCCGCGCCGGCACCTCATCGTTCGACGCCACCACGGCGAGGGCGGGAACCGCCGCCTCTTCCGCCATAATCTTCCGCCGGTCGCGCGCCACATAGGAGTAGATGGCGGGCGTGATGAACAGCGTGAACATCGTGCCGATGGTCATGCCCGCGGCGATGACGATACCGATGTCGAAGCGGCTCTTGGCCCCGGCCCCGCCGGCGATGAGCAGCGGAAACACGCCGATCACCATGGCCGCCGTGGTCATCAGGATGGGCCGCAAGCGGATCGCCGCCGCCTCCTTGATCGCCGCGTGCTTGTCGAGGCCTTGCGTCTCCTGCAGCTTGTTGGCGAATTCGACCATCAGGATGCCGTGCTTGGCGATCAGCCCGATCAGCGTGACGAGGCCGATCTGAGTGTAGATGTTGATGGTGCCCGAGCCGAGATTGATCGGCGGATTGTTCTGCATCATGCCGTTCGCCTCGCCCAGCACGAACAGCACGAACAGCGCGCCGAACACCGTGGCCGGCAGACCCATCAGGATGATGAACGGATCGCGGAAGCTCTCGAACTGCGCCGCCAGCACCAGATAGATGAGCAACAGCGCGAAGGCGAAGGTCGTGGCCAGCGTGTTGCCTTCCTGGACGAATTGCCGGCTCTCGCCCTTGAAATCGTAATTCATGCCGGCCGGGAAGATTTCCGCCGCCTTCTGCTTGAGGAAGGCGATGCCTTCGCCGATGGTGCGGCCGGGGAACGGCACGCCCTGCAGCGTCGCCGAATTGAGCTGCTGGAAGGTGGCGAGGCTGTTCGGCTGCACCGTGCGGCCGAGGCTGACGAAAGCCGACAGCGGCACCATCGAGCCGTCCGCCGCCCTGACGCGGTATTTGAGAATCTGCTCCGTCGTTGCCCGCTCGCTGCGCGGCACCTGCGGGATCACCTCGTAGGAGCGGCCCTGCACCGTGAAGCGGTTGACATTGTTGCCGCCCAAGAGCGTCGCCAGCGTGGCGCCCACGTCGCGCATGGTGACGCCCGCCCGGTTGGCGCGGTCCTTGTCGACGATCAGTTCCACCTGCGGCGTGGTGAAGCGCAGATCGGCGTTGGTGAAGATGAACAAGCCGCTCTTCCGCGCCTCCGCCTGCAGCGTGTCGAGCGCCTCGGCCAGCCGCGTATAGTCGCCCGGATAGGTGACGACGAATTCAATCGGCATTTCGCCCGCCCCTACCGGAATGGCGGAAGGCGCGGTGGCGAAGACCTGGACTCCCGCCAGCCCCATGAATTTCTCCTGCAACTCGCCCATCACCGTCATGTCGGAGCGCTCGCGCTCCGCCCACGGCTTGAGAATGAGGCCCATGAAAGCCGTATGGCTGTTGGGGAATCCGTTGATGCCGAAGACGTTCTGCTTCTCCGGCACCGCCATGAGCGTATCCGTCAGCTTGTCCGTGTAGGTGGTGAGATAGTCGAGATTGGTGTGTTCCGGCGCGTTGACGAAGGCGAACAGAACACCCTGATCTTCCGACGGCGCCAATTCCCGGTTGATCGCCTGATAGAGAATGCCGGAGAGCACCACGGTCAGCACCGCCACCCAGGCGAAGACCGGGCGCTGCCGGAGCGTGCCGTCGAGGCGGCGCCGGTAGAAGCGCTGCAGGCTTCCGAAGCTGCGCTCGACGAGGAGAGCGAAGCGGCCTTCCTTGTCGTGCGGCTTGAGCAATTTCGCGGTCATCATCGGCGACAGGGTGAGCGCGATGACGCCCGAGACGACGACCGCGCCGGCCAGCGTGAAGGCGAATTCGCGGAACAGCGCGCCGGTCAGGCCCGAGGTGAAGCCGATCGGCGCATAGACCGCCGCCAGGGTGACGGTCATGGCGACGACCGGGCCGGTGATTTCGCGCGCGCCTTGCAAGGCGGCATCGAAGGGCTTCATGCCGTCCTCGATGTGGCGGTGAATGTTCTCGACCACCACGATGGCGTCGTCGACGACCAGGCCGATGGCCAGCACCAGGGCCAGCAGCGTCAGGAGATTGATCGAATAGCCCAGCGCCACCAGCACCAGCGCCACGCCGATCAGCGACAGGGGAATGGTCACCACCGGAATGAGGGTCGAGCGGAAATTGCCGAGGAACAGGAAGATCACCGCGACGACGATCAGCGCCGCCTCGCCCAGCGTCTTGCCGACTTCCCAGATCGAGGCGTTGATGAATTCGGTCGCGTCATAGGCGATCTTGGCCTCGAGGCCCTGCGGCAGGCTGCGCTGGATGTCCGGCACCGCCGCGCGCACCTTGGCGATCACCGTCAGCGGGTTGGCGTCGGGCGTCGTCTGGATGCCCATGAACACCGCCTTGACGCCGTCGAAGGCCGAGGACGAATTGTAGTTCTGCGGCCCCAGGTCGACGGTGGCGATCTGGCCGAGCCGGATCACCGCCTCGCCGCGCGTCGCCACTACCAGATTGGCGAAATCCTGAGGCGTCTCCAGCGACGTCTGGGCATTGATGTTCTGCTGGGTGAATTCGGCCTTCACTTCGCCCGCCGCGGTGGTGAAATTGTTGGCGGCAAGCGCATTGCGCACATCGAGCGGCGTGACGGCGAGCGAGGCCATCTTGTCGGGATCGAGCCACACCCGCATGGCGAAGGTCGAGCCGCCGAGGATTTCGGCCGAGGCGACGCCGTTGATCGCCTGCAATTTCGGCTTCACCACCCGGTCGAGATAGTCGCTGATCTGCGGCGGCGACATCTGCTCGCTCTTGAAGCTCAGATACATCAGCGCGAAGCCCGCCCCCGTGGTTCGCTTGACCACCGGATCGTTGGCCTCTTCCGGCAGCACGCTCTTGACCTCGTTGACCTTCGACAAGACGTCGGCCAACGCCCGGTCGGCGTCGGCGTCGAGGCGCAGTTTCAGCGTGATGGTCGAGACGTTCTGCGAGGAGCGCGATTCGATGATGTCGACACCCTCGGTCGAGGCCACCGCCTGCTGCAAGGGCGTGGTGATGAAGCCCTTGATCTGGTCGGCGTTGGCGCCGGGATAGAAGGTCTGAATTTCGATCTTGGTGTCGGACACCGCCGGGAACTGGCGGATCGGCAGCTTGAACACG
>JANMQL010000442.1:0-4975 GCA_031370475.1 Hyphomicrobiales bacterium | reverse complement strand
GGCGATCACCAAAAAGAGCCGCTCATCCGCGGCAAAGGGTTAATCATAGGCGATGCCCGCGGGTGCTTGCCCCTCGCCGCCATTTGGCCTATATCCCCCGCCGTTCCAGGCCGCCCGCGCAAGAACGGGCGAACATAACCGGGGCGCTGCACGACCACGTCAGGCGCCCCTCATTGTTTCAGGACCGGATGCAGATGTGCAGCCTGGGGGCGTTGCCCCGGTTCCGAAACGCGCGTCGCGGTTTGCCCGCCGGCCCCCATTATCAGCGCATCGGGGCCTGGCGGGATGTCCGAGCGGATTTTTTCCGCCTGGCCTGCCCCGATTTTTGAATAGGTCATCGCTCCATGGCGAAATCCGCCGTCTCCCTCACTCCGACCCGTGAAGACTTCGAGGCCCTGCTGGCCGAGAGCTTCAGCGACAATCCGGCCGCCGAAGGTGCGGTCGTCAAGGGTCGCGTCGTCTCGATCGAGAACGACTTCGCCCTCATCGATGTCGGCCTCAAGACCGAAGGCCGCGTCGCCACCAAGGAATTCGCCCAGCCGGGCAAGGCCTCCGAACTCAAGGTCGGCGACACGGTCGAGGTCTACCTGGAGCGCATCGAGAATGCGCTGGGCGAGGCGGTTTTGTCGCGCGACAAGGCACGGCGCGAGGAAGCCTGGACCCGCCTCGAGCAGGCCTCGGTCAAGAACGAGCGCGTCGACGGCGTCATCTTCGGCCGCGTCAAGGGCGGCTTCACCGTCGATCTCGGCGGCGCCATCGCCTTCCTGCCGGGCTCGCAGGTCGACGTGCGGCCGATCCGCGACGTGGGCCCCTTGATGAATGTCACGCAACCCTTCCAGATCCTCAAGATGGACCGCCGCCGCGGCAATATCGTGGTGTCGCGCCGCGCCATCATGGAGGAAACAAGGGCCGAACAGCGCTCCGAGCTGGTGCAGAATCTCGCCGAGGGCCAGGTGGTCGAGGGCGTGGTCAAGAACATCACCGATTACGGCGCCTTCGTCGATTTGGGCGGCATCGACGGGTTGCTGCACGTCACCGACATCGCCTGGAAGCGCGTCAACCATCCCTCCGACGTCCTGCATGTCGGCCAGACCATGAAGGTGCAGATCATCCGCATCAATCCCGAGACCCAGCGCATTTCGCTCGGCATGAAGCAGCTCGACAAGGATCCGTGGGAGGTGGTGGCCGAGAAATATCCGATCGGCTCCAGGGTCAAGGGCCGCGTCACCAATATCACCGATTACGGCGCCTTCGTCGAGCTGGAAGACGGCATCGAGGGCCTCGTCCACGTCTCCGAAATGAGCTGGACCAAGAAGAACGTCCATCCCGGCAAGATTCTCTCGACGACGGAGGAAATCACCGTCCAGGTGCTGGAAATCGATCCGGCCAAGCGGCGCATTTCGCTCGGCCTCAAGCAGACCCAGAACAATCCGTGGGAGACCTTCGCGGCGAAATATCCCAACGGCACAACCGTCGAGGGCGAAGTCAAGAACATCACCGAATTCGGCCTGTTCATCGGCCTCGACGGCGATGTCGACGGCATGGTGCATCTCTCCGACCTGGACTGGAAGCGCTCCGGCGAAGAGGCCATCAAGGACTACAAGAAGGGCGACCGGGTGAAGGCCAAGGTGCTCGATGTCGACCGCGAGAAGGAACGCATCTCGCTCGGCATCAAGCAGCTCTCGGGCGATCCGATCGCCTCCGTCGCCGGCCTCAAGAAGGGCGACACGGTCACCTGCGAGGTGGTCAAGGTCGAGGACAACGGCCTCGAAGTGAAGATCGCCGGTTCCGACATGACGGCTTACGTCAAGCGCGCCGACCTCGCCCGCGACCGCTCCGAACAACGCACCGAGCGTTTCGCGGTGGGCGAGAAGTTCGACGCCAAGGTAACGCTGCTCGACATCAAGGCGCGCAAGATGAATGTTTCCGTCAAGGCGCTGGAAATCGCCGACGAGAAGGAAGCCGTGGCGCAATACGGCTCCTCCGACTCGGGCGCCTCGCTCGGCGACATTCTCGGCGCGGCGATGAAAAAGAAGGACGCCGCGGTTAAGAGCGAATGACGGGATGATCAGCGACGCCGAACTTATTAGCGACCGCCGCCGCCTCAAGCGCCGCCTGACTTTCTGGCGGATCGCGGCGCTGGTTCTGGCGTTTGCGGCGGTCGGCGCGCTGTTTTGGACGTCGGGCGATCTGGCTCGCTACGAGAGTCATATCGCCCGGATCCGGATCGACGGCCTGATCACCGGCGACCAGGCGACCCTCGATCTTCTCGCGGCCATCGCCAAGTCCGGCAAGGTCAAGGCCGTCATCGTGCGCATCGACAGTCCCGGCGGCACGACATCGGGCTCGGAGGCGCTGTACGAGGCGATCCGCGAGATCGCCAAGGACAAGCCGGTGGTGGCGGTCATGGACACGGTCGCGGCATCGGGCGGCTATATCGCGGCGATCGCCGCCGACCATATCGTGGCCCGCGGCAATACCATCACCGGATCGATCGGCGTCATCTTCAGCTTTCCCGAGATTTCCCGCCTTCTCGACACGCTCGGCATCAAGATGGAGGAGTTCAAGTCGGGCGAATTGAAAGCCGAGCCCTCGCCCTACAAGCCGGTCTCCGACAAGGTGCGCCAGGTCTCCAACGAACTGGTCCAGGACAGCTTCGCCTGGTTCACCGGCCTGGTCGCCGAACGCCGCAAGCTGCCGATGGCGCAGGTGCTCCTGCTGGCCGACGGCCGCGTTTTCACCGGCCGCCAGGCGGTGGCCGCAAAACTCATCGATACTGTGGGCGGCGAGGAAAAGGCGGTCGATTGGCTGGAAACCGAGAAAAACATCGCCAAGGACAGCAAGATTGTCGACTGGGATGTGCCGCTCAGCGCCGATCCGACGGGCCTCGGCTTTGCGGTGACGAACGGAGTGCTGCGGGCCCTGGGGCTGGGCACAAGCGCCGGCCGCACGAAGCTTGACGGGCTTCTCGTGCTTTGGCACCCTCAGTTCTGACCCCACCGGCGCGAGGCTTAAGCCCATGATCAAGTCCGAACTCGTTCAGAAAATCGCCGACACCAACCCGCATCTTTATCACCGCGACATCGAGCGCATCGTCAACACCGTGCTGGACGAGGTCATCCGGGCGATGAAGGACGGCGACCGGGTGGAACTGCGCGGCTTTGGCGCCTTTTCGGTCAAGTCGCGCAATGCCCGCACCGGGCGCAATCCGCGCACCGGCACGGCGGTCGAGGTGGTGGCCAAGCGCGTGCCTTTCTTCAAGACCGGCAAGGAGCTGCGCGAGCGGCTCAACGCCAAGACCCGATGACTTTCCGCCGCATTTTCAATTGGGCGATCGGCCTGCCCATCTCCATCGTCGTCATTGCCTTCGCCGTGGCCAACCGCCAGTGGATCACCGTCTCGTTCGATCCGTTTTCGCGCGAGGCGCCTTTCGCCGCCGTCGGCATGCCGCTCTGGGCCCTGTTCTTCTGCGGTATTTTTTTCGGCCTGATCGCCGGCTGGCTGGCCGCTTGGTTCGCCCAGGGCAAATGGCGCCGGGCGGCGCGCGAGGCCCGCATCGAATTGCTGCGCGCCCAGGACGAGAAAGCCCGCATGAAGCGGGAGCTGGCGCCGCCGGGCGATGCCAATCCATGAAAGTCATTTCCGCGTCCGAATTCGCCGGACTCGCAAGTTACAAGGAAATCGTCGAGGCCCTGCGCGAGGGATTCCGCGCCGATTACACGACGCCGGTGCGCCACCATCACGAAACCTCGGCGGTCTCGACACTGCTGCTGATGCCGGCCTGGTCGAAAGCCTGGACGGGGCTCAAGACCGTGGTGGTCAAGACCGACAATGCCGCCCTGGGCCTGCCCACGGTGCAGGCGAGTTATCTGCTGATCGACAATAAGACCGGCGCCACTGTCGCCATGCTGGACGGTACCGAGCTGACGCGCCGCCGCACCGCCGCCGCCTCGGCCCTTGCTGCCGATTATCTGGCGGTCGAGGGCGCCTCCGCCATGGCGCTGATCGGCGCCGGAGCCCTGGGCGAGCATTTCGTCCGCGCCCATGCCGCGGTCAGGCCGATCAGACGCGTCTCGATCTTCAATCGCTCGGCCGCCAAGGCGGAAAGCCTCGCGGCCAAGCTGCGCAAGGATGGATTCGACGCCACGGCCGTCAATGATCTCGAACCGGCGGTGCGCGGCGCCGACATCGTCACCTGTGTCACGACCTCGACCGCTCCCATTGTCAGGGGCGCTTGGCTGAAACCCGGCGCCCATGTCGATCTGGCCGGCGCCTTCAAGCCGGCGATGCGCGAGACCGACGGCGAGACGGTGGCGCGGGCCAGGGTCTATGTCGATACGCGGGAAGGCGCCTTGAGCGAAGCCGGCGATCTCATTCAGGCCCGTAACGAGGGCAAGTTCGATTTCGCCCGGGTGCAGGGCGATCTCTTCGAACTTTGCCGCGGCAAGGTTGCGGGCCGCAGGACCGCCGAAGAGATCACGCTGTTCAAATCCTGCGGCACGGCGATTGAAGACCTGGCCGCCGCCATCATGGTATATCAAAAGGCGCAATGACCGCCTTCAATCCCATCTGCGTGGCGCTGGACACGCCCGATCTCGAGCGGGCGCGGCAATTGGCGCGTGCCCTCAAGCCGCATGTTGGTTTTATGAAAATCGGCATGGAATTTTTCTATGCCCATGGCGCCGCGGGCTATGAGCGCGTCGCCGCCGAGGGATTGCCGGTTTTCCTCGACCTCAAGCTGCACGACATACCTAATACCGTCGCCTCGGCCATGGCGTCGCTGATGCGGCTCAAGCCGGTTCCGGCGATCGTCAATGTCCATGCCACCGGCGGCCTCGACATGATGAAGGCGGCGCGGGATGCGGTGGGCGGCCGGGCAAAACTCATTGCCGTCACGATCCTCACGAGCCTTTCCGACGACGATATCTGGGCCGCCGGTTTCGAGACGGCCAAGGACACGCAAGGCCACGCGCGG
>JANMQL010000364.1:0-1540 GCA_031370475.1 Hyphomicrobiales bacterium | reverse complement strand
CGTCCCCATCAGACAGGATCACCGTGCGCCCGAAGCTGTTCAGACGCGCTATGACTTCGCGGGCGCGCGGGTACAGGCGTTGCGCGAACGGGTAGTCGATCAGGAAGGTAGACATCCGCAGCAGCCGCGGGTCGTCACCTTGTCCCAACTCGACATCGAGCCGGTAGCGCTGCAGCGCGCCAAGGTAGTCGGCATAACCGAGTTCGCTGCGCAAGGCCTCGAAGATCGCCCAATAGCGGTTGGCGCTTGCAAGGCCGAATTCGCGCTCGAGGTGGGCCCGCAGGTCGGTGATGACCTGGTCGTTGTCGAGCAGCGTATTGTCCACGTCGAGCAGGAACACGACGTCTTGCGGCGGGCCCAGTTCCATCATGCCAGGCTGCATCAAGCTGCTCCTTGGATGCGCAAGCGGCGCGGGTTGGTGGGGATCGCGTAGGTGGCAACCGGGGCGGCCACATCATGGCACTTCTCAAGCCATATGGTGCTCGCGTCGCGAACCACGCGTCTGTGCGCTGGCGCACCCACACGTCCAGCGCTGGTGCAGAAGGACGCCCGGGGCAGGGTGCAGATGCGCCAGCGTGTGCCCGACGCCGACCTGGAGGCGATCTTCGGGCTGAGATGACATCCTACGTGCGGCAGTGGCTTGTGCCTACATCCAGCGGCCACGCCAACGCCAAGAATGGCGCGATAGACCAAGCTGGCAGCTGCTGTCACCCCACTGTTCACCATCAACTCTAGAAGAAAACCAATGACCCATCCCTTCAAGATCATTGCGTTGTTCGCCTGTGCGCGGTGGCTTGCCGCCGCGCCGGTCCGGGCCCAGGGCGTCATCAACGTCTACGGCCCCGGCGGCCCGGCCCCGGCCATGTAGGAGGTCGCCAAGGCCTTGCCGGGCGCGTTCATGCGCGGTGACTTCAGGGACGCGAGGTGCAATACACCATGAACCTCAGGCGACGCTCGCTTTTTCTGGGCGCCGCCGCTGTGATCGGCGGCGCGGGCGTCTATGCGACGAGCAAGCTTTGGCGAGCCGATTCCTTCGACCCGCAGCCGTTGCAGATTCCACCGCTTCTGGATGCGCGCAGCACCGGCCAATCAATTTCGTTGACGGTGCGAGCCGCTCGCACCCAGTTCTTTGCGGGCCGCGAAAGCCAAACGCTGGGATACAACGGCAGCTACCTCGGCCCCACGATCCGGCTGCACCGTGGCGACGATGTGCAAATGGCGGTCACCAACGCGCTTGCGAAGGACACCACCGTTCACTGGCACGGCCTGCTTATCCCTGCTGAGTCGGACGGGAGCCCGCATCAGCTTATTCGCCCGGGAGAAACCTGGCGTCCCGTACTTGCCGTCCGCCAACCCGCCGCGACACTGTTCTATCACCCGCATGTCCACGGCCAAACGGCCGAGCAGGTTTACGCAGGGCTCGCCGGTGTGCTCCTCATCGCTGACGATTCGCAGCGCGAACTGGGACTTCCCTCCGAGTATGGAATCGATGATCTGCCGCTCGTCCTGCAGGACCGAAAGTTCGACAACGGGCGCATGG
>JANMQL010000386.1:0-2850 GCA_031370475.1 Hyphomicrobiales bacterium | reverse complement strand
CACGCCGTTCATCTTTCGCGAAACCGCCCCCGCCGCGGTTCCATCGCCCGTGGAGAAGCTGAACCGGATCAAGACCCTCGACGATGCGGCGCAAATCCGCCGCGCCCTCGAGGCGGCCAATGAGGCGGCCTATCACTGGATCGTCGAGAGCGACGAAATCGTCTGGAGCGCCAATGCCGCCGAGGTGCTTGGCTGCGCGCCCGGCGTGATCGCCACCGGCCGCGCCTATGCCGCCTATCTCGACGCCGACAATGTCACCAGCCGCTACGACACGGTGATGCGCTCGAGCGTCATAGATGACGGCGGCGGCGTTCACTACCAGATCGAATATCTATTCCGTCCCGAGGGCCGCCAAGCGCGCCGCGCCGTCTGGATCGAGGATCATGGCCGCTGGTTTGCCGACGCCAATGGCCGGCCGGCCGAAGTGCTCGGCACCGTGCGGTGGATCGACGACCGCCACCAGCGCGACCAGCAATTGAGTTTCATCGGCAATTGCGATCCGGTAACCGGCATGATGAACCGCGGCCGCATGGCCGAAGCGCTGGGCGAGGCCATCTCGATGGCCCAGCGCGAAGGCACGGCTTGCGCCCTTCTCATCGCCGTCATCAACAATCTGCCGGTGGTCAATGAGGCCTATGGTTTCGAGGTGGCCGACGATGTCGTTATCGCCGCCGCCCGCCGGCTGCGCCAGGTGGTGCGAACCGGCGATGCCATCGCCCGCTATTCTGGCAGCAAGTTCGGCATCATCCTGAACAATTGCGACCCCGACGAATTGCAGATTGCCGCCGAGCGCTTCCTCGCCGTGGCCCGCGAAAGCGTCATCGAAACCGAGCGCGGTCCGGTCTGGGCCATGTTGTCGATCGGCGCGTTATCGCTGCCCAAGCATGCAACCGACGTCAACACCGCCATGGCGCGGGCCGAAGAGGCGCTCACCGAAGCCAGGCGCCTGCCCTCGGATGGATGCGTAATTTACGCGCCGTCGGAACAGCGCATGTCGCAAAGAATCCTGAACGCCCGCTGCGCCACCGAAATCGTCCGTTGCCTCAAGGAAGACCGCTTCCGACTTGCCTATCAGCCCATCGTCGATGCCAGGACCGGTGCCCCGGTCTTGCACGAGGCGCTGCTGCGCATGGTCGATGTCGGCGGCGACTTGATCGAGGCGCGCCATCTCATTCCGGTGGCCGAACAGTTGGGCCTGGTGCGATTGATCGATCGCGCCGTCGTCCAGATGTCCCTGGCGGCTCTCAACAAATATCCCGACGCCCGCATCTCGATCAATGTTTCCGGTACCACCGCCACGGACCCGCGCTGGTTCGGTCAGATCATCGACATCATGTCGCCGAACCGCATCGTCACCGGCCGGCTCACCGTCGAGATCACCGAGACCGTGGCCCTCGGCGAGCTTGCCGAAACCAAGCGCTTCGTCGAGCAGCTCCGCGAGCTTGGCTGTTCCGTGGCGATCGACGATTTCGGCGCCGGCTTCACTTCCTTCCGCAATCTGCGGGCCCTGCCCGTCGATATCCTGAAGCTCGATGGGTTTTTCTGCCAGCACCTGAATGAGAATGAAGACAACCAGTATTTTGTCCGTTCGCTGATCGATCTCGCCCACAAGTTCGGCCTCAAGGCGGTGGCCGAATGGGTCGAAAGCGAGGAAGATGCCGCGCTTCTGCGGCAATGGGGCGTCGACTATATGCAAGGCAACCATTTCGGCAAGGCGGCCATCGATCCGCCCTGGCAAGCCAAGACCGATTCATCCCGCTTCGAGGCCGTCCAATCCCGCCCTGCGCCGCCACCCCTTTTCGAGATCAACCCCCATGCCGCGAGGCCGGAGACGATTCATTCCGCCCCGGCGTCCAGCGATGCTTTCGTCTTCACCGGCTTCGAGTCCGTTCCGCAGACGGAGCCGAAACATACCGAAGATGGCGAGTTCGACATGTCGAGGCTACGCCAGGCGATCAGGATTCTCGACCAGGCTTTCCGCAAGCCGCCGCCCACGGCGGAAATGTTCAATACCGGACCGGCGGCATCCTGACGTCCTATTTCCCGGTGATGGTGTTGAGTTTCTGCTGCATTGCCGCCAACTGCTCCTTGAGCGCCTGCAGATCGTCCTTGCCGGACGGTGACGGGGGCGATTGCGGCTTCGATTGCGGCGCGCTACCCGGTTGGCCCATGGCCATGGCGGCGAAGGGATTGAACATGCGCATGGCGTCGTTGAACAGCGACATATTGCGCTTGGCGTGCTCCTCCATCGCCTTGAACGGATCGGCGCCCCAGGACTCGAGAAGCTGCTGGCGGAATTTGTCCTGTTCCTTGGACAAGTTGTCCAGCGAGAATTCCAGATAACTGGGAACGAAGGCCTGCATCGAGTCGCCGTAGAAGCCGATCAGCTGGCGCAGGAAATTGATCGGCAGCAGGTTGGTGCCCTTGCTCTCTTCCTCGAAGATGATCTGGGTCAAGACCGAGCGGGTGATTTCCTCGCCGGTCTTGGCGTCATAGACCACGAAATCCGTGCCCGCCTTGACCATGGTGGCGAGATCGTCAAGCGTCACATAGGTGCTGGTCGCGGTATTGTAGAGCCGGCGGTTTGCATATTTCTTGATGACCACCGGGGTTTTGGGCGCCGTCTTCTCGTCACTCACGGTTTACACTCCTCCAAGACAGACAGCCGCCAATTATCCCTCAAGCGTCCTGCCCGCAGTGCAAAAACTTGCTCCCCGCAATGCACAATTGCAAGTGCAAAAAACTATCGCCTCATGTGTTTCAGATGCTATGACTAACGCAATAGTCACCATCCCGCCTTCAGGAGTAAGCCCGTGGCCACCCCATCTTCCCAAGACATCGTCATCGTAT
>JANMQL010000366.1:0-11157 GCA_031370475.1 Hyphomicrobiales bacterium | reverse complement strand
CCATCCGCAAGTTCAAGGATGTGGACGGCAATTATATCTGGCAGCCGGCGGCGACCGCCGACGGCCAGGCGACGCTGATGAACTTCGCCGTCGCCGAGAGCGAGGACATGCCCGACATCGCCACCGACAGCTATGCGCTGGCTTTCGGCGATTTCAACCGCGGCTATCTGATTGTCGACCGCGTCGGCGTGCGCGTGTTGCGCGACCCCTATTCCGCCAAGCCCTATGTGCTTTTCTACACCACCAAGCGCATCGGCGGCGGAGTGCAGAATTTCGAGGCGATCAAGCTGATGAAGTTCGGCGTGTCGTAGAAGCAAGCGAATAGCGAATAGCGAATAGCGAATAGCGAATGGGGAAGGGTGAGCGGTGACCGGTGAATGGACCTCCATTCGCCATTCGCCACTCGCCATTCGCCCCCAAGGATTTCCCATGCCATCCATTCTCACCGCTCCGCCGGCGCTCGAACCCGTCTCGCTGGCCGAGGCCAAGGCGCACCTGCGCATAGCCCACGCCGACGAGGACGACACGCTGACCAAGCTGATCGTGGCGGCCAGGCGCCAGGCCGAGGTCCAGACCGGACTTGCACTTATTTCGCAGGGCTGGTCGCATTTTCGCGACGACTGGCCGGAAGACGGTTCGATCGAATTGCCGCTTTGGCCGGTGATCTCGCTCGGCGACATCAAGGTCTATGGCGAGGACGATATCGCCGCCACGATCGATGCGGCGCATTATTACCTGGACCGCCTGTCGCGGCCCGCCCGCCTCCTCTTGCGCGGCTCGCGCGTCTGGGCGAGGCCCGGCCGCATCGGCAACAGCATCGAGATCGCGTTGACCGCCGGTTTCGGCACGGCCGCCGCCGATGTGCCCGGGCAATTGCGCCAGGCGATCCTGCAGCTCGTGGCCCATTGGTATGAGCATCGCGGCACTGGCGAGGATGCGGCACCTCCGCTCGATGTGACCCTCCTCCTCTCCTCCTTCCGCGAGCGGCGCCTGTGAGCAATCCCGCTTTCGCATTGCAGGAAGCGATGCGCCAGGCGCTTCTGGCGCACGCGCCCCTCGTGCTGCTACTGCAGGGGAACCACGTCTTCGACGAAGTGCCGCGCGGCGCGCACACGCCGCATGTGACATTCGCCGCGATGGAAACGCGCGACTGGAGCGTGGCGGATGCCAAGGCGCACGAGCATTTCGTCACGCTGCAGGTTTCCACCAATTCGCGCGGCCGCAAGCTGGCCCAGGACATACTGGCCGAGATCGAGGCCGCCCTCGACAATGCCGCGCTCACCCTTGCGGACCACGCGCTGGTCAATCTGCGTCTCATCTTCTGGGCCGTGGCGCGCGACCGCAACGGCGAGACCTTCGGCGCGACCTCGCGATTTCGCGCCGCCACCGAACCATTGAACTAGGAGTCCGACATGACCGCACAGAAGGGCCGCGATCTTCTCTTGAAGATCGACGCGACCGGCACGGGAAATTTTACCACGGTGGCGGGCCTGCGCAGCCATACGCTCGCCTTCAATGCCGAAAGCGTCGACGTGAGTCACCAGGAATCGGCCGGGCAGTGGCGCGAGCTCCTGGCCGGAGCCGGGCTCAAATCGGCGACGGTCCGCGGTTCCGGCATTTTCAAGGATGCCGCTTCCGACGCGACAATCCGCGGCTATTTTTTCGATGGCACGATCCGCGACTGGCAGGCGATCATCCCCGATTTCGGCACGATCCGGGGGCCGTTCCAGATTGCCTCCCTTGAGTTTGGCGGCCGCCATGACGGCGAGATGACCTTCGACCTGTCGCTCGCTTCGGCGGGCCTGCTCGCCTTCACGGCGCTGTGAGGCATATGACGGCGAACCGGCATCGTGGCGAGATCGACGCCGAGATCGGCGGCAAGACCTATACGCTGTGCCTGACGCTCGGCGCCCTGGCCGAGATCGAGAATGCCTATGGCGGCGAGGATCTGATCGCCATCGCCGAACGCTTTTCCAAAGGCCGCATCGGCGCCGCCGACGCCATCCGCCTGATCGGGGCGGGATTGCGCGGCGCCGGCAACGCCATCTCCAATGACGAAGTGGCCGCCATGACGGCGGCGGGTGCGGCGGCCGGCTATCTTAATATCGTGGCGCGGCTGCTGACCGCCACTTTCGCGACCACCGAGGCGCGACCGGGAAACGGGTGAGCGCCGCGGGGGAGGCCTTCCCCTGGCGGCGCCTGATGCAATTGGGGCTGGGCGTCCTGCGTCTGCCGCCCGAACAATTCTGGCGCGCCACCTTGCGTGAGATCGCCGCCACTCTTGCCAATGAGACGCGAGAGCCGATGCCGCGCCGCGCCTTCGATGAATTGAGCGAACGCTTTCCGGATCAGCCATGACCGATACCATCGACCCACTGAATCTCGACACCGGGCGGCTCAAGGCCGAGCTCGCGGATTTGCGCCGGCTGGCCGACAGTTTCGGCAACGCCATCGTCAGGTCATTCGCCGATGCCGCCATTCACGGGGAAAAGCTGTCGGAGGTCTTGCAGCAGCTGGCCCTGTCGCTGGCCCAGATGGCACTGACATCGGCGCTGCGGCCGCTCGGCGATCTTCTCGGTGGGCTTCTCGCCGCACCGGTCGCAGCTCCGGCGGCACCGCACGCCGTAGCCGCGCCGGTCAACGTCACTGTCAATATCCAAACACCCGACGCGCAAAGCTTCCAGCAATCGCAGTCGCAGGTGGCGGCACTGATGGCCCGCGCCGTGGCGCGCGGGCAGAGGAACCTCTGAGCCATGGCCTTCGACGACATCCGCTTTCCAACGACGATTTCGCGCGGCGCCTCCGGCGGGCCGGAACGGCGCACCGAGATCGTCACCACCGCCTCGGGGCGCGAGGAACGCAATTCCCGCTGGGCCGACTCGCGCCGGCGCTACAATGCCGGCTTCGGCGTCAAATCGCTGAACGACGTCCATGACGTGCTCCGCTTCTTCGAGGAGCGGCGCGGACGTCTGCATGGCTTCCGCTGGAAGGACCATGCCGACTGAAAATCCTGCCCGCCGCAGAATGCCGTCTCGCCGCTCGACCAGGCGATCGGCACCGGCGATGGCACCACCGCGAGCTTTCAACTCGTCAAACGCTACGGCTCGGGCCTGCGCGATTATGTGCGCAGCATCGCGAGGCCGGTGGCGGGGACCATGCGTGTCGCGGTCAATGGCGTCGAGACGGCGCAATTCACCGCCGATGCGGGGACCGGCATCGTCACTTTCAATTCCGGAAACATTCCGGCACCTGGTGCCACGGTCGCCGCCGGATTTGAGTTCGACGTGCCGGCGCGTTTCGATACCGACACGCTGACCATCAATCTCGCCAGCTTCGCGGCGGGCGACATTCCGGAAATTCCAGTGGTGGAGATCCGCCCGTGAGAATTCTGCCGGCCGGTCTTCGCGCCCACCTCGACACGGGCACGACGACGCTCTGCCATTGCTGGAAGCTGACGCCGCGGACGGGTTCGCCCCTCGGCTTCACCGACCATGACCGCGATCTCGCTTTCGATGGCGTCACCTTCGAGGCCCAGGCTGGGTTCACCGCCAGCGACATCGACTCGTCGCTGGGATTGGCGGTCGACAATCTCGAAGCCTCCGGCGCCTTGAGTTCCGCGCGCCTGAGCGAAGCCAAGCTCAAGGCCGGCGATTTCGACAATGCCGAAATCGAAATCTGGCGGGTCAACTGGCAGAATGTGAGTCAGCGGCTCCTGCTGCGCAAGGGCCATCTCGGCGAAGTCTCGCACGGCGATCTCGGCTTCACGGCGGAAGTGCGCGGCCTCTCTCACCTGCTCAATCAGCCGCGGGGGCGGCTCTTTCAATATGGCTGCGATGCGGTGCTGGGCGACGCGCGCTGCGGCGTCGATCTCGAGGCGGCGGCCTTTCGCGGCACCGGTTATGTGCTGGAGGCCGAGGAAGACCGCCGCCTCATCGTTCAGGGCCTCGATGGCTTCGCCAATGAATGGTTTGCCCGCGGCACGCTCGAATGGACAAGCGGCGCCAATGCCGGCCGCCTGGCGGAAGTGAAGTTCCATCGCAAGGGAGGGAGCCAGACGGTCATCGAGCTGTGGCAGGCGGCCGGCGCGCCGGTGGCGGTTCTCGATGCCTTCATCGCGAGGGCAGGCTGCGACAAGCAGTTTTCCACCTGCAAGGCGAAATTCGCCAACGGCGTCAATTTCCGCGGTTTCCCGCACATGCCGGGCGACGACTTCGTGCTGACCTATGCGACGCGCGACGATCCGGCCAATGACGGCGGCAGCAGGCAATAGAAGAAGCGAATGGCGAATAGCGAATAGCGAATGGGGTTTCCCCCATTCGCCACTCACCATTCGCCATTCGCTCCAACCGAAGCGAAACCCATGATCCACCGTTCCGACATCGTCCGCGCGGCGCGCGGCTGGCTGGGCACGCCCTATGCGCATCAGGCGAGCCTCAAGGCCGTGGGTTGCGATTGCCTGGGACTGGTGCGCGGCGTCTGGCGCGAAATTATGGGCGAGGAACCCGAGGACGTGCCCGCCTATTCGCCCGGCTGGGCCGAAGCGACGGGTGACGAATTGCTGGCCGGGGCCGGGCGCCGCCATCTCGCGGAAATTCCGTGTACCGAATATGAGGCCGGCGACGTGCTGCTGTTCCGCTGGAAACTGCATCTTCCCGCCAAGCATGCCGGCATCGCCACGGGACCGGACGGCATGATCCATGCCCAGGACGGCGCCTGCGTCGCGGAAATCGCGCTCACCGGCTGGTGGCGGCGCAGGCTTGCCTATGCCTTTCGCTTTCCCGGAGTGACCGGCTGATGGCGACCGTCGTTCTGCAATATGTTGGCGCCGCCGTCGGCACCTTCCTCGGCGGCCCGGTGGGCGGCATTCTCGGCCGCGCCATCGGCGCGGTGGCCGGCAATATCTTCGACCAGACGCTGTTCGGGCCGGGAACCCGGCGCATCCAGGGTCCGCGGCTCACCGACACCCGCGTCATGGCCTCCTCGGAAGGTTCGGCTATTCCGCGGCTGTGGGGCCGCATGCGGATTTCCGGCCAGGTGATCTGGGCCACCAATCTGGAAGAGGTGGTGACCACCGACACCGACAAGGGCTCGGGCAAGGGCGGACCCAAGACCAAGACCACGACATATTCCTATTTCGCCAATTGCGCGATTGCGCTCTGCGAAGGCGAAATCGATCGCATCGGCCGGGTCTGGGCCGATGGCAAGCCCTTCGATATTTCCGGCCTGACCTGGCGGCTCTATCGCGGCACCGAGACGCAGGCACCCGACAGCCTGATCGTCGCCAAGGAGGGGGCGGACAACGCGCCGGCCTATCGCGGCACCGCCTATGTCGTGTTCGAGCGCCTGCCGCTGGAGAATTTCGGCAACCGCCTGCCGCAGCTTTCCTTCGAGGTGTTCCGCGGCGCCGGCGGCGCCGAGGGCAAGGTCAGGGCCGTCAACATCATTCCCGGCAGCACCGAATTCGGCTACGACACCAAAATCGTCACCAGCAAGCCGGCGGAAGGCGAAACCGCCAGCGAGAACGCCCATGCCGCCGCCGAGACGAGCGACTGGAGCGTTTCGATCGACGAGTTGACCGCGACCTGCGGCAATCTCGAAGCGGCCTCGCTGGTCGTCGCCTGGTTCGGCAACGATCTGCGCTGCGGCGAGTTGCAACTCAAGCCGGGCGTCGAGAACATCACCAAGGTCACTTCACCCGATGCCTGGTCGGTGGCGGGGCTGGCCCGTGGCGCGGCCCATGTGGTCTCGACCGGCGACGGCAAGCCCGCCTATGGGGGCACGCCGTCCGACGCTTCGGTCGCGCGCGCCCTCCAGGACTTGAAGGCGCGCGGCCTCGCCACGGTCTTCTATCCCTTCATCCTCATGGACATTCCGCCGGGCAACTCGCTGCCCGACCCCTATGGCGGCGGCAGCCAGGCGGCGCATCCCTGGCGCGGCCGCGTCACCTGCGATCCAGCACCTGGACGGCCGGGCAGCGCCGACAAGACCGCGGCCTGCGCGACACAGGTACAAAATCTGGTGGGCGCGGCGCAGCCCGGCCACTTCGGCGGTTCGGGTGCCACCGTTACCTATTCGGGGCCCGCCGAATGGAGCTACCGGCGCATGGTGCTGCATTACGCCAAGCTCTGCGCGCTCGCAGGCGGCGTCGATGCCTTCCTGATCGGCAGCGAATTGCGCGGCCTGACGACACTGCGCTCGGGGCCGAGTATTTATCCCTTCGTGGCGGCGCTGGTGGCTCTCGCCGCCGACGTCAAGGCGATGCTGCCCGATGCGAAGGTCTCCTATGCGGCGGACTGGTCGGAGTATTTTGGCCACCAGCCGGGCGATGGATCCGGTGACGTGCGTTTCCATCTCGATCCCCTGTGGTCTTCCGCCGATATTGGGTTCGTCGGCATCGACAATTACATGCCGCTCACCGACTGGCGCGACGGCAATCAACACACGGATCGTCTGGCCGGCACGCGCAGCATTTACGATCTCGATTATCTCAAGGCGGGGATCGCCGGCGGCGAAGGATTCGACTGGTATTATGCCGGCGAGGCGGCGCGCACGGCACAGACCCGCACGGCGATCACCGACGGAGCCTATGGCAAGCCCTGGGTGTTCCGCCACAAGGATCTGAAGTCGTGGTGGCTCAATGCCCATTACGACCGGCCGGGCGGCGTCGAGGCGGCGGCGCCAACCGGCTGGGTGCCGCAGTCGAAACCTTTCTGGTTCACCGAAGCGGGCTGCGCCGCCATCGACAAGGGCACCAATCAGCCCAACGCCTTCGTCGACGCCAAGTCGTCGGAAAGCCTGTTGCCTTATTTCTCCTCCGGCCACCGCGACGATTTCCTGCAGAATCGCTTCGTCACGGCGATCGGCGAATATTGGAGTGCTGCGGGCGGCGGCAATCCGGTGTCGGCCGTTTACGGCGCGCCGATGCTCGACGCCGCGCGCCTGTTCCTGTGGGCCTGGGATGCGCGGCCGTTTCCGTATTTTCCGGCCCTCGACGACGTCTGGGCCGATGGACCCAATTACAGTTTTGGCCATTGGCTGAACGGCCGTATCGGGGCGGTGCCGCTGGCGCGGCTCATTGCCGAAATCTGCGACGCCTACGGTTTCACGGCCTACGACGTGAGCGAGGTCGAGGGACTGGCCGACGGCTTCGTCATCGAGCGGCCGATGGCGGCGCGCGATGCGCTGGAGGGATTGCTTGCGGCCTTCGCCATCGACGCGATCGAGAGCGGCGGCAAGTTGAAATTCCGCATGCGCCGGAAAGACGCGGCGGCAACGATCGTCCATGACGAGCTGGCCGAGACCGACGCCCAGACGCCGCTCTTCGCGCTGACCCGGGCCCAGGAGACGGAACTGCCGGCAGCCATCAAGCTCGTCTATGTGGAAACGGCGGCCGAATACCGGCTTGCCTCGGTCGAGGCACGGCGGTTGCGCGGATCGAGCGCCCGCGAGGCCGGCCTGCAATTGCCCTGTGCCATCGGCCAGGCTACGGCGCAGGCGCGCGCCGATGTCGTACTGCAGGAAAGCTGGGCCGGGCGCGAGACGATCGATTTCGCACTGCCGCCCGGCCGCATCGATCTCGAGCCCGGCGACGTGGTGGAGATCGAGCTCGGATCGGCAATGCGGCCGGTCCGCATCGAGCAGGTGACCGACGGCGCGTTGCGGCGGCTGCGGGCCCGCAGTTACGAAGCAGCGGTGTTCGACCCACCCGATGCGCCGCAGCGCGGCTTCACGCTGCGCGCCGCCACCGTCTTGGGCCAGCCCGATGTGGCGATTCTCGACATTCCGGTGATCGTTCCGGGTGTGCCGTCGCATGCGCCTTGGTTTGCCGCGAGCGCCAAGCCGTGGCCGGGAAAACTTGCCGCCTACAAGCAGCGATCGGCCACGTCCTATGCTTTCAACCGCATGATCGAGGCCCAGGCGACCAAGGGCTTGCTGCTGGATGCGTTACTGGCCGGACCGCTTTATGTCCTCGATCGCGCTGCGTCGGTGAGCGTCGCGCTGGCCGCGGGCGGCCTGAGCTCGGTGAGCATGGGCGAACTGCTGGCCGGGGCCAACGCCGCCGCCATCGGCGATCCCGTCACGGGCTGGGAAGTCTTGCAGTTCGCGACGGCCAACCTCATCGCCACCGGTACTTACCGGATCGGCTCGCTGCTCCGCGGCCAATCGGGCTCGGAACCGGAGATGTTGCCGGCGCGGCCGGCGGGCAGCCGTTTCGTGCTGCTCAACGATGCCGTGGTGCAGCAGCAATTGCTGCTCGCCGAGGCAGGCCTGGAACTCACCTGGCGTATCGGCCCGGCGGCATATGATTACGGCCATTCGTCCTATCTGCAACTGACCCATCAGGGGAGGATGTTGGCGCTCAGGCCTTTGTCGCCGTGCCAGCTCCGCGCCGGCCGCGATGGCGGCGACGTCGTCTTCAGCTGGATCCGCCGGACCCGCATCGACGGCGACAGTTGGGAGCTCTCCGAAGTGCCGCTGGGCGAGGACGGCGAATCCTACATCGCCGAGATTATCGACGGCAGCACGGTGAAACGCACGGTTCAGACGGCGACGCCGGCTTTCCGCTACACCGCCGCCCAAATCGCCGCCGATTTCGGCGGCAGCCCCAGCTCCTTCACCCTCCGCATCGCCCAGGTCAGCGCCACCTATGGGCGCGGCGCCAATCTTCAGAGGACCATCAATGTCTGAGACGCCACTCCTTGCCCTGCCGCTCATCGAGGCGGCCCAGGCGCAAAAACACATCACCCACAACGAGGCGTTGCTGCTGCTCGATGCCGCCATCCACCTGGCGGTGATAACCCGCGGCCTGGCCGCGCCGCCGGCAACGCCCGCCGACGGCGACCGCTATCTGGTGGCGGCAAGTGCCACCGGCGCCTGGGCGGGTCAATCCGGCAAATTGGCATTCCGCGAGGCGGGGGCCTGGCGTTTCGCGCCGCCGCGCAACGGCTGGCGCCTGTGGGCCATCGACGAGCAGAAGTTCCTGCTCTTTGACGGCACCGCCTGGCGCGATCTCGCCGACATCGACGTGCTGCAAAATGTGTCGCTGCTCGGCGTCAATACCACCGCCGATGCCGGCAACCGGCTGTCGGTGTCCTCACCCGCGACGCTGCTCAATCATGAAGGCGCCGGCCACCAACTCAAGATCAACAAGCAGACGGCGACCGATACGGCCGCGCTGCTGTTCCAGACGAATTTTTCCGGCCGCGCCGAAATGGGTCTCGCCGGCGACGACAATTTCCATTTCAAGGTGAGCCCCGACGGCGCCGCCTGGAATGAAGCGATCCACATCAACAAGGCAAGCGGGCTCGTAACGCTGACCGGCAATTCGGTGAGCAATGCGGCTCTCGCCGACATGGCGACCGCCACACTGAAGGGCAGAGCCACGGCGGGCAGCGGCGATCCGGAAGACTTGACCGGCGCCCAGGCGACCGCGCTGCTGGACACCTTCACCAATGCCGCCAAGGGCCTGGTTCCCGCCTCGGGCGGCGGGACCGCGAATTTCCTGCGCGCCGACGGAACTTTCGCGGCTCCGCCCAGCAGTGGCATCAGCGACGGCGATAAGGGGGATATCACCGTTTCCGTGTCGGGAACGGTGTGGACTGTCGATAAATTGGGCAACCAGTCCCTGCTGGCAGGCGGCGATCTCCTGGCCGGATTGCACAATCCGAATTTCGAGTTGGGCGATTTCGGCTGGACCAAGGGCACCGGCTGGACGATCGAAAACGACGGCGCCAACGCCTATGCCGGCAATTGGGTCGCCAAGAACACCGATACCTCCGGCACCCAGAAATCGCTCACCAACGATGCCAGACCGCTCATCAATTCAGGCGAAAACGTCTATGCCGAAGCGCGGCTAAAGACTTCCGCCGGCGTGACCATTGCGGCCGCGCGTCTGGCGGTCGTTTGGTATGACAAAGACGGCGCGATCCTCGGTTCGTCGGACGGAACCAATTACACGTCGGCCCAGCTGAGTTATGTCTTGAGCTCGGTCACAGCCGCCGCCCCGGCGGGCGCGGTCTACTATTCCGTCCGCTTCGATGTGATTAAGACCGCCGGAACTGTTTGGGTGGATGCGTTCCACTCATTTAGGAAGCGTTCCGCCTCCCAACTTCTCAATGACGGCCCGGTCATTAACGTCCTTGACTATGGCGCCAAGGGCGATGCGGCAACCGACGACACGGCGGCCATCGCCGCCGCCCTTGCCGCCGGGCTGAACGTCTATTTCCCGCCTCGCCGCTATGTCATCGCCGGCAATCTCGCCTCGCTCAGGAGCGGCCACGTCCTGTTTGGCCCCGGCGGCTATACCTCGGGAACGACAAACGGCGACGTGGGCGGGGCGAAGTTTCTCGTCACCACAACGTCGGGCGCGGTATTTTCCGCCGCCACGCCTTCGTCCGCCCTGAACGGCGTCAATTTCTCCAACATCACCATGAACGTCACCGGGACGCCGAGTTGGGTCATCGATCTGCCCACCGTCACTTCGCTGCATTTGAGCAGGCTCGGCATTTGGGTCGTGGACGGCGTGACCGCCACGGGCTGTATCCGGACGCAGAAGATCAATCCCTCCGATAATTCGTGGACGGCGAGTCTGTATGAAGTGAATTGCCGGGTTCCCGACGCCGCCACCGTCTACAGCCTCGACACGGACGTTAGCGATACCGAGATCGTCGGCGGTTCCTATACCGGCGGCCTCGGGGCCAGGCTTCGCGGTACCGGCAACATCAAGACCGTGGCAAGCCGGTTCGACCGCGCCAGCGCCAGTGGCGCCGGGCTGACCATCGCCAAGGCGACCGAGAGCCGGACGGCACACACGATCATCGGCAACCAGTTCGACAACAATTTCGCCAAGGGCATCCTGATCGACGGCGACTTTAACGACGGCTTGACTGACACCAATGTGGCCGTGGCAATCACCGGCAACCAGTTTCGCACCGTCGGCGCGGGCACCTTCGATATTTATTTCAAGAACCTGACGGGCCCGGTTCTCGATGGCGGGACCATCACCGGCAATACTCATGCCAGCGTCTCGGCCACGAAATATTCCTTCGACCCGGCGCGCTGGACCGGCATCAAGATTTTTCCCCTGCAAGCCAACGATGTCACGAACACCGAACTCGCCGACATGGCGACGGCCCGCATCAAGGGCCGCGCCACGGC
>JANMQL010000359.1:0-4558 GCA_031370475.1 Hyphomicrobiales bacterium | reverse complement strand
AATCAACAACATCATCGACATATCGCCCCCTGCAAGCGACACCGGCTCGGTTGCCGAAGCGACGGCACAAAGCTTCGATATGCCGGCCTATGTGCCGCCGCCTGACGGCGGCAGCGGCGAATTCGAAATTCAGGGGGAGATCGGCAACATTATCGACATCAACCCGCTGGAAATGCTGGATTCGGAGGAGTCCTAGCGCATCGGACCCAAAAGTGGATACCACTTTTGGGATAATCCGATGCGCAAGCATATGAATCTGGCGCAACTTTCCGCCCGCAAGTGGATTCCACTTGCAGGCCCGTTGCGCTAGCCGCCTGACGGCCGCGCTCTTGTGCTGAGCGGCCGCGTTGCGCCATAGTCGCGGCATGGACGGGCTCGATCACGCTCTCGCGGAGGCCATCGAAAATTTCCGCCGCAAGCGGCCGAAAACCGAGGCACTACAGAAGCGCGCCGCCGCCGTCATGCCGGGCGGCAATACGCGCACCGTACTCTATACGGCGCCGTTTCCGATCCGGGCGGCGCGCGCCTCCGGCGCCACCATCACCGATATCGACGGTCACGATTATCTCGATCTGCTCGGCGAATATTCGGCGGGAATTTTCGGACACTCGCATCCGCGCATCGCCGCGGCGGTTGCCGAGGCCCTCGCGACCGGGCTTAACATGGGCGCCCACCACGGGCGTGAAGTGGAATTCGCCGAGACGGTGACGGCGCGCTTCAATCTCGACTTGGTGCGCTTCACCAATTCCGGCACCGAGGCCAACATGATGGCGCTGGCGGCGGCGCGCTGCCACACGGGACGCCAGAAGATCATGCCGATGGAGGGCGGCTATCACGGCGGCACGCTGTATTTCAGCCACGGAGGCTCGCCGGTCAATGCGCCCTTCGACTGCGTGCTCGGCAGGTTCAACGATATCGCGGCGACGCGGGCGTCGATCGCCCGGCATGCGGAGGATCTGGCCGCCGTCATCGTCGAGCCGATGCTGGGCGGCGGCGGCTGCCTGCCGGCCGATGCCGGGTTTCTTTCCATGCTGCGCGAAGAAACGGCGCGGCGCGGCATCGTGCTGATCTTCGACGAGGTGATGACGTCAAGGCTGCATCCCGGCGGGCTATCGGCCCATCACCGCATCGAGCCCGATCTCAAGACGCTCGGAAAATATATCGGCGGCGGCATGAGCTTCGGCGCCTTTGGCGGCAAGCGCGCCATCATGCAGCAGTTCGATCCGTCGCGGCCGGGCGCGCTGCCTCATGCCGGCACGTTCAACAACAACACGCTGACCATGACGGCCGGCCATGCGGCGATGACCGAAATCTTCACGCCCAAGGCCTGCATCGAACTCAACGCCCGCGGCGGCCGGCTGCGCGAACGCCTCAACGAGATGTTCATGCGTTATCAGGCGCCGTTCAGGGCAACCGGCATGGGTTCGATGATGACGCTGCATCCGGTGGCGGGAGAGATACGGACGCCGGAGGACGCGGAACGGGCCGACAGGCGGATCAAGCAATTGCTCTATCTCGATCTCCTCGAGAAGGGCATCTACATGGCCG
Source organism: Hyphomicrobiales bacterium (assembly GCA_031370475.1). Taxonomy (GTDB): domain Bacteria; phylum Pseudomonadota; class Alphaproteobacteria; order Rhizobiales; family Aestuariivirgaceae; genus Aestuariivirga. The sequence goes on along the minus strand of JANMQL010000359.1, from coordinate 3,010 downwards.
AGCGCGGCTTCATGTCGCTGTCGCTGGTGGTGGGCGATAAGGAGTGCGATCGTCTTGTCGAGGCGGTCGAAGCCTTCATCAAGAACCGGCGCGGACTTTTCGGCTGAAACGCCGCAGGCGGTTCCGGTGGACAAAGGTCCGGCGCCCAGCTAATTATTATTGAATACTCATTCAATATAAAAAATGGCGAGGGATGTCATGCTCAAAGTGGCCAGCAACCGCTTCAATGCCCAGGACCTTTGGCAGAAGGACCACGATCACTTCCTGCATCCGTGGACGCATTTCGACAGTTTCAAGAAAGAAGGTTCCCTGGTCATCGTCGAGGGCGAAGGCTGTCACATCACCGATGCTAACGGCAAGCGCTATCTCGACGGGCTGGGCGGCATGTGGTGCGTCAATATCGGGTATGGCCGCAATGAGATGGCGGATGCGATCGCCGAACAGGCGCGCCAGCTCGCCTATGCCAATGCCTTCGTCGACATGACCAATGCGCCCGCCGCCTAGCTCGCCGCCAAGCTGGCTGAGCTGGCGCCGGGCGCGCTCAACCATGCGGCGTTTTCAACCTGCGGTTCGACCGCCAACGACACGGCCATCCGGCTCGCTCATTTCTATCACGCGCGGCGCGGCGAGAGCTCGCGCAAGCACATCGTCTCGCGGCACAATTCCTATCACGGCTCGACCTACCTGACGATCTCGGTGGGCAACCGGTACGGCGACCGCACGCCGAACTTCCATTACCTCAGCGACTTCATCCACCATCTCTCCGCGCCCTATCCCTATCGCCGGCCGGAAGGATTGAGCGAAGATCAGTTCACGGATCACCTGGTCGAGGAGTTCAAGGCCAAGATCAAGGAGCTCGGCCCAGACAATATCGCCGCCTTCATCGCCGAGCCGATCCAGGGATCGGGCGGCGTGGTGGTGCCGCCGCGCGGCTATCTCAAGCGCATGTGGGAGGTGGCCAGGGAGAACGGCATTCTGTTCATCGCCGACGAGGTGGTGACCGCCTTCGGCCGCGTCGGCCACTGGTTCGCAAGTGAGGACGTGTTCGGCATCGAGCCCGACATGATCGTCTCCGCCAAGGGCCTGACTTCGGGTTATCTGCCGCTCGGCGTCACCATCTATTCCGACGCCATCCACGAAGCGATCAGCCAGCCGGGGCCTGATGTGTGGTTCGCGCACGGCTTCACCTATTCCGGCCATCCGGTGTGCTGCGCCGCGGCACTGAAGAATATCGAGATCATCGAGCGCGAGGACTTGCTCGCCCACGCCCGCAAGGTCGGCGATCATTTCGAGCGGCGGTTGAAGGAACTGGAGGCGCTGCGCATCGTCGGCGAAGCGCGCGGCATGCGGCTGATGATGTGCGTCGAGTTCGTGGCCGACAAGGCGACCAAGGCGCATCTGCCGGACGAGATCAATATTTCCAAGCGCATCTCGAACCTGTGCGAGGAGCGCGGGCTCCTGGTGCGGCCGATGGGCCATCTCGACGTGATGTCGCCGCCCTTGACGCTGTCGATCAAGGAGGCGGATTTCCTGGTGGATACGCTGGGCGGGGCCATTGAAGACGTAACTGCCGATCTGGTGAAAGGCGGCATGCTGCCGCCCTTGTCGCGGCCTATTCAGCACGGCGGCAATTAGATCGGCGCCAGAAAAACGTCTTCGGGGCCGTCGGTCTCGTCGATCTGGCTGCCGATCTTGATGGCGCCGAGCTTTTGCGCCAAGGCCTGCGACTCAAGATTTCCGGGCGCCACCGACAGGACCAGGCCGTCGACACCTTGGTGCTTGGCCCAGGCGGCGAAGCCCTGCACCGCCTCGTGGCCGAGGCCCCGCCGGCGCCAGGGCGCGAAGATCGTGTAGCCAATCTCGACCGCCAGGCGGGTTTCGCCCAGGGCCGCGAACTGCATGGGCAGGTGATGGCAATTGAGCGTGCCCAGAATTTCTCCCGTCTCCTTCAGCGCAATGGCACGGATCGACCACGGGCCAAATGCGGGATCGGAGCGAAGCTGGTCGAGACGGAGTTGCGCCACCCAGTCTTCCTCGAACCAGACATCGGGAACGCCGAGGCCGAGCAGCGCTTCGAGACGGGCATGATCTTGCGCGACGGTCGCGGCAAGTGCTGCCTCGGGCAACAGCCGCAGAACCAAGCGGCCGGTTTCGATGTCGCTCACAGCGCCGCTCCCAGCGCGCGGGCGAGATTGCCCTTGCGGCCCGCCGCGACGCCGTCGAGACCGAGCCAGCGGGCCATCAGCCGCAATTCATCGGCAAGGGCGCCTGCCGTCTCCGGCGCTTCGGCGTGGGGTTCGAGATGGGCGGCATTGGCGCGCAGCACGCCCGCCTGGCGGTCGGCTTTCAGGCAGATGCGGGCGGCGAAACGCTCGCCCATCAGGAAGGGCAGCACGTAGTAGCCGTATCGGCGCTTGGCGGCGGGTGTATAAATTTCGATGCGGTAGCGGAAATCGAACAGCCGCTCGGCCCGGTCGCGGTCCCAGACCAGGGGATCGAAGGGGGAGACGAGGGCCGTGCCGCCGGCCTGGCGCGGCAGCTTCGCGTCGCGGTGCAGGAAGGCCTGCTGCTTCCAGCCTTCGACGGCAACCGGCATCAGCGTGCCCGCCTCGACAAGTTCGGTCACCGCCTGTTTGGCCTCCGCCAGGGGCAGCCGGAAATAGTCGCGCAAATCCGCCGCGGTGGCGACGCCGAGAGCGCGGGCCGAAAGATCGATCAGTGTACGGATCGCCTCGTTCTCGGCCGGCGCCGGCAGGTTCAGCGTGGCGGACGGGATGACGCGCTCGGGGATGTCGTAGATGCGCTCGAAGCCGAGCCTTGCCGCCGTCGTCACAAGTCCCGCGTCGAAGAGATGCTCGAGCGCCATCTTGCCCTTCGACCAGCCCCACCAGCCGCCCGCACTCTTGCCGGCATCGGGGAGGTCACTGGTGGCGGTGGGGCCGTTGGCGCACACGAATTCGAGCACCGACGTCACATAGGCGCGCTCGTCGGCGGCAAAGCGGTTCATCGA
>JANMQL010000328.1:0-19436 GCA_031370475.1 Hyphomicrobiales bacterium | reverse complement strand
CGGGAATTCCAACAAGGAAGCCTGGCGCGACCTTCTTGATGAAATGGGCAAAGCCCTTGTGCTGGCCGAGGAATGTGATGTTGATCTCGGCATTGAGCCGGAACTTGCCAATGTCGTATCCTCAGCCGAAAAGGCGCGGCGGCTCATCGACGAACTAAAGTCTCCCCATATTCGCATCGTCCTCGATCCTGCCAATCTTTTTGAAATTGCCACGCCGCATGAAAGCCAGTCGATCATCGCCTGGGCCGTCGATTTTCTCGCCGACCGCATTGTCATGGCCCATGCCAAGGACCGGGACGCCAAGGGTGGGATTGTCGCGGCAGGCAGGGGCGTCATCGATTTCGGCCACTTCGCCGGCTGTCTGAGGCGCGCGGGCTTCGTCGGGCCATTGGTGACGCACGGGCTCAGCGAGAGCGAAGCGCCGCTTGTCGCTTTATATCTCAAGAAGGTACTTGCCGCATGAGTTGGCATAAACTCGTGCGCGACGGGGCGGGATTGCGCGGCTACGATGGCGGACGCGGCATGCCGGTGGTGTTTCAACATGGGCTTGGCGGCGACGAGGCCCAGGTGGCCGAGGTGTTTCCACCGCAGGGCTTCCGGCGCCTCACCCTGGAATGCCGGGCGCAGGGGCAATCGGAGGCGGGTGACCCGGCGCAATTTTCCATCGCGGCCTTCGCCGGCGATGTGCTGGCCTTCGCGGACGCGCGCGGCGTCGAGCGCTTCGCCGTCGGTGGCATGTCGATGGGAGCGGCAATCGCGCTCCGAATTGCAGTAAAGGCCCCGCGACGCGTTGCCGCGCTGATCCTCGCACGTCCGGCCTGGGACTGGCGGCCGGAACCGCAGAACATGCATGTCTTCACCGAACTTTGCGGCTATCTCGAAACCGGAAACCGGGATGGCTTCGAGACGTCGGCTTCAGCGCGGCATTTCTCCGAATTTGCGCCGGATAATCTTGCGTCACTGCGGAAATTCTTCGAGAGGTCCGATCGCGTGACGGTGACGCGGTTGCTGACGGCGATCGCGGGCGATGGGCCAGGCGTGAGCGAAGACGATATCCGTTCGATTGCGGTGCCAACTCTCGTCATTGGAAACGGCACCGATCTGGTTCATCCTCTGGCAATGGCGCAACGGCTGGCGGCGGCGATCCCAGAGGCCAGATTTGTGGAGCTTACACCAAAGGCGCGCGACCGGCGGCAGCACGCCCAGGACTTCCGCACGGCCGTTTCCGAATTTCTGCAACAAGAAGGATGCCAATCGTGAACACTTCCGATCCCCGGCCGGACGCCGGCTGGCTTGAAAAGCTTCCGTCCGGCCGGCTGATGGCGGAAATGTCGCTATGGTCGGCGGATTTGGGGGCGCTCGCGGTCGATACGCTGCGCGTCGAACCCTTTACCGACATCTTCCACGTCGATGTGGCCGATGGGCACTTTTCTCCCGCCATGCTGTTTTTTCCCGATCTGCTGGCGCGCCTCAGGCGGGTGACGGCAAAACCTTTCCATGTGCATCTGATGGTGGCAGACGCCATTCTGATCCGTCAGGTCGAGCAGTTTGCCGATGCCGGCGCCGACCTGATCAGCGTTCATGCCGAGAACGGCAATGCAAAGGCGGCGCTTTCGGCAATTCGCGCGGCGGGACTGAAGGCAGGTATCGTGCTGCAGCTTCACACCCCCGTGCCGGCGGCGGCAGGCCTGTTGGCCAACTCTGACATGCTGACGCTTCTCGGCACCCGCATCGGCATCAAAGGCCAGGGGCTGGCGGTGGAAGCTGAAGACAGATTGCGCCAGGCCTGCAGGCTGGTCGCGGCGGAGCGCGCCGGCCGGCGCATCATTGTGGCAGCCGATGGCGGCATCCGCGATAACACGGTGCCGCGGCTTCGTGCGGCGGGGGCGGAGACCGTCGTCATGGGATCGCTGGCTTTCGCTGCCGATGACTTGCCGGCGCGCATGAATTGGGTACACAGCCAGAAGGTGGCATGACAATGGGCCCGCCGCTGGCGCTCGGCATCGATCTCGGCGGCACGCAACTGCGGGTCGCAGCCATCGATGCGATGGGTCATGTGGCCCGCCGTGTCGCCGTGCCGACGGATGTGGCGGGCGGTCCGGTTGCGATCGTCGGGCAAATGCTTCGGCTGGCAGAGGAGGCGATCGGAGACGATCGCCAACGGGTCGTCGCGGCCGGCGTGTCGGCGCCCGGTCCCCTCGACTCCGAGACCGGAACGATCATCGACATGCCAACCTTGCCAGGTTGGAAAGACTATCCGCTGCGGCGGGTTATCGGCGAGAACTTGTCGATGCCCGTCATACTCGAGAACGATGGCATCGCCGCAGCCTTCGGCGAATGGAAATATGGTGCTGGGCGCGGCCTGTCGCATTTTGTCTACGTCACGGTCAGCACGGGAATTGGCGGCGGTGTCGTCGCCGACGGCAGGCTCTTGCGCGGGTGGCGGGGTATGGCGGGGCACGTCGGCCACATGATGATTGCGCAAGATGGCCCAAGGTGCAGCTGCGGCGGTACCGGTTGTTTCGAAGCTCTGGCGTCGGGTACGGCGTTCAATGCGGCGGCACGGGCCGCCGGATATGGCGATGCCAAGGCCGCCGTGCAGGCCGCCAGAAACGGCGACCCGCTGGCAGGCGCGGTGGTGGCGCGCGAGGCGGATCTCCTGGGCTATGGGTTTGCAAGTCTCTTGTGCCTCTACAGTCCGCAGCGCCTCGTCGTCGGGGGCGGCGTTTCGCAGGCGCTCGATGTCATGGCGCCACGCATTCACGACCGCATCCGGCGCCTCGCCATGCCGCCATTTTGTGAAATCGACATTGTTGCCGCCGAGCTCGGCGACAATGCCGGATTGGCCGGAGCGGCCGGATTGGCGATTTCTCAAAATTGCCGCGCGTAAATATTTCGATTGACGGAAATCAACGGCGCTGCAATGTTTCGTTTCAGGCGGGCCAAACAAAAAGGGTCCGATCCTTGTCGTAGCTCACATTGGGAGGAATACATGGAGCGTCGTTCGCTTATTAAGATGATGAGTGCAGCAACGGCGGCGGCCGGCACCGGCCTGTTGACCAGCCAGGCCAGCGCGGCCGACGCCGTCACCATCGCTCTCATTCCCGGCCTCACCGCCGACGGTTTCTATGTCACCATGCACAAGGGCGCGGAAGCCGCGGCCAAGGCGCTGGGCGTCAATCTGATTTACCAGGGCGCCGCCGAATGGAACGTTTCGCTGCAGGTTCCCATTCTCGAAGCGGTAATCGCCAAGAAGCCGGCAGCGATTCTGATCGCGCCGAATGACAAGCAACAGATGATCGAGCCGTTGCGCAAAGCGCATGAAGCCGGCATCGCGGTGGTGTGCGTGGACACTTTCATCGGCAATGGCGTGTTCCAGACCGGCGCGGGCGATGCCGACTTCCCGATCTGCTATGTCGCATCCGACAACGTGCTCGGCGGCCGCATGGCGGCGCGCGCCCTCGCCAAGGCGATCGGCGAGAAGGGCAAGGTGTATGTGTCCAATACGATCCCCAACATCTCCACCACCGATCAGCGCGAAGAGGGCTTCAAGGCCGAAATCGCCAACTACAAGGACATTGAAGTTCTCGAGACCCAGTTTAACGGCGACGATGCCAACAAGGCGGCGGCGCAGTTCCAGGCCGTTCTCGGCCGCGTACCCGACCTCGCCGGCGTATTCGGCGCCAACCTGTTCTCGGCCGGCGGCGCCGCCAACGGCGCCAAGCAGGCGGGTGTTGCCGGCAAGGTGAAGATGGCGGGCTTCGATGCCCCGGAATCGATCGTGGCCCAGCTGAAGGACGGCACTTTCGAACTCACCATCGCGCAGCATCCCGCCGAAATCGGTTATTTCGGCCTCGCCGCCGCCCATGCCTATGTGACCGGCAATCCGGTGCCCACCGCCATCGGCACCGGCTTTACCGTGATGACGGCGGCCAACGTCGACGATCCGAACGTCAACCGCTATCTTTACAAGAGCGAGTAATTCGCCTCTCAATTGCGGCATGGGCCGCCGCCCAGCTTAAGGGTGGCGGCCGGTTTTGGCGGCGATACTGGATTCCCGGCAATGACGGCAATTTCCACCAAGCCCGTGGCTGCAAGATCGATCCTCGTGCGGATCGCGGAACTTCGCGCCTGGGTATTTCTCACCCTGTTGATCGTCTTCTTCGAGGTCTGGTCGCGCATTGCCTACGACGCGACATTCATCTTCAATCCCTACAATGTGAAAGCAATTTCGGTTGCCGCGACGGCCCCCCTGGTGTTGGCGCTTGGCCAGACCTTTGTCATCATCTCGGCCGGGATCGACTTGTCGCTTGGCTTCATCATGGGCCTCGCCTCGGTGGTCGCGGCTCATTCGGCGAATTATGCGGCAGCGCGGCTCGGGTTGCCGTTGTTTCCGGCCATGCTGTTCGGTGTGCTGACCGGCGTGGCGATGACCTTGGTCCCGGGTTTGGTGAACGGCTGGCTGATTGCCCAGCTGAAAGTGCCTCCCTTCATCGGCACGCTCGGCATGTATGGCGTGGCGCGCGGCTCGGCCTATCTCATTGCCGGCGGCATGACCATCGCGATCAGCAATCCGTGGTACAGCACGATCGGCAACGACCGGGTGCTGGGTGTGCCGGTTCTGGTCATTCTTGCCGCCGTCTGCTGCCTGGTGCTGCACTACCTGCTGTCGCAAACGCGCTTTGGCCAGCATACCTATGCCATGGGTGCCAGCAAGGCCGCAGCCAGCCGCGCCGGCATCAATGTCAAGAAGCTGACAATCAAGATCTATGTGCTGTCGGCGGTGATGGCAGGCATCGCCGGGGTACTCTACACCGGCCGTTTCTCGGCCGGCGCGCCACAGGCCGGGGAACCTCTGCTGCTGCTCTCCATCGCCGCGGTCGTCATCGGCGGCGCGAGCCTCTTCGGCGGATCGGGCACCATCTGGGGCACGGTGGCCGGCGCACTGGTGATCGCGGTGATCGACTATGGCCTGGTCTTCGTCGATGTCGAACCGTTTTGGCAGTTCATCGCGGTGGGTTTGGTGATCATCGTCTCGGTGCTGGTCGATCAGGCCCAGCGCAGTTTTGTGGGAGGCCGCCAAGTTGAGTGACGCTGCTCCGATCCTTCAGGCGAAGGGAGTCTCCAAACACTTCGGCGGCGTGCAGGCGTTGGACCATGTTTCACTCGAGGTCTTCCCCGGCGAAGTCGTAGCACTTGCCGGCGACAACGGCGCGGGAAAATCCACCCTGATCAAGGCGATTTCCGGAGTTTACCCCTACGAGGACGGCGACATCTATCTCGATGGCCGGCGCATCGCCTTTACCACGCCCCAAGAGGCGCGCGACAACGGTATCGAGACGATCTACCAGGATTTGGCGCTGGCCGACAATCTCTCGATCGGCGCCAATATATTCCTCGGCCGCGAACCGACGAAGAAGCTCTTTGGTTTTCTGCCGGTGATCGACCGCCAAAAGATGGCCGACGCCGCCAAGGAGACGATGCAACGGCTCGATTTCCATGTCGACCGACTGGAGGCGCCGGTCGCCGCCTTTTCCGGCGGCCAGCGTCAGGCTGTCGCCATTGGGCGCGCCATGTATTGGAATGCCAGGCTGGTCATCATGGACGAACCGACCGCCGCCCTAGGTGTGCCCGAGCAGCGCAAGGTGATGTCGCTCATTCAGTCGCTGAAGGCGGAGGGCAAGGGAATTATTTTCATCTCGCACAATCTTCGCGATATTTTCGAAGTGGCCGACCGCATCGTGGTGTTCCGCCGGGGCGAGAACGCCGGCGAACGGAAGCCGAAAGAGACCTCCAGCGACGAAATCGTGCGCATGATGGTCGGTAAATAGGCGTTTACGCCGATTTTCGGAAAACCAGTTCGGCATTGAGAAGAATGCGGTCGCCTCCGGCCGGAGCGTCGCCCTGGTCCATCTTCGAGAACAGCAGCTCAAGCGCGATCTCGCCCATGCGTACGGTGTTCTGGGACACCGTGGTCAGCGGTGGCGACGTATAGGCCGAGAGCGGTTGATTGTCGTGGCCCGCAACCCGGTAGTCGCAGTCAGGCGTAATTCCGATACGGGCACCGGTCTCACTGATGGCGCCGATGACGCCGAAAGCCACCCGGTCATTAGCGCACAGGATGGTTCGCGTCGGAAATCCGGCGCCCTTTAAAAGCGCGGCTGTGATCTCATAGGAGATGCGCTCGAATTCCCAATTGCCGGCCGCGCCGGTCTCCGCAAAGGCGGGCTCGAGGCCGAGCCGCGCCATTGTGGCAGTATAGGCCCGGCGCCGCTCGGCCGCATTGAAGTTGACCGACGGCATATCGAAATAGGTCGGCCTGTCTCCCGAGCGGCAAAGGTATTCGGTGATCAGCGGCACGCTCTGGTGATTGTTCGTGCCGACGAACGGCTCACTCCCGTCAAGCGGCGCATCGACAAAAACCAGCGGAATGGTCTTGCCCAACGACTTGAGTTTGGCCCGGTGCGATGTGATGCCGAGCGGCGCGATGATGGCCCCGCCGACGTTGAGCGAAGTGATGGTTTCGATGGCGCGTTCCTCCATCCCGGGATCGCCATTGGAACTGAGGACCAGCGCCAGATAGCCGGCCTCGGTGGCGGCAATCTCGATCCGGCGGCTGAGCGCCATGTAAAACGGGTCCATTGGATCCGGAATGATCAAGCCGATGATCTTGGTCCGCCGGCGATTGAGATTGACCGCGAAAATATTGGGCCGGAAGTCCGTGGTCTCCAGTGCCGCCTCTATTTTTCCTCTTGTTTTCACGCGCACCGATGCGGGGTTGTGGAAAAATTTCGATACCGTGGGCCGCGACAATCCCACAGCCGAAGCGAACTCCTCCATCGTCCTGATCTTTTTCTTCGCCACGCCAATCACCGCCCGGCCGATCCCGGGATTGCCCCGGCAATCGTTGTCACCATGCACTTGGCCGGTCAATAAAATTTGACGAGCGCCAACATTAAAATTGACACACTACAGCTTTTCCGTAAAGATTCTGGCCGGTTGCGGGGGAAGGCGTAGCATGGCGGGCATCCCCAGAATAGGCTGCATCGGCGATCTCTTGGTGGAATTCGTGTGTGCCCACAAGAACGGCCGCCACCGCAAGATCGATACATATACCGGGCCGTTTCCTTCCGGCGCGCCCGGCATTTTCATCGATCAGGCGGCGCGCAGCGGCGCGGCCTGCATCTTTGTCGGCGCGGTTGGCGACGATTCATTCGGTCAAGTCGTACTTGACCGGTTGATTGCCGATGGCGTCGATACGCGGCTCATCGAAACGGTGAAGGGCGTACCCACAGGCAGTGCCTTCGTCAGCTACAACGACGATGGCAGCCGGGATTTCGTCTACAATATCGCACTATCCGCCGCCGCCCGGTTTGACGGTGGCGATGCCGTCATTGCCGCGCTGACGTCTTTCGGAATCGATGTCATGCACGTCTCCGGGTCCGCCTTGAGCAATCCCGACATGTGCGCCAAAGTGCTGCGCGTGTGCAACACCCTGCATGACGAGGGCATGGCGATATCGTTCGATCCCAACCTGCGCAAGGAACTGATGGGAAACCCCTCGTATTTCGATGCGGTCGCCAACATTATGGCCATATGCACCATTTTCCTGCCCAGCGAGGACGACGCGGCCGCCCTGTTCCCGGGCGAAAGCTTCGCAAATTTCGCGCCCAAGCTTTTAGCCCGGGGCATGGACTTTGTCGTGCTGAAGAAGGGCGAGCGCGGGTGCGAGGCGAAGTCGCGGCAGGGCGAACATGTAAGTCTCAAGGCGCACGATGTCGAAGTGCTGGATCCGACCGGCGCCGGCGACTGTTTCTGCGCAACTTTCGTGACGCTCATCACCGGTGGGCGGTACTCATTGCGCCAGGCGATGGAACGGGCCAATGCGGCGGGAGCGCTTGCTGTAGGCAGAGTCGGACCGATGGAAGGCAACAGCCGGCTCGCCGCCATTGAAGCCTTACTGGCGCGGCAATTGTGACGGCCGCCGAAGTTCTCGGCGACCTCGTGGCGCGCAATCGCGCCGGCGCCGCTGTTGGCATTCCATCCTGGTGCACGGCCCATGCCGAAACGTTACAGGCCATCCTGCGGGCCCATCGCGGTGGCGATGATGCGATCCTGATCGAGGCGACCTGCAACCAGGTAAATCAGCATGGCGGTTATACCGGCATGACGCCGAAGCGCTTCCGGCGCTTCGTCGAAGACCTGGCCCGGGACAGCGCCATCGATGCCAGGCGGATCATATTCGGCGGCGACCATCTCGGTCCCGGTCCATGGAAGGGGCTGCCGGCAGCCGCGGCAATGGCCGAAGCACGGGTGCTGGTGCGCGATTACGTGGAAGCGGGCTTCAGCAAGATCCATCTCGATGCCAGCATGGTCTGTGCCGACGATGGCGCTTTGTCCGAAGCGGGCATGGCGGAACGGGCTGCGGAGCTTTGTGAGGTGGCGGCGGCGGCGCGCGGTTCAGCCGTGCTCTGTTATGTCATCGGTACGGAAGTTCCCGTTCCCGGCGGCGAAACCGAACCTTTTGACACTCTGGCGGTCACGCGGCCCGATGCCGCGCTGCGGACCTACGAGCTTCATCGTCAGTCTTTCGCCAAACGCGGATTGATGGAGGCCTTCAGCCATGTTGTGGGCATCGTGACGCAACCCGGCGTGGATTTCGGCAATGCTCAAGTTTTCCCGTTTGACCGGGACCGGGCGGCAGCACTCAGCCAATCGATCGTTAGAATGACCGGTGCCGTGTTCGAAGCCCATTCTACCGATTATCAAACCGAAGCGGACCTCCGCCATTTGGTTACCGGCCATTTCGCCATCCTGAAAGTCGGACCGGAACTTACCTTTGCATTTCGCGAGGCCATTTTGGCCATGGCGGCGATCGAGCAATGGCTGAAAGTCCCGGCACCGTCGCGGCTCGTCGAGGTCATTACAGAAGTGATGGACGCCGATCCGCGCCACTGGCGCAGCCATGTGGCGGACCGTCCCGATCGGCATGGCATGAGGATTTTCGGCCTCAGCGACCGTATTCGTTACTACTGGCCCAATCCCCGCCTGGCTGCCGCGGTAAGGCAACTGCGCCTGAATATCGATGGCGCCGCGGTGCCACCCGGCCTCGTCTCGCAATTTGTGGGCCAACTGGAAAGGGGAAGCGGCGGCCGGACTTTGTCGGAGCGCATAATTCAGTTCAAGGTCGGCACCGTGGCAGCGAAATATCGCTCCGCCTGCGGATCACTTTGACCGGCGGGATAATTCCCGGCGCACGTTGGCGATAAGCCGGGATACAGCGAGAGGCTCTGCCGTGTTGACCTCAAGCAGTGGAAATTGTCCAAGCGGCTTGGCGCGCCCGGCCAGTTCGATCAGTTCCGCCACGTAGCCGGCGCCCAAATGGCCCGGCGACCTCGCATTCAGGCGCGCCGCGTAGCGGGCGCCGATGACGTCCGGCGCGGCATGGCACCAGATTTCAACGACACCGGTGAGGCCGGCGCGCGAAATATGCTGCTGCAGAATCTCAAGGGGTTGGAAGCCGAACCAGGCATCGATAATAACGGTCGAGTCAGCGGGAAAATCCGCGATCAGGACGAAGATCGCCTCGTAGCTGGCTTTGCCAAGGGTGCGATTGTAGTCGCGATCGCCGGTCCCCAGATGATGAAACAAGGCTTCCTTGACGGTGTCGAGGGCGAGCAGCGGCCAGCCGGCCCCGGCGCCCAGCGCTCGCGCCACCGTGCTCTTGCCAGAGGCGGGAACTCCATTGACCAGCACGGCGGTCTTCACGATGCCTGCTCCAGGCTTGCCAGGGCCGCCCCGATGACGCCGGCATCGTCGCCCAATGTTGCGGCGACGACATCGCACCGGTACCAGGGTGAGCGGGCCGGAAAGGCCATGAGGGCGTGGCAGGCCGCGGCACCAAGCCCACCACCAAGAACGACGCACTCGGGGTCCAAGGCGGCGACCAGGCTGTCAATGGCGGCACGCAAGGGGCCGGCCCAAAGCGTCAGAACCGAATTGGCCGTTTGATCGCCGCGCCGCAGCAGATCGTCGACGGTTGTTGCGGCATCCAACCCGGCCATCGCGATATGCCGGCCGAGCGCCGTGCCGGAGCTGGTGGCTTCGACGCAGCCCCGGCGGCCGCACAGGCAAGACGGACCGTTCAAATCGACGGTGACGTGCCCCAGCTGTCCCGCCGTGGCGCGGCCACGGACGATCCGGCCGCTCTCCATGATGGCGCCGCCGATGCCGGTGCCGATGGTGAGGAGAACGACGTTGGCGAGGTCTCTTGCGGCGCCCACCCGCGCCTCGGCGACAAGCGCCATGTTGGCGTCGTTGTCGATGAAGACGCGGCGCTGGCCCGCGTTTGACAGGCGGTCGGCGAGGGCGAAGCCCGAAAGATCGACGAAACCACCGGAGAAAATCTTGCCGGTCCTGGCATCGACCCGGCCCGGCACGCCAATGCCGATGCTTGCGCCGAGGTCCGCCGCGAGTGCTGCGATCATGGCGTCGATTTCGGCGATGACGGCACCGGCGGTTTTCGGCGTGGGAAGCATGCGGCGGGCGAGAACGGCGCCGGCCTCCGATACGGCCGCGGCCCGCAACTTGGTGCCGCCGATATCAACGCCGATGGCGTGTCGCATGGCGTGCCGTCATGTCCAGTGGGTGGGCCGGCGCGGATGGCGGGCCAGAATCGATTGAATTTCGCGAAGCCTCGGCAGGGCTCTCGTCTGCAGCAGTTCTTTCTGGCGGTTGCGGTCGAGCGACACGCAATCCTTCCACAGCGACCGTCCCGCGATGACGCCGGAAGCGCCGTTCGCCATGGCGATTTCAACCTGGCCAATGAAGGTTGCGTGATCGGCCCCGGCGGATAGAACCGACCATGGCACCTCTCCCGCCATTTTGCTGACGGCGGCGCAGGCCGCGGCGGTTCCGGGATAGGGGATTTTGAGAACCTTGCTGCCGAGGTCGAGACAGATACGGCTGCCGCCCTCGATCAAGGACGGGAACTTTGCCTTGTATTCGGCGGCATCCTCGCCCGGCATTGGATAGGTGAGGAATTCGACAACGAGCAACAGGTCTTCGCCGGTAAAATCCGCTACGCACTTCTCGATGATATCGATGTTGTGGGCATTGGCGCCCCGATGGTCGGAGCGCAGATAGACCATGAGCTTGCCGCCGGTGCCGCCCAGTTCACGCACGCGGCGCGCATTTATGCCGGGAACCAGCTTCGAGAGATAGTAGCCGGCGGGGTCGGTATCATAGCCCGAGGCATCGAGGCCGATGAGAAGGGCGACATCGCGGGCCAGAGAGCCCTCTTCGACGACGCGCGGCACCGCGCAGATGGGGTCGAGCAGCACGCAAGGTGCATGGGCCGCCAGATAGCGCACCACATCCGACTTGGTGTCGCCCAAAATTGTGTCGGTGATTTTGGCCTGGCCGGCCGGGTCGTCGGCAAGCAGCTTGCGAATGCCGCCCCGCTGATCGCAGGCAATCACCATGATGGTGCCGTTGGCCCCGCAAATCTGCTGATAGCCGCGAAGTTCGGCGGTTGACATATGGGTCATGTTGCCTCGCTGATGACGCGGGTGAGGCTGCCGGTGGCCGGGTAGAGCGGGATGAGGCAGGCCTGGAGTGCGTGGTAGATATCCGGCTTGCCGGCAAAGAAGCCGCGAGCCGGCATCAGGTCTTCGCCCAGCTCGGGATGCCAGCCGCCGTGGACATGGTCGATGAAATACATGCTGCAGAAGCCCCAAATGCGGCGATACCACTCCTCGTAATAGGGGTCGTTGTCGTGGGCGGCAAGGTATGCGGCAGCACCCAGGCCCTCGGCGGCCGGCCACCAGAGTTTCTGGCGGAGCGCCGGTTTGTTGTCCCAATCGAACGTGTAATGGAATCCGCCCGATTGCTTGTCCCACCCGAGATCGATCGAGTTGCGGAAGAGTTTTGCCGAGGCGGCGGGTAGCCAGGTGACTTTCCGTCCACCGAGTTCCCATAGCTGCAACAGAAGTCTGGACCATTCCAGCCAGTGACCGGGCGTCGTTCCGGCGGGGCGGAAGATGTCCGAGCCGCGATAGCCGAGATCGAGGTTCCAATCCCGGTCGAAGTGTTCGCCAACGCGGTAGTCCTGGTTCGCCGCATGGCGCTTGATGATAAGGCTGGCGATGCGCTCGGCCTTGCGCAGGTAATGGTCCTTGCCGGTGGCCTCGAAAGCCGCCATCAGGGCTTCGGTCAAGTGCATGTTGGAATTCTGGCCGCGATATTGGCTGAGTGGCGACCAGTCCTGGGCGAATTCCTCGGCGACAGCACCGTGCCGATCCTCCCAGAATCGATTGTCGATGATTTCCGTGATATCCGCCAGCATGGCGTCGGCCAGGGGGTGGCCGACACATTTGGCGCCCGACGCCGCGAGCAGAACGAAAGCGTGGCCATAGGCCTGTTTCGAACTGTCGTGCAGCGTCTCGTCGTCGAGCGACCAGACATAACCGCCATGGCGCCGGTCGCGGTGGTGGTGCCAGAGATATTGCATGCCGTGGTCGACGATTGCGTCGGCGCCGGGCCGGCCGAGCAAATGAGCGATGGCGAAACAATGGACCATGCGGGTGGTGGCGTGAAGCTGGCGAACAGTTCCAAAGGGGGCGCCGGCATCGTCAAGTTCGAAAAATCCGCCCTTGGGATTGCGGCAACGGAACTGGTGGAAATCGAAGAGATTGTCGGCTTGCGTGACCAGCCAGTTGCGATGATAGGCCGATTGCCGCCACGGGCCGCTTGTCATGCTGTTGCATCCATGGTTCCGCAGAGCGGTATATCGCCCTCTCGGCACAGCTGTCGACCTAAATAGAACGGTCTTGGATAAGGCTGGACTGCCCCCATCGAGTGGTCCGGATTGAATGTTAGTGCATGATCGATCTCTGGTCCATTGGGATAATGCTTTCCGGTGCGGATGGACGATAGCCCAGGGCGGAGTTGTCACGATAACGCGGTGGGTTTTCCTTTAGCCATAGACTCTGCGACCCTTTGAGAGCTCTGGTGGTCCCTGTTCCCACGTGAGATCGCCACTGATGAATCCGATGTCCTATGCTCGCCATCGATTTCCAACTGACGTCATCCGCCAGGCGGTATGGCTGTACTTCCGGTTCGCCCCGAGCTTTCGGGATATTGAAGGCTTGATGGCCGAGCGAGCATCGATGCCAGCTATGAGACCATCCGCTGCTGGACCAGGAAGTTCGGCCAACAGTTCGGTCGCAATCTCCGGAATGCCAGACCGCCGCCGCGAGAGGAAGCAACAACGATTCAAATCACAGGGCTCAGCCCGGAGATTTCGTGCCACACATGCTGCCGTTTACAACACCTTCAATCTTCAACGTCATCTGATCCGCCGTTGTACTCTCCGCCACCTCAGGATTAGGGCCACGGCTGTTCGGACGGCGGCGACCGCGTCAGCATGAGAATCGAGATCGGAGCGGGACCTTCGCAATCATTCGTCGCTAAGTCGACAATGCCGCCCGCCCATCACCAGACGGTGAAATCCGCCGCAAGAAGGACGCGCGCTCCGATCAGGATCGTCACCATTCCCACCATGAACTGAAGTCCCCGATTAGCCCAGTCGAGCGACCGCGCCGTCAATGTCAGGGGCAGGCCTATGGCCGCTGACACGACGGCCATGCCCAGCATCGATCCCAAGCCGAATAGCAGCACATAGGCCAGGCCTTCCCAGGAATTGCGGATTTGGGTGACCGCCATCACCAAGAGGGCGGCCGAGCCCGCCATGCCATGGACCATGCCGACCAGCAGCGTCCGCCATTTGAAGCGATGGGCGTGCCGGTGCGGCGAGTATTCGTGCCGGAGCGTCTCGGCGCGATGACTGTGGGCGTGAAGGTGGACCCTGCCGCCGTCGTGCCTGTGACCATGGAAGTGGACCCGGTCGCGTCGCAGCCGCCACAGGACATGGCCGCCGAGCCCCACCAGCATGACGCCCGCCGCCATCTCCAATTGCACGGACAGCGTCTCGGGGATGGCCCGGCCAAGGACGAGTGCCGCACCGGCAAACAGAAACAATGTCGCGGTGTGGCCGAGTCCCCAGGTCAAACCGTGTTGAACCATGTCCGGGAGCCGTTTTCCGCCCGACGCGAAGCTCGACACTGCGGCCACGTGATCGGCTTCCAGGGCGTGATGCATGCCCACCAAGAAGGCCAATCCCAGTAACGATAACATCCCCGATCCCCGCCGAAGTGTGCTTCTAGGCTATCCCGCACTTCGCCCCCATCATGCAAGCGATAATCTCAGCCTCCAATCAGATCGCTCCCCCGTTCCGCCGACGCCGATTCGGCAATCTCCATGATTTCGTGGGATTCAAGTCCGCCGGACGCGGCCGTCCGTTCCATTCCCGGCCGGGACTTTCATATCGCCCGATTTGGAAATTCCCGGGTCATAAGCCCCTGAGCAGCGATTTGAGCTGGAAGGCCGGATCGGCAAGTTGCGCGGGGGAAGGCGTGGCGCGCTTGGCGATCAGCATTTCGGCCAGCCGGATGTCGCGGGCGACGGTATTGCCGGGGCCGATGCCGCTGGCGCCGGCGAGCCCGCCGTTGCCGTCGAGATGGAACAGGATGAATGCATCTTCCTTCACCTGCCGCCTAATGATCGTTGTGCCATCGCCGGGTAGGCCGGCGATCTGCAGCGTGAGTTCGAACTGATCCGACCAGAACCACGGGATCGCTTCGTGCGCCTTGGCTCCGCCCAGCATGTTCTCGGCCGCCACCGCTCCCTGGTCCTGGGCGCTGCGCCAGGCTTCGAGGCGAAGCCGCCTGTTGCCGAAAACGCCATGGGGAAACGAGCAGCAATCGCCGGCCGCGAAAATATCGGGATCGCCGGTCTGGAGCTGCGCGTTGCAGGCAATTCCGTTGTCGATTGCCAGGCCCGCCGCCTGCGCCAGCGAGATTTCCGGCGCGGCGCCGATTCCGGCAACGATGACATCGGCTGCGATCTTGCGACCGCCGGAGAGGACGACGCCGTCTCTTTCGATATGATCGATGCTGACGCCGGTCAGGATCGTTACGCCCGCCGTCTTATGCCGCGCCGCCACCACATCGGAGATTTCTTGCGGTACACCGCGCATCAGAATGCGGGGTTGGGCCTCGATCACCGTCACGGTGCAGCCGCGCTTACTGGCGCTCGAGGCCAGTTCGAGCCCGATAAATCCGGCGCCGATGATGGCGATGTTGCGGCCGGGCGTGAAAGCGGCGCGCAGGGCCGCCGAATCCTCGAAGCACCGCAAGGTTCGCGCGTATTCTCCGCCGGCAAGATTCAGTTTCCGGGCCCTGGCGCCGGTGGCGACCAGCAGCTTGACGTAGGGAATGCGGCGGCCGTCGGCAAGCGTCACGGATTTCGCCACGCGGTCTATGACGGCGGCGGCGATCCCGGATATGCGGGTGACGCCGAGGGAGGCGAGCATCGACTCGTCGAGCAGCAGCGTGGGCTGCGGCTCCTCCTCGCCGGAGATCGCCGCTTTCGAAAGCGGCGGCAGATCGTAGGGGAGGTGCTTCTCCTCGCCGATCAGTGTGACCGGGCCCTTCCAGCCGTGCTCGCGCAGCCCGATGACGGCCCGCGCCGCCGCCTTGCCGCAACCGACGATCACCATGCCGGGTTCCGGCATCTCTCAGCCGACGTCGATGAGGACCTTGCCGGCTTCGACTTTCACCGGATAGGTCTTGAGGTTGACGCAGACCGGCGCGCCCCTGGCCGCACCCGTGCGGTAGTCGAAGCGGCCGTTGTGCTTGGGGCATTCGACGATGTTGTCCATGACCAGCCCGTCGGTCAGATAGGCGTGCTCATGGGTGCAGATGCCGTCGGTGGCATAATATTTGTCGTCCGGCGAGCGGTAGATGGCATAGGTCTTGCCGCCATGATCGAAGCGCATCACGTCTTCTTCGTCGATGCCGCCGGCCGCACAGGCCGCGATCCATTGTGCCATTGAGTCCCCCTGTCGAATGTATTTATTGCGCCGCTTCGGCCATCGCCGCAACACCCCCCGGCAGCTTGCGTTCGATGTGCCAGCCCGGCTCTTTCACCTGGCGCAGCAGGGCCGGGACGATTTCGCGGTAGGCGGCATAGATGCTTGTGTAGGGCGGCGGGCACCAAGCCTTCAAGTCTTCATGCAGCGCCGGCAGCGCATGATAGGGCACCATCGGGAACATGTGATGTTCGATGTGGTAATTCATGTTCCAGTAGAGAAACCGCATCACCGGGTTCATGTAGACGGTGCGGCTGTTGAGGCGATGGTCGAGGACGTCCTCGGCCAGGCCCGCATGTTGCGTGAGGCCCGTGACGATATGCAGCCAGGCCCCGTACATGGTGGGCAGCGGCCCCACCAGCAGCATGGGCAGGATCGAACCGATGGCAAACGCATAGGCGATCACTGTCACATGGATCGCCAGCCAGATGCGGGCGACCAGATAAACACGGGCTCGCTCCATCTCCGGAATATAGGTCGCCTCCTCGGCTTCCAGGCGGCCGGAGACATGCAGCAGCATTTTCTTGATTGCGGCGATGGTCTGCGGGATGGCGAAGAACATGCCGATGACCTTGAGGATGACGGTCGGCCGCATCACCGCGATTTCCGGATCGCGGCCGACGACGATCGTGTCGGTGTGATGCCGCGTATGACTCCAGCGCCACACCGTCGGCTCGCGCATGATCATGAAGCAGGCCGCATGATAGACGGCATCGTTCATCCAGGCCGTCTTGAAGGCGGTGCCGTGGCCACATTCATGCCAGCGCGAGTCGGTCGACGATCCGTAGAGCACGCCATAGGCGATGAAGCAGGGCAGCGCCCACAGGCTCGGCCAGAAATAGACGGCGAGTCCGCCGGCCGCCAGGAAGGAGGCTATCCAGATCAGCGTGTCGCGGATCGCGGGAGCGTCCTTGCGCTGCATCAGCTCTTTCATCCGCTTGCGCGGCACGGGCACCGCAAACCACTGGGCCGAAACCAGGCCAAGTTCCGCGGCCCGCTTCGCTTCCGGGCCGACGAGGCTGTAATTGCGCGGGATGACGGGCGCGTTCATGGGCCGCTTCCTCCAGATGACCGCCGGAACCCTAGCGAAGCCAATGCAATTCGGCAACGGCATCATGATGTATTCTATCAAATTGCATCATATCATATCATTTGCTATGATGATATTTTCATTGCGGGAGAACTCCATGGCCAAGCGGCCCACGATTGCCGATCTGGCGCGGGCTTCGGCCGTCAGCGTTGCGACCGTCGACCGGGTTCTCAACCGCCGGCTGCCGGTGCGCGAGGCAACCGCCATGCGCGTCGCCGCCGCGGCGGAGCGCATCGGTTACCATGCCGCCGGCCTGTTGAAGCAGCGTCTGGCCGAGGTACCGCACCGCGATCTCGGCTTCATCTTGCAGAAACGCCACGATGAATTCTACCGGTCCCTGGCCGCGGCCCTTTCCGCCGCCACCCGCGCGGCAAGCTATATGCGCGGCCGGCCGTCGATCGAATTCGTCGATGAGCTGATCCCGGCGGCAATCGCCGCCAAGCTCCGCGACATGGCCCGGCGCTGTGACGCACTGGCCGTCGTGGCCGTCGATCATCCGCATGTCAATGAAGCGATCGAAGAATTATCGGCGGCGGGAACGCCGGTCTTCACGCTGCTCACCGATGTCTCGGCGCCATCTCGTGCCGGCTATGCCGGCGTCGACAGCCGCAAGGCCGGCCGCACCGCCGCCTGGGCGATTTCGCGCCTGGCGAAGGGCCCCGGTCCGGTCGGAGTTTTGGTGGGAACCCATCGCTATCTCGGTCAGGAACTCGCCGAGATCAGTTTCCGCTCCTTTTTCCGCGAACACGCGCCGCAGTTTCAGTTGCTGGAAACCGCCGTCGATCTCGAGGACGACCGCATCGCCCACGAGGCGACGCTCGATATTCTCGGCAAGAACGGGAACCTCAAGGGCATCTACTTGGCCGGCGGCGGCATGAAGGGCATGATCGAGGCGCTACGCGAGGAAGGCGCCGGCGGCCGGGTGGTGGCCGTCTGCAATGAACTGCTACCCTATACCCGCGCCGCCCTGATCGACGGCGTTGTCGATCTGGTTCTCAACACGCCGCTGGCGCAGCTCTCGGCCCGCGTCGTCGAGGCCATGGATCGCGCCGTCGATGGCAAGACTCTCGAAGGAATGGAGCAGATCCAGCTTCCGGCCGAGCTTCTGATCCGCGAGAATATCTGAGCGAATTGCGGATGAAATTGTCCATCAGACGCTTCGGCGGCCGGTCTGATAGTTTTTGATAGTTTCGCGGCTGCATTGGTTGCAATATTTTGACTCTCGCTGGATTTGGAATATTCTATCTAAAATCTGAGCAAGATGCTTCAAATATTCCATCTTGTTGCGACTGCCGGAAAACCAACGTCGACAGAATTGGACCGGCCGGGGAGACGAAGGACCGGCCGCGGCGCAGAAATAGCGCCGCCACGCCAGCACTTCCCCAGACATCGACCAGACTTTCCCCGCAAGGGGTCGATCCGGCAATCAATCGGGTGCCCCCGGACACCCTATCGGAGGAGAAGACAGATGAAGAAGACAGTGATGAGCCTCGCCTTCATGGCGCTGATGTCGGGTTCGGCGCTTGCCGCCGACAAGATCGGTGTCTCCATGGCCCTTTTCGACGACAACTTCTTGACCGTTCTGCGCAACGGCATGGTCGAACAGGCCAAGGGCATGCAAGGCGTTGAACTGCAGGTGGAAGACGCCCAGAACGACGTGGCCAAGCAGCTTGACCAGATCAAGAACTTCATCGCATCGGGCGTCAGCGCCATCATCGTGAATCCGGTCGATACATCGGCCACCCAGGCCATGTCGGACGCCGCCGCCGCCGCCAACGTGCCGCTGGTCTATGTCAATCGCGAGCCGGTCAACGTCGACACGCTGCCCGACAACCAGGCCTTCGTCGCGTCCAACGAGCGCGACTCGGGCACGCTTGAAACCAAAGAGATCTGCCGCATCTTCAAGGAAGCCGGCAAGACCGAGGCAAACGTCTATGTGATCATGGGCGAGCTGTCGAACCAGGCCGCGGTTCAGCGCACCAAGGATATCGACGAGGTCATCGCCACGCCGGATTGCAGCTTCATCAAGATCATCGACAAGCAGACCTCGAACTGGCGCCGCGACGAAGCCCAGAACCTGATGACCAACTGGCTTTCGACCGGCACGACGTTCGATGGTGTGATCGCCAACAATGACGAAAGCGCCATCGGCGCCATCCAGGCCATGAAAGCCGCCAACATCGACATGAAGGCAGTCGTGGTCGGCGGCGTGGACGCGACCCAGGACGCCCTCGCCGCCATGCAGGCGGGCGACCTTGATGCCACCGTGTTTCAGGATGCCGCCGGCCAGGGTGCGGGAGCCCTGGATGCCGCCCTGAAACTGGCAAAGGGTGAGGCGGTGGACCAGAAGGTCTA